>DAVB01000067.1:34832-37550 GCA_002505455.1 Euryarchaeota archaeon UBA52 | reverse complement strand
TCGAATCCTGTATCGCCCACCACCTACAAATGCGCATTATTCTTGATGAGTGGCAAGGTCGCATGGCTATGGGTATCCGGAGTTTACGAGCAGGAATGTTGGTAATCGTACTCCTGACTCCCATTACCGGCAGTCTCGTGATGCCAGCCAGTCAAGTCGCTGAAGAAGGCCATATCGCCAAGGATATCGCTGAAGGCTGGTCATTAGATGTGCCTTCTCAGTATTCGCTCCATGCACCAGATCCCCCATGGTGGGAGCGCACATCCATGGACTTGGATAGGAATGGCATTCACGACTCGCTTCAAGAAGATGCAGATTGGAGCTGGGTGGGATTGTCATATGGGCGCGACATAGGCCCGGAAGACATCGAGGCTGTCCATGGCTTGGGTGTGGAGTCTGCGATCCACATCCCAGCAGTCGATGCTTTATTGCTGGGCGAGATCAATTCCAGCGCCATCCCAACTCTGGCCTTGCTGGAAGGCGTTGTAATGGTCGAGGAGTACGGCGTCCTGCAATTTTATGGCGACATACAGACCCCAGCCACCAAATCCAGATCTTCTGAAATATACCCGCAAGGAGCATGGGACCTCGGAGTCTCAGGACAAGGCGTGAATATCGCTCTAACAGACACTGGCGTCGACAGCGAGCATCCCGGACTAGCTGGGAAGCATGTAGCAGGCTATGATGCGGTTTGCTTCGTTCATTCAGATCCCATGTGCATTCTTTCAGGAGGCAGACAAGCAGATGGGTCATTCGACCCGGACGATGCGAATCAGCACGGCACAGCCTGCATGGGCATGGCTGCTGCAACAGGGATTGGCCCCGATGGGGAGCAGACCGATTTCTATGGGTCTGCACCCAATGCAACCTTGATCGACGTCCGAATTGGAACCGATGTAGGGGCAGGCCCGTTTGAAAACTATCTCTTGGAGCAAGAATTCTATGAGTCAGCAATGAATGGTATACAGTGGATTATCGATAACAAGGATACTCCTTGGCCAGGGGTGGACGAATCGCTTCATGGCATCGACATAATCTCTCTTTCATGGGGCATCACTAGCCACGAGGGCGGAGGCAGTGATGGAGAGGACATGCATAGCAGGATACTCGATGAGGCAACTCTCGCCGGAATAACGGTCAGTGTCGCTGCAGGCAATGATGGGCCGGATAATGACGGCCTCTCTGGAATGGGGTCCAGCAGTCTGTCAGTCACAGTCGGCGCCACTGACGATCAGAATACCATCGATCGTGATGATGACACCATCGCAGGTTATTCCAGCAGAGGCCCTCGAAGGGACAATGGCGACAGTAATCCAGTCAACGAACTCAAGCCGGATGTAACCGCTCCGGGCTCAAACATCATTCAGGCCGAGGGGTGCGTTTCCAGCGGAGGTTGCAACAACAATGTCCCAGGCCAAGATGCCTCTTCCAACGATTACACCGGGCGAGGCTCGGGAACGTCATACGCCACTCCAGCTGTGACGGGTGTAATCTCTCTGGTGATAGAGGCCAACCCCGATCTTCACCCCCTGGCTATCAGAGAGGTCCTGAAGCAAACTGCGGAGAGGCGCGGTGAGCCCACATTCCCAGAAATAGACCCTTATTGGAACAAGGATTTCGGATGGGGCATGGTCGATGCAAGGGCTGCCGTCGAGATGGCAATTCATCTCGAGGATACCGGCCAGTCAGAATCAATAGAATGGACCTTGCAGACACATGTCTTGGATGCCACTGAAACGGGAAGCAAGACCGTCATACAAGGCCATTCATGGGCTATCCAGGGAGTCGTGGAGCGAGTTGAGTATAGGCTTGATACTGGTGATTGGAAGGAAGCCATCTATGAAGAGGTCGATGGAGAGATGACACCCCTTGAACCATTCAACTGGACGCTGGAAATCAATAGAAAATCACTCGATCAATCCAATCACACGCTGGAGATCCGATCAGCCAGTGGAAGCGGGACATCGATCCCTGTCCTGCTTGTCATAGAGGGCCTCGGTTCAGAAAGCGAAAGTGACCTCCTAGGTATCGCAATATCCGCCTTGTCCGCTTTTCTGGTGCTATCTTTGGTTGCAGTCGCAGCTTACAGAGTCCTGCCTACGAGAAATGTTGACGAGCCAAATATCATGGACGCAGAGATTGTAGAGTGAAAACTGGCCGTACCTTGTAGATATTTACGAGCGGACCCGGGCCGAATGGTCTGATGAACGAGAACATCGGGCACATCATTGCCGTGATTTATGGCGTTCCATTCATATGGATAGGGGTGAAACACTTCATCGACCCAGAGTGGTTCGAGCCGATAGTTCCCGAGATACTCGGTAGCGCTAGATTCTGGGTCTATGCGAGTGGCGCATTTGAGATATTGCTGGGTATCGGCATCATACTCCCGCAGTATAGGAGCGAGGCTGCTTTGGGGATGGCCCTAATGCTCGTAGCCCTGTATTGGGCCAACCTCAACATGTGGATTAACGACATCCCCATTGGAGGCAATACGTTCTCCAATAGGGCGCATGTCATCAGAGGTATAATCCAAGCTGCATTGATCGGCATGGCATTGTGGATCGGCGACTGGATTCCGACAAGAAGATGAGTCAACATTCGAATTTTCGTTAACAGGGCAGTCAATTATTGCTCGATTCGGCAACCCACCATTCCACAGGCTGGACCTTCTCTTGATTTGATGAGAAGCCGACTATGGCTCCTGCAACAAGGAAG
>DAVB01000067.1:0-34541 GCA_002505455.1 Euryarchaeota archaeon UBA52 | reverse complement strand
CCTCCTGCAACAAGGAAGACGATTGAGATACAGCACCCCCCTACTCCGAACAGTACACTTACGGACTCTTCCGCGAAGAAAGGTATCTCGTACTCCTTTATCCTGAGATCGCTGTCTCCGACCACATCTCCGGAGAATCGAATTTTCCAGATGCCCCCGTCACTAATAGAAATCGTTCCGGCTACGTAATACCCGGGATCCTCGGATGAGCTACAACTCACTCCGCATGGAGTGAATCTGTTCCTGTCGCCATCGCCCCCAATCAGCTCGACATCGACATTACGTCCATCCTCTATCAGCACGTCGTAGAGGCTCGTTGTAAGGAGCTCACCCTCGAATGTTGCGGGAGAACTTCCCTCCCAAATTATCTCACCACTCTCCTCAAAGGAATCCGCCGTCTCATTAACCTCAGTAAACAGATTTTCCACGCTGGAGTAGGTCAGCCATGAGCCGAGAACAATTCCGATTAGCCCCGCTGCTACTAGTGTTATAGCAACTCGCTGCACAAATATGGAGATGATTCACTCAACATCAATATTTTCACGACATTCATGAATCACACCTGCTGTGCATGCACGTGCTCAACGGGATTCTGATTGTCTTGATGGCCACTCTGGCCTTGGGTGCACTATTCGTGTTATACTGCAGATGGCGTTATCCAGAGCCTCATTTGAACTGGTCAGAAATAGATATCGAGTCGATTAAGTTCCCGGCCGATTTCCTTTGGGGCGCCGCTACTGCGGCGCATCAAATCGAAGGAGGGCTGCACAACAATTGGTCGGAGTTCGAGGATTCCAGGGGGCTGGAGAGAAGCGGAGAGGCATGTGATCACTGGAACCGATGGCAAGAGGACTTCGAGATGCTATCGGAATTGGGCCTGACGACCTATCGCTTCTCCATAGAGTGGAGCCGTCTCGAGCCAGAGGCGGGGGAATGGGACTCAGAGCCCCTGCAAGCTTATTCGGACATGGTTGACAATCTGATATCTCGAGGCATACGTCCAGTGGTCACTCTGCATCACTTCTCCCATCCCGCATGGTGGGAAGATCGCGGAGGATTCGCCAAGAAGGAAAACCTCCCTCATTTCGTCGCATACTGCGAGCGTGTCTTCGAGGCCCTCTCAGATCGTGTAGAGGTGTGGTGCACCATAAATGAGCCAATCGTATTCTCTTCCATGGGATACACTCTCGGACAGTTTCCGCCAGGCCACAGGTCCATCTGGCAGACTTTACGAACTATGAGGAATCTGATGCGTGCGCATTCGGAGCTGTACGTCTCATTGAAATCCAGAAAACCCGATGCCTGTATAGGCATGGCCAAGAACGTCACTCTTTTCGATCCATTGAATCGTTGGAGCCCTGTAGATTGGGCAGTGGCCCGACTGCTAGAGTGGCTCTGGAGCGGCGCATGGCTGGGAGGAATACGGACAGGACGTATGCTGGGCTCAAGAATAAGCGGGTCAAAAGGCTCCTTGGACTTCATAGGCCTGAATTACTACACTCACTTCCTTACGGGCTTATTCATGCCTACGACAGGAGAGCTATCATTCGCAAAAAGGGAAAATGAAGTCCTAACTGAATTTGGCTATCCTATGTATGCCGAGGGTTTCAAGAGGGCAATAGACCTCGTATCTGCACTGGATGTACCCATCGAAATAACTGAGAATGGAGTTGCAGATTCTAAGGATGTCCTCCGTCCAGACCACCTGAGGAGACACCTTTGGATACTCTCCGAGGCAATTGGCGAGGGACACGATATCAAATCATTCCACCACTGGTCACTGATGGATAATTTCGAGTGGGCCGAAGGCTATTCAATGCGATTCGGGCTTTATGAAGTCGATTTTGAGACTCAAGAAAGAACACTCCGGAAAAGCGGTGAATTGTACAGGAAAATTGTCAAAGAACATATGAAAATTTAATCAACTCCCGAATCTGTAAGAATGCTCTATGGTCTCAGAGCAGGATTCGGTATCTTGGGGGGTGAACGAGATGTCCTTGATATTCCCACGGCCTAAAACAGGTACTTCGTTGCTCATAGAGGGTTCACGTCAATCCAGCTTGAGATTTGTCATTGAGATGCTTTGCGAAGAGATATCGTCAGATAGTCCAGTTTACTGGTTAGATGGGGGGATGTCTTTGGACCCTTCCGCACTTATCTGCCCACTATCTGCCAGGGGTATGCCCGCTAGCCGTATAGAGCTACTAAGAGCCTGTAGAGCATTTACCGCACATCAGATGGTCGACTTACTCAGGAGACTCGATGAAGAAATACGAACGTATGCGGGCAGAGGAAAACCACGGTTGGTGGTTATTACCGACCTTACGAAGATGTTCGCAGATAGACAGTTGAACAGGGCAGAATCTCGAGCTATGCTCGAAGAATGCTTAGACACAATTCAGATGCTGTCAAGAAATATGAATCTACTTTTTGTTTTGACATTGGCTGAATCAGACGCATCCCTGAATCAAAGGAATATGGCAGACAAGATCAGAAGGAAAGTCGATGAACGAATCACAATAAAATCATGGAAAGAAGAGCATATCGTTGCAACAAACCACATGCTAGATCTAACTACGAGCCCTATGGTTACTGCCCCATTCAGCGTTACGCTGCTTGATTTCTATCCTGGGGACCAATCATCTATTGTAGTCTGTACGAGCCCTCCGTTCAACAAGATATCCTCGGTAATGCCGAATGGAGAGAGTATGGACAGTGAAGCGCGAAGTGCGAGCGCCTTGTAAAATTCAATCCCATCTCTGTTGATGACTGATGATGAACAGCTAGAATCTATCTCTGAACGTAATTTGATTCTGTCCACAGGCTCCCCCTTAGATCCATTAACAACTACAAAATGTGTTTTCCTCCCAAGAAGATCTTCTTGACCCAAAAGCCTCCCTCTAAGCAATGCAGCTAAGGTCAAATTCGAAACCCTATATTCCTCAGGCCGTTTTCGAACCCTTCTAGAAATTACAAGATCCGTTAGGGGAACTTCCCCGTTAGTCAAATTGGACACAGATTCGAAAAAAATTCCAATTGTTTGTCTGATTATCTTTTCAGGCGGACCGAGTTGAAGATTTTTGAGCATATCAGTCTGCATTTTTGTTATCCAATTACAGGTCGAGTGCTGTCTAATTTCTATGCCTCTGATTTTCCAACCCTTCTCCCCATGTGCGAAATATTTCGTTAAAGACGGAATTCCTGATTTCTTATTCGGGATAAATGCAATCCATTTGTAGAAGTCCTCTAACTCTATTCGGATACCACTGTTGTATTCTATCTTGGACATCAAAGATTGTATCGAAGATCGCTGCTCTTCATAGGTTCTGCCTTTGTTGTCGACCAACCAGATGGAGTCGACAATCGCATGTATGCACCTCCAACCGTCTTCCTCGGCCAGGTCCTTTGCATCCAGTAGAATCTCTCTCGACCATGCACATATGGCCTCATGACATTCTATCCTGCCAAATCTTGCATTTCTGTAACCCGTATATCCGAAACATGTGACTAGGAGCCACTTCAGCACATTCTGTCGCCTGTCCCACTCGTCGCCCTTCTTTTTCATTCGCGACTTCAATTCGCGTCTCCGAGATATTATCGGAGCCACTACGCGTGGGAGAAAACCATATTTCAAACTACAGGAATAGGTTCCAATTTCTGGAACTGTGAGCCCTATATTATCATTTGAAAGTGTACGACTCATCGCTAAATGCTCGGCTTCTTTAGGGTCGAGCGGGAATTTTACGTTGTTTGAATGCCCTGAACTAATCGGTTTGCAACATTCACATTTCATGGTTTCAGGACTAATATTACGAGTCGCTATTATGCTGGGAAACAGACTTGCAAAGTCGAGCTCAAATACGTCCTTGTGCACTCCTGGAAGCGGATCGAGATACAAACCCCCGCGATCTGATATCACCATCTCTAGACCTGTTTTGACATCTTCAGCTCTATTCTTCTTCCAAGGTACGAGCACGCCATCATTCATTGATTGGTTAATTTGTATAGCAGATATCGCAGACCCGGGCGATAGCCTGGATAAATCTTGAACTGGTATGCCAGATATTCTTGAAATCTCAATCAACCCCTCGATGCCCCCTTCTTTACCGATGAATGAGTGCCCCAAATCGATATGCAATCTACCCTGCAATGCATGGTAAGCTTCCGATTTCAGGAGTCTACCATAACTCCAATTCGTGATTGACCTCCGTCTCAAGACGACGTTTCTGCCATCTCTCCCCAACCTCAATCCGACATTTGCAGAAGACGCAATTGACATCATGGCAGGGAAATCAATACTATCCCCTTTCCTTGTTATCACAACATCAGGGTTTACGGCCTGCATCCCCTTCTCCAATTCCTGTAAGAAACTAGCCGGATTTACGTGATTCCTCATATCTACTCTGTAAGTCGAATTATCATTCGCGGTGGAGTCAAGCCCTACAATCTTAATTTCCACAGATCGGACCTCTCCACGGGAACTCCTATGCCCAATCGAGTCCCCGTAATCTACAGAAAGAGAAGCTACCCTCAACTGTGGAGACGCCCAATCGCCTCGTTCATGTTGCTCGATGGCGAGTATTTTATCTTCGTTCAATATCACTTTGTCCATAGGCCTCACCCCATTATCGAAAAGAAATCTTTGCGCCGGTTTAGGGTCCACAGAAAATATATCGTATTTCTTCCACTTTCCAATAGAGAGGATTGAATTGGCTATTTTAGCCATATCGCCAGGCTTACCGACCCTGACGGCCAATACTTCCTCAGGCGTCGTGTCCCTGTGGCTGATTATGTGAAATTCCCTTTGGGCCGTGAGGCCTCCGTGCAGATATCTGTATTCTGAACTTGAAATCATCCTCTCCAATTCTTCTAAGTTGCCCGCGCTGGAATAGACATGAATTGTTGGAGACCATTGGAAAAGATGTCGAGTCACAGCACCGTTTTCATGTTTGATCCAAACCACCATTGAATCCGTCGTACTATCCAAGTGTACATCCAATATCCAGCCTTCAACCATTATTGTGAAGCTCCCTTTCGAGTTTGGACAATCTGGATTCCAAGCCCACCAGCATCGCTAGAAGGGCGGGTTCGATTTCATCGACGGCGGGAATCATGCTACAGGCCGATGATCGTATTCTCACTGACTTCACAAGACGATCAAAGTCACTTCTTTCGTCAAGTCGCAATGCTCTTCGGAAAATAGACCAATGTTCTATCCTAGACTCAATGCGGTCTCTCCAAGTTGGCAATGTCCTTCCCATGGAAATACGATTTACCAGATCAGATTTATCAATCGAGACATATGGGGCATCTACTGAATGTGAAAGTGAAGACATGCCCATAGGGGCCCGGCAAGGGCAGATTGAAATAAACGAGCATTCAATTCAGTCGACTAAAGAAGAGAAGCGTGAAAATCCGGGCATGCAGTTCTTGTTTTAGTATCGAAGTGTATCCCTACATGGGTTTTGAAACTGGAAGGCAGTACCATTGCAAGTCCTGCGGAATCATAACTCCCGTTATTGTGGAGTTTGACACTCTTGACGCGTATCGGGCTTTTTTGGAGGCCTCTGAATGAAGTCAAATGATTCAAAATGGGAATATAGGAGAATCGTTGGCTTGATTAGAAAAAGAGTAGATAATTCGTCATGCAATACTAAGGAGATAATCTCCTACATGAAAGATAATTTCAATCACGATACAATGCCGCATGAGCTGGAGAGAGCGTTGTTGAGGTGTGAGAGAATCCACAAGATTTCCGAGGTTGAGATTGACGGTGCTACTGTCTCCGTCTGGGCATCAGAATGGGATCCAAATTTCGCAACTTGATATGCTTGAATGAAACCAGTCGTCAACATTTTGGCACACGACTTCTTCGAAAGGACATGAGAGCAGTCGTTTCTATCGCTATGGCTCTCTCAATACTTTTGCCCGCTCTATCGGGATGCATGGGTGCAGGATCCTCAGACGACGTTCCGAAAGAAGAATTCTACCCGCCCTTGTGGGACAGACATGCTTTGGACTGGGATACTTCCGGTACATTTAGCAGAGTTCTGGAGCCTGGCCCATTTCACGCATTGGAAGTCCAAGAGGCCCTCGTAGAGGTCGATACTTCATCTGTATGGGAGACCGGACCAAGCACATCGGAGGTGCACCTCTCGTACTGGCTTCCGAGTAACACCGAAGATGGTGCCAAGGTGCCGGTAATTGCGGTGATTTCACCATACTTTTCATACGGCCCACAGGGAGCTGAGTCCACCCCCACTAATGTCGTCAGTGCAGGCAGAGGGGAGTTCATATTCGAGAATTTCATCCCCCATGGGTATGCTTTTGCACAGGTCGCGGTTTTCGGCACAGAGGAGAGCAGCGGATGCTTCGATTACAGAGGCGCTGGAGAGGGGCTCGGAATACACTCTGCTGTGGAGTGGCTCGGTGTCCAGGAATGGAGCAACGGCAATGTTGGGCTCTACGGAAAATCCTACGAGGGAGCCACTCAGTGGGAGGCGGCCGCGATGGGTAGTGAACATCTGAAGACCATCGTGCCGATCTCCGGGACCACCGCCCTTCACCCCCTGCTCTACAAGAACGGAAGCGCTGAGGCAAGGTCTCAAGTGATGCACATGAATTACTTCTCAAGCACCGTCGATTACGACGGAGATGACTTGGACAATGTATGCCCAGACATTGTCGAGGGCCTATTCGCAGGCCCAGTCACTTATGTCGGCGGCGAGATGGACCCTTACATGGAGAACTACTACGAAGAGAGGAGCCACATAGACAAGGCATTCCAGAATTGGAATGGTAGCATATACTGGGTCCAGGGGATGCAGGATTGGAATGTAGATCCTCATCAGGTGTTCGGGGGGCCTCCCGGCACGAATTGGTATACTACGTATTCCGAAGAGGGTTACGAAGTTCGCGGGATGCTCGGCCAGTGGGGACATGATTATCCGGACCAGTGGGAGAAGCACGATGACAGCGAGCTCGGATATGGGTCAGAGGCCTTCAACAATATGACCAGATGGGATTGGGCGCAAGATCTGTTCGAGTGGTTCGAGTTCTACTTGAAAGGAATAGGACCTAAGCCCGAAGCAATAGCTCAGATACAGAGAAGTGACGGTCAGTGGAGAGTAGAGGAGATTTGGCCTCCAAGGGACACAGCGAGTTACAATGTACAATTGAGCAGTTGTTCCAATGATGGTGCATTCGTAGGAGGGGCATCCGTAATCGGCGGCGGTGTTCCAGTGGTTGGGGGTGATCAATCGATTACAGTCGAATGCCCAGACATAAACCTTGAATCAGATATGCACATTTCCGGTTTGGTAACCCTTCACCTATCCGCCGTTCCAACTTTCGATGGGGGCCAAGTGTTCGTCGAGATGCAGAATATGGCCACAGGGGTGAGGATCGGGCACGCTACTATGGATGTCAGATATCACGAGGGCGGATCAGAGCCTCAGACAGTCACGCCAGGGCAAGAGGTAACGATGATGATGGAATTCCAGGCCATTGATGCAATCGTGCCCGCCGGAGATGGGATTAGACTGATCATGACGGATACGGGTGAAGACTATCTCGCACCCGCTTGCGGAAATGCATGCGTGGTACACGTCCTGCCTACTTTATCCGAGATTACGATTCCACTTCTAGAGAGAACCGATTATGACGTATTAATTGCTCCCTCTTCTATCGGATAACATGCTCTAGTCAAACATTGTCTCTCGCCCGTCTTACGAGGGAAACAATCTCCTTTCTTGCTTCCTCGCTGTCTGTGGCCTCATTCTCAAAACCAATTCGAATAGGCCGGGGCCCTTCAGCAGTCATCGCAGACATCTCAAAACCATACCTGTCAATGCCCGTCATTGTTGCACTAGCAGTATCTTTCGCCTTGCTCATTTCCTTGCAAATTATCACCATGGCATCTTCGTGATCTTCATTCATGTGAGATATTATGTCTTCTGCACTTTCGAAAAGTGGGTCTGGTTCTGCTGCTTCCCAATCTGAGCCATCAACCCATGACATCCTCCCAAAGCCACCGATATACCGTGCTTCGGAAACCCTCAATCTGTAGAATGAGAAATCCTCGAAATCAACATAGAATGACGCATTCGGATGACGCTCAAGAAATGCTTCCCTTAACCGGCTGTCATCGTCTTTAGGAAGCTTCTCACACTCTCCTAGGAGAGTCACTCTGCCAAGTGCGAGCGGATTACCTTCCCCTGCTTCAGAAACCATGAGTGATGCACGAGATTCGGCCTCCAGATTCTTGGTGTGCTCTGCTAGAACGCTAATCAGGAATATGGGACATCCATCGTACATCGCATATGTCACAAATGAGCCATAAGGATAGCCATCAGATTTTTCGGAGATGGTACAGAGTGTCGCTGTTGACATCTTTTCCGCCAGAGTTCTTGCTTGCTCTGCGTGAGTACTGGTCGCAACGTTGACGTCATATAGCAACTCTTGATTTTTGGTACGTGACCCTTTAGGGACACCATGTCTGGGTATCTTCTTTGATTCTCCTTCTTCAGCCATCCGTCACACCTTAAACTTCGATATCTTGCATTATCTTAAGAGTTAATCCAATCCACTCATCTACATAGTCATAGTAATCAGTATCACAGTCAATTCTCTCATTCACTCTAGTCGCACCTTTTTGTTCCAAGACCCTGTCCCATTCCTTGCCCGATTCGCAAAATAATTCGAAAGCTGTATCGCCAAGCGCAAGCACAGCGTAATTCACATTCATCATCGACCCGTCATCGAGTCCTACGACCTCATCGTATAGATCCTGAGCATTGTCTGGCTGTTCGCCTTCGCCCCATGTGCTTACACAGACAATCAGTCTTTTTGAACGTGCTAAATTTTCAGCAGAGACGTCTTCCATGTCGAATACTTTACTCACGAGGCCATGCTTGCCCGCCAAATTTCCTATTTCCTCTGCTAAGTCTTCCGCATTACCTGTTTCTGTTCCATAAATAATCAATATCTCATCACTCATATATTCATCAATCCTTTTCAATTTCATCTTTAACCAGAATCCGGAGAGAACCCCACCCGTATTCCTCTGGAACAATATCGCAACTAACTCCAAATACATCAGCAATATTAGCCTCTGTTAGGACTTCGGAGGGAGTTCCGTCCGCCTTTATTCTGCCTCCATCAATAAGAAGCACTCTATCTGCGAATCTAGCAGCCATGTTGATGTCATGAATCGCTACTATCGCCGACTTCTCAGAGTTCTCATCGGATACAATCCGACGAATCTTCTTCATTATGGAAACCTGGTTCTGCAAATCAAGATCGCTAGTTGGCTCATCCAACAGGAATAGCATCGGATCTTGGGCAACAGCCTTTGCGATAATCACCCTCTGTCTTTCCCCTCCTGAAAGCCTGTCAAATTTCCTAAATGCAAAATCTTCGAGACCGAGGAATCTTATCGTCTCACTTACCTTTTCACGGTCATTGTCTGAAATCCTCCAGCTAATGTGAGGTCTTCTACCTAGCATAACGACATCAAAAACGCTCATCGAGAAGCTAGTTTTGACGCTCTG
The DNA here is from genome assembly GCA_002505455.1 of Euryarchaeota archaeon UBA52. Classification (GTDB taxonomy): domain Archaea; phylum Thermoplasmatota; class Poseidoniia; order Poseidoniales; family Thalassarchaeaceae; genus MGIIb-N1. Next base: position 24,990 of record DAVB01000067.1, on the reverse strand, counting down.
CGGCACATATGAAGTAGCTTTCGAGAGATCCATGAGACTCATATCTGCAATATTTTCCCCGGAAATTTCCACCGTCCCTTTTGCTGGAGTAAGTATTCTGTTGACACACTTCAGGAAAGTGGACTTGCCAGCGCCATTTACACCCAGTATAGCGACAAACTCGTTACCTCCGATGTCCAACGTCACGTCCTTCAATACCTGATTAGTGCCCCAACTAAATTCCAGGCCCTCAATTTTCAAAAGACTCGTCATCCACTCACTCCTCTATTTTGTAGTAACAGATACATGAAGATGGGCCCACCAATGATTGCTAGCATAATTCCGACTGGAATGATTACCGGCGCGAAGATAGTCCTGCCCGCGGTATCCGCGAAAAGCATCAGGAAAGATCCGAATACTGCTGAGCAGGGAATTAGTTTCCGGTAGTCGTTTCCGATAACTAGTCTGCTCATATGCGGTGCGGCGAGGCCCACAAAACCAATCAAACCCGTAAATGCAATCACTATTGAAGTCATCAGGGCGGACAGGACGAGGATATTCCTTCTTGTGGACGAGGGGTCGACACCCGAAGAAATCGCAAAGTCATCTCCTCCTAGTGAGAGCGTATTCAAGTTCCATGCCCATTTCATGGCCGATGGCATGAGGCATATTATGGCTGCAGATATCCAGACAACATTGGAGAGACTGGGCCTTGAGAGACTTCCAAAAGACCAATGAGTCAATTGGGAAAGTTGGGCATCCGTGGCGAAATATGTGAAAGTTGAGACAATCGCTCCCGAAATGAAAGTTATCGCTATGCCAACTAAAATATACGATTCAGCAGATACTGATCGCATATTCCCCAATTGAATTATGATTGCAACAACTGCGAGTGAGAAAAGAAATGCATTTGCCACAATTGCTAAATCTGGAATTATCGAAATTCCGAGAATAATAGCGAATGCGGCTCCTAACGCTGCCCCTGATGCCACTCCCAGGGTGAGGGGAGATACCAGAGGGTTTCCAAGGCATCCTTGCATTAGCGCCCCTGCTGTAGCCAGTGCCGCACCACCAATTATCGCCATTAATACCCTGGGGAATCTCAATTCCCATATTATAGCGGACTGCAAATCACTACCATATTCTAATCCAAGCATTATTTTGATCGTGGAGATCGAATCTAATGTTGAGGATGATCCTAAGCCCATTGCGATAATCGCGAACAATAGCGTCCCTGCGCAAATGCTTGCAATTATAGTGACCTGTACCCTAGAATCTTCGATGTGCCTTTCAGATATCGAATCCATTACTCTCAACTACCTGCTGAAAAACAGACAAATTTACCCGTCATCTCAACTCCGTGATAATTTTGGAAGAAATCTTGGATGTAGGAATCTGAATCAACGTCTTCAAACAAATCCGGATGAAGGATTTTTGCCAAGCTAGGTAGGCCATGTATCATCATGGGGCCTGCAAATTCTCCTGACATTATCATCATCCGATCATCTTCTATGGCCGTCATACTATCGAAACCAGGTCGGGTTTTGATGAAATCCATGTGAGTGGCACATTCATCCCCCACGTCGAAAGAGTTGAACCCTATATCGAAGACAATACCGTCGAACATCAATACATCTGGATTTGCATCCAATATGGCTTCCATATCAACATGAGTTGTATGTCCAGGGAGATCTGCAAAAACGTTGATCCCGCCCGCCATTTCGATAATATCCGTCCATTGAGATGTCCCTGTTAGGACAACGGGGTCCCTAGTCAGCGATGCATGGTGCTCCATGACCACTTTCGGCCTATCTTCTTCTTGTAGGTCGGATATCCTGTCTCCAACAAGTTTCTCAATCGCATCAAATTCAGCAAATATGTCGGAGGCCTCACTTTCTTTCCCCAAGAGCTTCGCTAATGAACCGATTTCCGTCCTCAGCGAGTCGTATTTGTAGAAATCAAAAGCGAGAACTTTGATTCCTATCGGCTCAAGTTTCTGTCTTATCGAATTTGTATCCACCATCCCATTCGTTGCAAATACGATGTAAACCTCGGGCCGCGTATCTAGAAGTGCTTCGAAGTCGATTTCGGAATGAGCGGATTGTTGAATCAAATCCTTGCTTGAAAGATTTGGCCACAGTTCCTCATCATAGAAGTCTCCAGATACACCCACGATGATATCCAAGTCAACTCCAAGCATCTTCATCACACTCGCAGCATATGTGTTTGTTATGGCGACTCTACTAGGTTCCCTGTCAAAATTGTGCACTTTATCATTTGAGTCGATAATCGAGAATGAGCCTGCTCCTTCATCCGATGAAAACCCATCTGAGATTTGCCAGGCACCGAGTGCACATACGATGATTAGCCCTGCTTGAAGGAAGGCCAATCTACTTCTTTGGGTCATGTTTCAGTCCCTCTCTTGGATTAGTGATGTCCCTGTTCGAAGGGCGTTACTCGAGAAAGAGAAACCTCCAACCACGAGTATTATTGCCAATATTGCCCATTCCCATGGGGGGGAGAAATAGGGCGAAGACTCTTCCACAATCACGAATGTTGAATCAGAATAACCCGATTCAGCCCCATTCAAACTTGAATACGCCTTCACCCTTAGACGGTATTGGCCCGGTTCCAAATCTATGACTGTAGTTGCCTGGCTACCATTGTATATTTCACGTACTTCGCCATCAATTTCAACCGTCAAGGAGTACCAATCAACCTCCGCCATCGTTTCATAATCGATCGAAGAATCACATTCGCCATTTATGCTGCAATCATCCGTCAAGACACTCATGTCGTACCGACTCAGCAGCACCCATGAGATGGATACAGATTCGCCCTTGCTTTCTGAGATGTACATCGGGGAATCACTTGGTGTTGTGAAGACTGGAGCAGATAGGGCGAAGACCACATTTACTGAGAGAGGGTCGCCCGATATCGTCTCTCCAGAGGGCATGGTGGCTACGATTCTGTAGGTATATTCGCCATCCTGCCGTTCTTCGAGCTTGAAGCTAGTAGCGTCTCCAGCATACACGACCTTGCCGTTCTCGAATAACTCGTAGTTCGTAGCACCCTGGAAATCAGCCCAATCAATACTGTAATCGTCATCAGTAAACAGCGTATCTTCTTCGGTTATGAATCTCGGTGTCGTGGGAACGTCATATGAAGTGAGCTCGTAGATCACGGTATCTGAATGAGAACCTGGGAGCCTGTCGATTATTTTTACATAGTTCCTGACAGTTGAATTGTACCATAGCTCCCATGATACGATGTTGTCATTTGTATCGACAATGGATATGTACGTCGTCCTGAAATCCCCTGCTTGGGTCGTTATCTCTACATCCCTTTCGATAAACACGGTATTCATGGTATCGTCATATCCATTCGGATGCCCCGGTACGCCGATGATATTGGTTCTGTTAAAATGAAGAGAAGTCGGCGGATTTTGTGAAAATAATTCAGCCCCCACGCCAGATGCAGTGAAATTCCATCCGAGACTCCCTTCTTGGTAGTAGGAAGAAATTTCCGGCGCATCTGACCAGTATGTTTTGATGTTCAGCAGACTGCTCGAGTCCACCCATCTGAAAGCCTTCTCGCCTTCTTCGTATTCCTCATCAGAAACTCTGACAAGATATGTATCACGTTCACGGCCAAACGCATCCAGTAGTTTCTCAGAGCCTATGGCCGTATACGTCTTGTTTTGGTGATATTCTGGTGTTGAGAGAACATAGTAGCTCCAGCTCATCCCGGACGACCATAAATCGGATGATGATTGCGGGGGGAGTACTATTATCTGCAACTCTCTGGGGCTTACAATAGATCCATTCGAGTTAACCGACTCAATCCGGAAAACATGCGTCCCGGGTTCAGAAGGCTCGAAAACGAAGCTTTCGCTATTGCCCTTGTAGATCATTTCTCCATCCCCATACAATGTGAAGTAATCTGTATGAGATCCCCCTTCCCAGTTTATGCTGACCGGAGAATCCCGTGTGGTGGCAATCTGTGTTGTAAAATTAGCCGGCTCAGGAAAATTTGGCTCCAATGTAGAAGTTATGTTGAGCCAACCTTCTCCAGCAACAATTTCAGCATCTACAGGGTCTGCAATCTCAATACCCCAATGGTTAGCAGTGATAGTATGCATGGTTCCGATTTCCAGATTCTGAATCAAGAAGAATCCATCTGAATTGGTAATTGAATTCACACCCCCCATTGATACCACTGCCCCTTCCACGGGGGCTCCCTGGGTATTCCTGAGATAGCCATATTTGCTATTATGGCCGTATCTGAATTCGAAATCGTTTGGCCATGGATTCGAAGAAGATCCAGAATCCATCTTGAATCTGATATATTGCGATGGGGTCTCGTCATCTCCGAAATGGGCACGTATGGTGTAATATTGTCCGATTTCGTATGGCCCAAAAGTTTCCATCCCGCCTTGCGAGTCGATACTCTCGGATGTCTCAATCACATCTACTACGGTTGCAACTTCTCCGGACGAATATTCATCGTAGGTTCTGAATGTAATCCAATTCCTTCCTTCAAACCAGTCCAGAGATATATCAGAATCAACAAGTATCTTTCGATAGACTACTGTGTGGCCATCATTCATGAAATAGGCTCTGACGGTATGCTCTCCTGACGCGATTCCATGGAAAACATAGAGCCCGTTATCGGACCATGAGGATTGCATGGAATCGACCTTTATCGACGTGGAATTCGCCGGAGATCCGTCGAAGGTGAATACGCTCCCAGTTAGGGAGAATGTCGAGCCCTCGTCATCTTCCGATTGAACCACTGGAGAAATCAATAGCATTAACAAGATAGATGCGATAAAGGCCACTTTCATCTTCATCTGGATCTAACCTCTGCCCGCTATACGGTGTGGTTCGAGTAGTTGGCATAGAAAGAATGTTGTTGACGGGAGGAGCCAGGTTTAGATGAATTACCTGATTCGACTGATAGCTAGGGGTGTGGTGTGTGTGCCCCTCCCGCCAACTTTCTATTCTATGATCAGACTAGCTCTCCGATATCGTCGCTTGTGATGCCGAATGCGTCCCATGCAGGCTGTAGGTACATGCGGACATGCGCCTCGTAATCTGCTGTTGCGTCTCCGTCATCGCTCAGATCAAAGATATCGTTGATCTGAGACGCGCCGTAGTCTGCGTAGTAGCCCGGCATTCCGCTTCCGGGGAACATGGAGGCGAATCCATTGCAGATTTCCTCGGTTGTCCCCTCAGCGTATACCATGTGCACCACTGTGTTGTAGCACATGTAGTCGCCTTGGCCTTGGTACTGCGTCCATGTGAAGGCGTCGCATGTTGCCGCAGCGCTTGCTCCGATGTATGCCATGCCATGGGTCTGGTTGTTGTAGCATGCGTCTGTGTGGTCGGCCACGTAGGCTTCGATCACACGGAAGAAAGCGTGACCCTCTGCTTGATGCTTGTCGTAGTCATCAGCATCACCTGCTGCAAGGTCGTCTGTCATCTTGGAAGCGTATCTGACTGATGCCTGCGAGTATACGATGACAATATTCTTGAGAACCTCGTCTCTAGCGTCGACAAGGCCTTGCATGTCCTCATTCTGCATGGCAGTTAGTCCATCGTTCATTGCAGCGAGGGTAGCCACGTTAGCTGCTGCTGTGCCGTCAGCGTTGTCGGTCCCGAAGTTGCCAGCCCTCTTGTCTGCTGTAGCATACGGTCCACAGCCATCGAAGTCTGCGCCGGAGTCATCAGGGCCGTGGTAAAATGCCCATCCTTCGTCCCATGCGTGCTGAGCATCGTTTGGACCCCAGTTGCCTGCTTCAGCCTTGACGATGGCTGCGTTGAGCTCGTGGATGGCGTATGCGGTCATGATGCCGTTCTGAATGCCCTTCTCTACGACCTGGTCCCTTACTGTGTCGGACTCGTCTGCGAAGGCTCCTGTGCCTTCGATGGCAGCGGAGACGAAGAGGTCCCATGATCCGTCTTGGCCGTAGTAGTCGTCATAGGCGTGGTTTTTGCCTGATGCCGAAGCAAAGCCCATGAGGGTTCTGTATGAGCCATCAGACTTCTCAGCGTACTCCCCGTTCTCGTAGATATCCTTCACGCCATCCCAGTCGTATGCGCCGGATAGGTCCTTGATGTCACAGACATCTCCCATCAGCATGCGATGGTTGTCGACGTTGGATGCGTACTCATATCCGCCATCGGCATCGTCGAGATCTACGCTGCTGGATGAATCATCGCTAAGGCAACCTGCCATAGCGGATGCGATCATTAGTGTGGTCATGATTAAACTCTTCAGTTTGCCATTCATTTTAGGTCAACCTAAACCTGCCGCATAAACGGTGATTTATCAATATTTAGGCCAGCCTAAAAACTAATTTTTATAGGTGTAAATGATATATTTTGTTCTATCTAAGTGAATTAAATCGAAGGTGTCGTTGTGACTGTGAAGGAATCAAGAGGTACCGTGAAAAGTAACTCGAAAGCCGAGTCAAGGCTGCCATTGATAGCTATCACAGCGGTATTATTGGTCGTCGGTTGCAGCCTGTCCTATGTCCTATTCTGGGACGAGCTTTCCTCGCAAATTGAAACAGACGATTGGGTAGGGGCCCAAGGAGTGGTAATCTCGAGCGGGATAGAATCAGCAAAATCGTGTGATGACGATCCGGAAGGAGGGTGCTCTACTACGCACCAGCCATTTGCAGAATACCAGTATGACCTCGACGGAGTATCATACGAGGGAACCAGAATTTCGTATACTTGGGAAAACACATTCATCGGATTTCATTCCCTGGCCGAGAGCGTGATACGCGATTTTCAGGAGGGCGAAGAAGTCACGGTATATGTGAATCCAGATGATCACGAGGAGTCTGTATTGATACAGGGGATAGAGCTCAAGAGCATGTCTTTCCCAATAGCAATCCTTCTTCCACTGGTACTTGCATCACAGCCCATTCAATTTATTCTGATGGTGAATTATGCGAAACGCCGCAATTCCGACAACACATCCGCCCCTGTTGGTAAGGGCAATTGGATCGGTCCAGACGGAACGGAGTCAGGTGTAGGGGTGGCTGAAGACTGGTACATCAGATACGACGGGCCAGCGCCAATCGTAGAGGATATTTACGAAGAAAACTATGCAGTGGATAGGGGAAACGGAGTTGTTCCTATTGATTTTTACATCAAAAAATGGGGCATCCCGGAGGGTTTTGGAAATACAGACCATGAGATAAACGCCGAACGAAGTTCACGTAATTAATGCCAATTCTGATGGCGAGTATAATGAACAGCGATGTTAAGCGCATGGCATGGCGTCTCCCCAGGAACCTCTTACCATCCACAATGACATGCAGTTACTATTGTTTATGAGGCTCTGGACATCGCAGGGAAGCCTGGCTCTCAGTGCCGTTTCAAGCCTAGTGGAGCGCAGTGAGGGCCGTGCGATCGAAATCCCGGAGAAGCAGGGCCGGGATATGAAGGCCGAGATCATCCAAATGCACAATCATTTGTCTTCTCTCGTGGACAGAATTGTGTAAATATGGGCGATGCCGACATTCCAAATCCGGTCAATTTTGAGCTTATCACTTACCATATTTGTATCATAATGAAGAATGAAAAGGGAAAAATAAGATTTGATTTAAACATTATAACAATTAATTATAAAAAAATTAAACAATTAAACATACAATTCAAAAATAATTGTCATAATAAACCATAATAAGCCAAATATATTTCCATTGTGCTCATGGCAACTAAGTCTAAACTGGAATACATTTGGCTAGATGGGTACGAACCGACACAGAGCATGAGGAGCAAGACGATGATTAGATCCGATTTCAGTGGGTCACTGGATGAGTGCCCCATGTGGTCGTTCGATGGCTCATCCACATTGCAAGCAGAGGGAGGAGATTCCGATTGCCTGCTCAAGCCGGTATACATTTGCCCCGACCCTGACAGAGTTAACGGATATCTGGTGATGTGCGAGGTCCTCAATGCGGACGGCTCCCCCCATGCGTCTAATGGACGAGCGACCATCGAAGAGGATGATGATGACTTCTGGTTCGGGTACGAGCAGGAGTACTTCCTTTGGGATCCAGAGACCAACCTGCCGCTTGGGTTCCCTCGCGATCAAACGCCTCAGGGCCAATTCTACTGTTCAGTGGGTGGAAAGAACACATTTGGCAGAGATATCATCGAAGCACATCTCGACATGTGTTTGGATGCCGGGTTGAATGTTGAAGGGATCAACGCAGAGGTTGCAGTCGGCCAGTGGGAGTATCAGATATTTGCTAAGGGCGCCAAGGAGGCCGGGGACCAGATATGGGTCTCCAGGTATCTCGCTGAGAGAAACGCCGAGAAGTATGGTTTGGCAATAGAATGGCACCCAAAGCCACTCGGTCCCACTGATTGGAACGGCTCCGGAATGCATGTGAATTTCAGTGACGGCAGAATGCGCGATGAAGGAGGGGAGAAACTAATGAGCCAGATATGCGAAGCTTTCGGTAAGAACATCAAGAAACATATTGACGTGTATGGTGCTCACAACGAACAGAGACTCACCGGCCTCCATGAAACTCAATCCATTCACGAGTTTTCATACGGTGTTTCAGACAGAGGGGCATCAATCAGAATCCCCATCGGCACCATCGAAGATGGCTGGAAAGGCAGACTCGAAGATCGTAGACCATCCTCGAACGGAGATCCGTACAAGATCGGCGCAGTGGTGATAAGTACAACAAAATCATCTTACTGAATGTCTTTTCATATCATCCTCAGAACCTCGTCTGCACACCCCCATGACAAGGTGACGCCAGCACCTCCGTGGCCGTAATTGTGGATGACTCGCTTTCCATTGAGATACTCGCTTTCCAAACGAACCTCGGTCCTCGAGGGTCTGAGTCCGACCGCTCTGCCCACTATCTTGCTTCTGTCCAGTTCAGGCCAGAGAGATTCGCATTTTTCGAGTATATCCTCCTCGTCTTTCTTACGAACCTCGATCGTCCAATCGTCTTTCTGAGCAGTTCCCCCTAAAACGGTGACGTCCCTCCTTGGAATTGTATAAATCAATGACTCAGGCTGCTGGTCATATCTCCCAAAACCTGGATCTTGTTGGATATACACCACTTGCCCCCTTACCGGGACTACTTCCTCATCTCTGCAAATCTCCCTTGCGCCCAAGCCACTACAATTGACGATCAAGTTAGATTCTAATTCCTCGAAATTTGATATCTTACGAGTCTCGATAGTCCCGCCGAGTGATTCGAATCTCGATCTCAGCCAAGGCATGTAGTACCCCATCTCAATTACCGGGGCCTCGATTTCCCATCCAAATGAATATCCGTCCATGACCTCATGCTCTTCTAGGATCCTGAAATGGTCGATTGATTCACTCCAACCTGGAGCGCTGCAGGGTTGCTTCAGATACTCCCGCCCCATCCTCATCGTGATGAAATCAAGACCCTCTTCATTCATCAATCGGACAAATTCCCTGAAACTCTCAGAAGACCACCTGTTCGTCTTGATAAGCGGCTCAACTAGAAAGGGATACCACCATGCTGCAGCTGTGTCTGATACAGTTTCCGGACTCAGTTTTTCAGCTACAAGGTGAACTTCAAGGCCCCTTTCAAGAAGTTTGATTCCAGTGCTGAGGCCCGATACGCCCCCTCCCAATACTGTACAGGCCATACTCTCCCCACAGCCTCCTGCTGCCGGTGATGCAAGGCTCTTTCTAATGCCCAACCCTCGGTGGGATGAGCGACACATGCCCAAGGTCAAGAAGCCGAAGAAGGGGTGGTTCATTCCCAAAAAGCGAAAAATTAGGAGAGGTCCTGCAGTTAAGCCCTCTGAGAGAGGACTGCCTCCCTGCCCTTCATGCGGCGAATGGTCGATGCAGAAGGATGAATCTAGGAATGAAATCTATTGTGGAGTTTGTGGAACCACCTCGTGAATGCGTCAATACCAAGTTAAGGGCCCTCTGTGCCAAGGTCGTCGCTGTGATGATGAACCAAGCCGGGCCGAAAGGGCACTGAGTGATGGGCGCTCTGAGCGGCCGGGTGATAATATGAGGTGGACAGGTCCAGATGGAAGGGTGCACAAGCCAGCACCCTCAGCCCAACTAACTCCTCCCAAGTACGGCCTCCTAATCCATTCCCAATCAGCCCCATGGAGGACATATGGCCGTATGATGGCGACAGTTTTACCGGCCTTTTTGTTGCTTTATGCAGCATTGATGCTCACAATAGGCGTTCTAGAATGGAATCCCGCCCTCATCATAGGCGGGGGCTTGTTTGCACTCCCCCTCGTGCTTTTCGTCCTCAGATTGACCAGGCCCTCAGTAATACAGGTCTGGAATGCCGTACCAGATTCCAACGGTTCAACACTCCATAATCGCCCTGATTCGTCTTCAATCACTACGATGAACCCTACGAGGATGGAACGGCACCTCTTGCTTGACGGCACGCCATTGGAGTTCCCTTCCTCGTGGAGTCCATGGGTCCTATTTCTTGGATGCGTATTCGTAGGTATATTACTTTCATTAGCAACGACCTCGACAGGAATTTCGGATGGTGCGATTGTCATTTTCATCTTGCTTGCTATACCTCTGTGGCTACTCGGCTTTTCGATTCCAGTTCTTGCATGGTGGTCTGTTGCAAGTCGGAGATTGCGCCTACCGATAAGACGCGTACAAGCTGAAGGTTGGTTGGTCGCAGGAATGATCAGTGCCTTTCCAGCATTCCTAGCGAATTCCCTACTAACTCCTGGGATGATTCCCGAATCGTGGAACTCCATTCAGACTGACATGGCACTCATAGCAGTCGGCGCACCTATTATCGAAGAGACCTGCAAGGCACTGGTGATCCTTCTGTTCATACCGACACTGCGTGGGCCAAGATCCGGTTTTATGGTGGGTTTCAGTGTAGGCTTAGGATTCGCCCTCATTGAGAATGTTCAGTATATCGCCGGCTCTCTTTTAGGCGGCCCCGCTAGTTTAGCAGCCACAACCTTGATCAGAGGCGTGGGCTCGATACCCGCTCACGCTCTATGGACCGCTTTGGTGGGCTCTGCGATCGGGGGTTTCGTCGGTTCAAGAGGGCTCAATATGAAACTCTCCCTGGCAATTGCAAGGACGCAAATTGGAGTTATAGACACAGTCGAGAAAATAGGTGTTGATGTGGACGGGGACGGGCTGAGCGAGGGTTTCACTGAGTCGCCAGTATTCCTGCATGCCGCTCTTTCCGATGGTATCTGGTCTGCACGCGATCCAAAAAATCTTACAGGCGAGATACAGGCCATATCTGACGAACCGAGTGCAGAAACAACCTCACGCCCCATTTCACTCGCTTTCTGCTTTGCAGTATTCGGCCATGCATTGTGGAATGGGTTGTCCGTGGGATCTTACGCCGCCGCGGAGGAAGTTGGATTTAGCGAGGGGGCATCGCTTCTGATGACTGCAATAGTGGTCTTATGCATGGTCATATCCGTCATATTGCTAACTTTGAGGGAGTCGAGAAAACACTCTCCACTCTAGGAAGTGCCCAGTAAGCACCTTCGTTGTCGAATCCTTCTTCATCAATTAGTCCACGCGCCGAGCGATGGAGATTGCAGACCAGACCATCCTCCTCGCACTAATCTTTGGTCTACTCGGGGTCTGTATAGTTACGAGGGCGCTAGACGCCGGAGGTCTTGCAGCAGCCACAGTTATAGGCTGCATAATAGGTTTCATGGGGCACTGGACATGGCTAGCACTCCTGATCTTCTTTCTTCTCTCCGCATCGATTGCGACCCGCTGGAAATATGATGAAAAGAAGAGCATGGGCTTCGCTGAGGCAAACGAAGGGTCGAGAGGATGGAGGAATGCACTGGCCAATGGAGGTGCCCCTGCGATCGCCGTACTTATCCACGAGATCAATGGCGAACCAGGGTGGGGGGCCCTGGCACTTTCTTCGAGCGTGGCAGTGGCACTCTCCGATACCTTGGCATCAGAAATAGGGGTCATGGACAGTCGGACAAGGAGCATAATTACACTAAGATCAGTTCCTACGGGGTCCAATGGCGGCATGTCCCCTCTTGGCATGTTCGGATCCGTAATAGGTGCAGCCATGATCGCCATGGCCGCTATCGGACTGATGGCTGAACATCTTCCAGGCGGCTTATTCCAAACGGCCATGATAATTACAACCGTGGGGTGGATCGGATGCCAGATAGATTCCATACTCGGGGAACTTTTGGAGAATCGAGGATTACTCGGTAAACATTCAGTGAATTTCCTCGCTACTTCTTTCGGCGCTTTAGCCGGGGGCATAACCTACGTCGCGATATTCTGATGCCTATGGACCGAGCATTCAACAGCACCCCGCGCAGCCACTCAATCATGGGAGGCAGGGCCGTCTTATGTATTGGCGCAACTGCTCTACTACTGGCTCTTTCTTCCGGGTATGTAGCAGCTCAAAGTTCAGATGGCCCTGGTACCGAGTGGGTATTGCCGCAAGAACATAGGTTATTTCTGAATGGTGTGCCCGGCGACGCGACAATCGATAGGGAATGGCCAATGGTAACAGGCTTACCTGAAGGAGACATCGAGTTCGATAAGACGTCCTCGGTACTCCCCACTACGCTTTTCGACATATATTCTGAACCTTTAGAGGGCCCTGTTGGATTGAGCGGGAACATCACTGTGGAACTATTCGCATCCTTATCCACCCAGTCCGATGCCTGTCGCCTGTCCAACATTCTCCCCGGTTCGCCTCTCGGCTCGACAACCACATTCTACGTTTCTCTCGTGATGGGGTCATACACCATTCTGGATCAAGCCCCTACCCAGACTTTGGTGATGGACGAGTCGTTTGCGGCGCCGCACCTCTTTACCGTGGAGGTGCAAGATGTCAATGTAAGCATGGGCCCTGGCGACACAATTGGGCTTCAGGTGTCAGTTCAACACGAGTGCGCTCAGACTGGACACGTTTACTGGGGTACTTTCGATGCCCATTCAGGAATAGTGATTGAAGGCGACGTCCTCAACCCATCCATATTCAAGACAGTAGATTTGAATCGAATTGTGAGAATTGAGTTCGACCCATCATCGCCCTGGGGGCAGTCTGACTACGCTACTCAAACAGTTGACATCGTGGGTCCATATGAGGACTGGTCGGATATGGTTCATTCGTTCTACGATGAAGATCTGCGAGTCGATCACTTTGAAGACCCCCACGGATCATCAGTTGGAGAATCAAATGCGTCTCTCAGGACTTGGAGCCTATCTGATCCCTTGGATCCCGGGAGGTACATGATCGATGTCTGCATCCAACTCTCAGACAGACCCTATGCGGAGCAATGCGAAGCGTATGCTGTACTCAGGTTCCAAGTCCACCCCGACGAAGAACCCCTCATGAATTCGTTAATTGCAGCTGTACTTATTCCATTGATCATGCTTGGCGGCGTTATCGCTGGGATACGACACGCATTACTTCCGATGCCTGTTTACGGATTACTCTTGGTTCTGATAATCGCCACCACTGCTCCGGCTTATTCCCTGGGCCATATCGACCATAGCCCAGTTAGGAGTGAAAGCCATCCGCCGTCATTCACCCTGCTTTCACATTCCGGAGGCTCACATTCTCTCGATTCGCTGCTCGAAGATCACGATGCTTTGGTAATGGGAGTTTTCGCCCCTGGATCGCCCAATGCAGCGACTCAATATGCAGATTTCTCCCTGGCCATGAATCTGGCCGAGAAAGACATTGCATTCGTGCAGATAGCAACATCGCCTGATCTTCTCGCTATCGACGTGGACGAACATGCAGCTTATGTTAACGAATCATGGCCAATTCTTCTCGATACGGCTTCTCAGGATGCTGGAAGAAGCCTTCCAAGCGGGCCTTCAGATGCAGTCATCATCCTGGATTCGAATGGCTTTGTGGCCCATTGGAGCCCTAGGTCAATGTCAAGCACAGAGATACTCGATTCTGTATCCGGTAACGATGCGCTGGGAAACGCATTTTCCTTCGCTAAGTTGCCATTCTCCCTCATATTCCTCCCGCTTTTGGTGATGGCCCTGCCTAGGAGCTCGAGTGTCCGAGACCCAGTTGAGGGCGAATTTCCAGGGACTGGGGCCCTGCTATCTGTATCATTGGCATCAATGGGTTTCGCGCTATGGTTCGCACCGCTATGCCTGCTCATAGGCATATTCGGCCAGAAAATATGGATCCCTGTATCTATCGGCATGGGGATATCTGCTATGTTCATGGGATCCCGTATCCTGTCTAGAGGAATGGTAGAACCAATAGATCGATTATCAAGATCCATATTTTCAAGATTGCCTCAGTCATACAAATCATGGACTAGCTCCGAAGAAGTATCTGACGACGTCCATATGGGGATATGGGCCGCCCTGCTAGTCACAATCGCAGAGCCGACTCTCGTGGCACAGGGCGTCCTCTCCTCGACAAACATCGCGATATTCGGACCCCTTGTGGGCTTTGTGACGCTAGTCGCCTTTTGCATCATGGGAGGGGGTATAGTTGTGGTATGCAGGCTCATTGTTTCCATTCTCGGCAGACTAGCACAAATCATCGGTCCAATGTCGGTGAGGATAAGAATCCGAACTTGGGGAGCAGGAATCATTGCAATCGGGCTCTGGTGGACCGTTCGAGATACCCTTCTAATACTCTCAACGTCTATGTGATTTGACCGAGACGATGATAAGCGTCTAACTTCAGGGCGATACACCCAATGGGGGTATAGTATAACCTGGTAGTACTGTGGGCTCCAGTTGCACGGGGATGACGACGCGTGGGTTTCCTGATGGACATGATGACCAACTGGAGCACCGACCCGTCGCGACCCGAGAGTGCGCATCGCCCAGGTGCGTGCTGAGCGGAAGAAACCCGCTAGTCTGGGTTCAAATCCCAGTGCCCCCACCAAATTAGCCTATTGATGCAAATCCCATTTTGATGCGGTAGTTCATATCCCTAGAGCCACCACGTGCGCCTCATGGCGGGTTTCTCCGACAGGGCACGTGCCATCAAACCCACTGGAATCCGACGAATGTTCGATATGGCTGGAGACGACGCAATTCAGTTTGGATTGGGCGAACCAGATTTCCAACCTCCAGCAGTAGCCATCAATGAATTTCACAATGCCATGTTGAATGGCCATAACAAGTACACCTCCACAGGAGGTCTCCCTGAGTTGAGACGAAAGATCGCCGAGTCTTGGCAGCATTTGGAACCCGGTCTCGACGAGTCAAGTGTATGCATGACCATGAGTGGCACGAATGCGCTTCTGGACATATTCCTTGCAATCGTAAATCCCGACGACGAGGTCCTCATACCGGAGCCATATTTCCCCCTCTATCCCCCCGATGTTACCATATGCGGCGGGCGTGCAATCACCTATCCGTGTAGATTCGAGAATGAATTCGTGCCAGATGTAGAAGATCTCGAGGCATTGGTCACAGATAGTACCGTCGCCATTCTTTACAACTTTCCAAGCAACCCCACTGGAGCAACCGTCAATACGGATCAGCGAGATATGCTTGCTTCATTCGCAGCAAAACATGATTTGTGGATAGTGACCGATGAAGTATACGACAAGATAGTCTACGGCGGCGATCATGTTTCCTTTCTGGGCGCTGGATACGACCGAGTCATTATGCTGAACTCATTCTCGAAGACTTTTGCCATGACTGGGTGGAGGATTGGTTACGTCCTATCGCCCAATCCTGAGGCGATGGAGCAGGTTACTAAAATGCAGTACTATGTAACCGCCTGCTCAAACGACGCAATGCAGTACGCAGTCCTTGCTGCCATGGAGCAGGCTTCAGAGTATCCTGATAAGATGAGGGAGGAATTCCAAACCAGAAGGGACCTCATATGCTCCCGTTTGAATGAGATGGAAGGAGTCTCGTGCCACGTGCCTGAGGGGGCTTTCTACGTTTTTCCAAAGATAGATGCCAATGGCATGACGAGTGAAGAAATGGCCATGGAAATGCTCTCTGAGGGAGTTCTTTGTAGCCCAGGGTCTGCATTCGGCGAAGCAGGCGAGGGGCACTTGCGTTTCGCATACACCATCTCGAAATCCGATATTGACCGGGGCATGGATAGGGTTGCTAAGGTCATTGAGAGGATATCTCGAAAAGACAATTGAGCCTACTGCTCGCCCCCTCCATCGGTAAGGACCCCGTCCCTCATATTACCTACAAGCTTACTCGGATCCATCCAGTCTGGCACATCATACCCGCCAGCCAAAACTGAGATCGTTGTAAACGTGGCAATCGGCAGGACACCCATTGCAACAATCAAGTCGATTAACGAAGTATTCCCCGAAGCCTGCTCCACTGGCAATATTTCTTCCAGTATCAGTATGTCGAATTCAATCGTCTGGGCACTGAGATCGATACTCATCAGAGATAGAAGAGAAACAAGCACGGTTCTGGCGATAAACCAGTACACGATTACGGGAAGAACCCATGACATCTGAGCAGTCCTTCCAAGGAATCGGCGCGCAAGAGTGGCAGGTACTACTAGCCTGTGGGAATAAGCAGCTTGCACCCTCATTCCAATCCACAATGAAACGAGGTACACCACGCTAACCAACTCAAGCGTAGTGCCACTTCTGATGATGCCTTCCGGCAGATACTCTATCGTAAGAATGGGGAGGCCGATCAATACGGCTTGTATTGGGATGGCGAGCATCTGCAGTCCGCCATGGATAAATATCAACTCGAAACGATCACGCTGCCTGGATGTAAGCGTTGCCAACCTCCCATATGGGCTTCTAGACAAATCGGTAGACGCTCTGTCTACCCACCTAGGGTCCCTACTACGTCCTCTGATTCCAAAGAATGCAAACCAACCACCTCTGAGAGCAATTGCTGCAGGCATCCAACCACTCATCAATACTGCAAGAGCCAGAGACATCATACCGTAGAAAATGCCTGTAGAGCATATCCAAGGTATCAGATCCCATCTGAAAAGGAGGAATGGACTACCGTCGCTCCAACCCGTTTCGATGAATCTAGTCAATCCGAAAATTACTATCGGTACGAAAGATACCTGGCCGAGTACCACCAGCATCAGGAATGCCCTATGCCGGCTATTCTTGGTCAACATCGGCCCGGCCCCGAAAAGCAAGACGCATAAGTCCTTCATTCAAGCAGCCGCTCAGCCCCTCCTTGTTGCACATTTCGCGCATCGCCGTGAACGGCTCATCAGGTGAGAACCTCTATGTGTGCTGTTATCGGCCGTCGCAGACATGGCTGGACGCGTCGCAGCGCTATCTCTGCTATTCGCACTCATGATGGCATCGGCTTACCCGCTTGCTGTATCCCCTCTTGATGACGGTGAACAACAATCACAGGGGCCACGAGCCGCGATCACCGATTTCGAAGTCTCTTCAATCGAATTTTCTAGTACAGGCAAACAACTCCCCACATGGGAACAACCAGACGGTTCATTTTCAGAGTACATCGTGAGACACCAGTCTCTGACGATCGATGTCACAATCACCCAGATAGGGATAGGCGCACAGGGCCAGTACGCTGATTATTATGTGAATGTTACACACCCAGTAGGGATTACACTTGCTGAATTCATATCAAATGCAACCCTGACCGGGGGGGAGGCGCAAGAGCAGTCATTCACATACGTTCCAAATTACTCGCATAGCGTACTTTCAGAAGAAGGTGAACTTTCAGGAGGTTTGCTTGTTTCAGTCGAAATATACTCAGGTGTTGGTATCGACGAAGACCCTCTGAATGATTATTTGGAGAGAGAAATCCCTGTTGCAGTGATAGATGACCCTCTTGACGAGGGGTGGTGTTCGGATGTTGACGGCGACGGGGTAGCCAACTGCCCAAATCCTCCAAATAACGGACTCATATGGATGACTGCCGGATATGATGCAGACGGCACATTGTCAACAGATCCGGACGATGCAGGACATTGGAGATTGGACTACTCCGAAAACTCATCCGCAGTCGGATCAGCACACTGGCGCGTTTCCGGAAATAGCGGGTTAGACTATGCCAGTGGCCGAATAGACAGACTTCATCTCGGCTTCAGAGCCTTGGATACTGCTTGTACAGACGTATTCTCGGACGGAACAATGCTCCATGGAATGGGCGATGGATCCATGGATACCCAAATCAGCACCGTTCACGACACATTCATGTGCGGCGCGATAGTAAGGGGTTACCAATTCTATTCCATTCAACTGGTCACGCATGCAAGAGGCGAGATGGGCCTAGGAGACTCAGTATCCCTGCAAGCTGTTTCCGGACTTAACACGGAACAACTCAATCTAACAAATATGACACTTCCAACAAACGGCTCTTGGGAACAAGTGATTTGGGACATGTCCGATGTCCATCCTCGCGCAGAATATAGGATGTCGTATCTTTTCGAGAGTGACGGAACTAACGCAACACCCGGCATAGAGGTGGACGGTTTCCTGATGTTCGCAATCGAGAAAATACCTCAATACACAATCTCCGTAGATTGTGCTGGCGATTACAAAGAGGGCATAGAAGCACACCCAGTCATACCCGTGGGAGATCCCGTAGAACTTCAATGTGGAATAACCAACAATGGTTACGTCGACATTACACTGAGAATATACAGCGAAGTTACTAACTCTTCATGGCCAGATCTAATCAGGATAGACACCCCTGGAACCAATGACAAGGATTCGTTCATCGTGACTAAGAATATCAAGGCACAGAGCACTATGCCAGCATGGTTCAATCTCTCAATACCTGCGAGCGTATCTGTGGAATCGTTGGAATGGCATATACATATCAATGATGGTCTGACCAATGTCTCGAAACTCGATTTAGGTAAGCCAATCGTCCAATATATCGACGTTCAACCGTCTTATTCTGGGTTTATCGATCTTGAGTACAACCCGTCTGGTGGAGACCCCCATCTCCAGATGTTCCCTGGAGACTCAGGAGCGGTGCCTCTGACATTCAGCAACACAGGCAATCAGATAGGCAGCTGGAACCTCGGTGGTGTTTACCTTGATGAGCCAACATGGGACCCCTCCCAACTGATTAGGTGGACGAATGAGGGCGGGGATGACGTTGAGACAATATTCACATCCATAGGACAAGAAGTCGATCTTATTGCCCATGTCACTGTGCCAGAAGATGCAATACCGGGAGTGTACGATCTGAGGATTGATGTCAATGGAAAGGCTCCAAACAACTTCCCTGCAGACCGACTCCTGAAGATACAGATATTGAACAAGTTAGAACTCGAAATCATACCTGAGTTCACCGAGGCTACCATACCTGCGGATAATGTATCCAGGATTGTCGAGATAGTCTTAATCAATCACGGAAACTCAGAGGAAGCCTTCGATCTATTCGTTACAGCCGACCTATCCATGCGGGCACAGCTTAGCACGCCCTCGACCCTGGGGATTGATCCATTCGGCGGGGACACTGCGGCCTTGCTCCTCCTGCCTATGCCATATGGGGTTCAGAATGAGTCGTACGTGGTCCAGATAACGGCAAGGAGTCAGTCAGACCCCAGTTATGAGACTCAAGCCAACATGCTAATCACAGTCCCATCAACTCAACTAGTCGAGGTTGCTGACCTGGATATGTCCGAAGAGGTATACCGGGGAGGCGACGAACCCAGAACTCTTCGATGGGAAGTGTGGAACAGGGGAAATCAAGTCGATAGGTATCGATTATCGTTCGAACATCTAGATGACGTGAATGTAGATAGCGGTGAAGACGGAGACTTGACCCCTTGGATTCAGCCAGGAGCTTCCTATAACGTGACGGCTTCGTATAGTTTCGACTCCGGAACATTCGGAGAGCGAATTGTTTCGATGCATGCTTCGTCAGATGTAGCGGCACAGAGGAACATAGTGGTGACTGATTCAGGTTCGGCAGTTTTCGATGTTGGATCCGTCGGATGGCTTCAGATTTTCCCCGAGCAATCACGACTAACCATATCCGATGAGGGATCATACGAACTCTCATTCTCCATCAGGAATTTGCACCCCTCCTACGAGCAGCTGGTAAGAGTGGACATAGATAGGCAATCGGACTTGTTCTTCAACGTCTTTGATGCAAGGGTAGAGACCGGCGATCGCGACTTTGTATTGGACACCGATGAATTGAGAGTCGTCACAGTCACAGTTGTGGTAAATGAGCAGAACCTTCGAAATCTTGAGGAGAATAATGCAGACTTTGAACTCACACTTCTAGTTGACACAGACATAGACAAGACCAGCAGTAGCACCCCTCTTACGATGGTTAAATCGAATCCCGTAGAAGTAGGGCCAGACGTCGAAGAAATAGGATTAACTCTGGGCAACTACCTTTTCATCGCAGTAGGGCTAATTGGCGCTATAACCATCTTGCTTACAGCATTCAGAATATTCCGTGGCGCAGGCGGCCCCATGGAGGAATACACGAATTTCGACGGCCAGCAATATGGCGATTACCTTCCTTCGCAAGATCAAGTTGCTAATTCCCCTCTTGGAGGCGCACAGTCAATCTTTCAGCAACCGCCGTCACCCCCTCCTCTGCCCCCTGATCAGGATGATTAGCACCTTTTCCGGAGTGACAGGGCTTATGACGGCCCCTCTCTTGGCTCGCATGCCAGCAAGGTGTGCCTATGACGAACGGACAGCAGCCTATATTCATCCTAAAAGAAGGAACCACACGAACCAGCGGTAGAACTGCACAGAGCAACAACATAGCAGCTGCGAAGGCAGTTGCCGAGGCAGTAAGGTCAACTTTAGGGCCAAAAGGCATGGATAAGATGCTTGTAGACAGCATGGGCGACGTGGTCATCACCAATGACGGCGCAACCATTCTCAAAGAGATGGATATCGAACATCCTGCTGCCAAGATGATTATTGAAATAGCAAAAACGCAAGAGCAGCATTGCTTCGACGGGACGACCACCGCGGTCGTTCTAGCAGGCGAACTGCTAAAGAGATCTGAGGACTTAATCGAACAGAATGTGCACCCGACCGTAATTTGCGAGGGTTTCCGATTAGCAGCGGATAAGGCCATCGATTTGATTGACGACCATGCTATAGAGGTGGATGAGGAGACACTTGCTGAAGTCGCTAAGACTGCGCTGACTGGGAAGAGTGCGGGGGCGGTCAAGGAGTTCCTCTCTGACATATGTGTCAGGGCAGTAATCGCTGTAGCTCAGAAGGATGACGGCGGAGTGATAGTCGACCTCGATGACGTCAAGGTCGAAAAGAAGCAAGGGGGCTCGATCAAAGACAGCTCGCTAGTTGACGGCATTATCCTGGACAAGGAAAGAGTACATTCAGGGATGCCACGCTCTGTAGAGGGAGCCAAGATCGCACTCGTTAACTCCGCTATCGAGGTCAAGAAGACCGAAGTCGACGCGAAAATACAGATTACTGACCCAAGTATGCTCTCCCAATTTTTAGAAGAGGAAGAATCCTTCATCAAGGGGCTTGTAGATACTATATCCTCTTCCGGCGCAAATGTCTTGATCTGTCAGAAAGGAATCGATGACCTGGCTCAGCACCATATGGCCAAGGCAGGAATCTTTGCCATAAGGAGAGCAAAGAAGAGCGATATGGAAGCGCTATCCAAGGCCACTGGAGGCAGAATTGTAACCACCCTAGACGACTTGTCATCTGAAGATCTCGGTGACGCTGCACGTGTAGATGAAAGAAAAATCGGAGACTCGGACATGGTTTTCATCACCGGTTGTGAGCAAGCCAAGGCGGTTTCCGTACTTCTCCGTGGCGGCACTGAACATGTCGTGGATGAAATCAGACGAGCTTTCGATGACGCCATCGGAGTAGTCTCAGTGGCTCACGAAGACGGACAGGTCCTGACCGGTGGCGGCTCGGTAATGGCCGCAGTGAGCAGGGATCTCCGATCGTATGCCGAAGGCGTTGGAGGCAGGGAGCAGATGGCGATCGAAGCATTCGCCGGCGCTCTTGAAGTCATCCCCAGGACCCTAGCAGAGAACGCGGGCCTAGACCCCGTCAATACGATCATCGCTCTGAGGAAGGCACATTCCGAGGGTAAAAACCGTCACGGAGTCAATGTTTACGATGGAGGCGTCGTAGATATGCAAGCTGGGAAGGTGTATGAACCGACCAGAGTCGTCGAGCAGGCTATCCAATCTGCAAGCGAAACTGCAGTAATGATTCTAAGAATCGATGATGTGATATCCAGCAAAGGGGGATCTCCCGCAATGGACGGTGATTTCGACGGATTAGATATGTGAAGCCCGTACAATCATCAAGTTCAAGAGTCGCCATACTAGGACAAAATCAATCGCATATGCGGGCAGGGGTTGTTGCTATGAGTGAAAATCTTCCATTGTTGATTTTATTTGGTTCCCAATCAGGCAACTCAGAAGACCTCGCAGTGACCGCCTCCAAACTTAGTAGCAAATACGGCCTCACGCCGATTTCAAAGGGAATGGATGAGATCACGCTAGCAGATATATCCTCAAATCAGCGCATTCTCATTTTCTGCAGCACGTGGGGCGAGGGCGAGATGCCTGACAATGCAGAGGATTTGTGGCAAGCTGCAAGTTCTGATGCCGCCCCTTCTTTGGAAGGATGCCACTTCGCTGTTTGTGGATTAGGGGACACCTCCTACGATCTTTTCTGTCAGTCAGGAAAGGATTGGGACTCTTGGTTCGAGAAGCAAGGAGCAAATCGACTGGTGGCTAGGCTAGATTGTGATGTGGAGTATGAAGATCCTGCAGCCGCTTTCACTTTAGAAGCATTATCTAAATTCGCGGCCGTCAACTCATCGGGCGTCTTTGAAGAAGATAAGGTGGGCGTTCTTTCTTCGGAACCTGAGCCTGAGACCCTTGAAGAATCCGCATCGGACACTTCTGGACCCTCTGCTGATAGTGGCGATCTTGAAGCATTTCTTTCTGCTGGAGATAGGACATTGAATGTGTTCTTCGGGTCCCAATCCGGGAATTCAGAAGAATTGGCCGCCAAGTTGGCAAAGAATGCTAGTCAATATGGCTTGGAAGGTGTTGTTCACGATATGGACGGCTTCGATATCAATTCCATGGCTTCTATGAAGCGCGTCGCAATTGTTTGTTCCACATGGGGCGAGGGCGAGATGCCCGACAATGCCGAGGCCCTTTGGCAGGCTGCAGCTTCCGACGGCGCTCCTAGGATGGATGGCATGTCTTTCTCAGTCCTAGCACTTGGTGACACTTCCTACGAACTATTTTGTCAGTCTGGTAAAGACTGGGACAATAGGTTGGAAGAGTTGGGTGCAAAGAGAGTGGCAAAACGGGTCGATTGTGATGTCGATTACGAGGCTCCTGCATCCCTTTGGGCGGAAGAAGCACTCACCATGCTATCGGCAACCGACGATTCAGGGAATCTCCATGAAGGACTGATTGATGCGATACGTGATCTAGTAAGTGGAGGAGTTTCAGCCGCAGAAGGAGAGGATGGATTCACGCTACCCGATCTATCCGCAGGGGAAATCGAGGCTCAACTCAGTGTTTTCAGGTACGACCCGCATGAGAAAACAAGTGGTACTGATACATGGTTGTGCTCTCTAAACGGACACACGACCCTCATGGACGCACTTCGATCTATACAGAGGACTCACGATGGAAGCCTGTGCTTTACAGACGGCCCCCCCCATGATCCTTGTACGGCATTGTTGGTCAATGGGCGTGTCACATTGCCGGGGTCCACAAGGATAGACCGCCTTTCAAATGGGAGGCCAGGCCCTGTGATGTTGACGATAGAGCCACTTCCTGGATACGATGTATTGAGAGACTTGTGCGTTGATTTCGATAGCTTACTGAAGAAGCGAGAAACAGCTTCTATATGGCACGTTTCGAGAACCAGAGAAGCAGTAAACTCCGAGCAAGGAGT
Source organism: Euryarchaeota archaeon UBA52 (assembly GCA_002505455.1). Taxonomy (GTDB): domain Archaea; phylum Thermoplasmatota; class Poseidoniia; order Poseidoniales; family Thalassarchaeaceae; genus MGIIb-N1. The sequence continues at coordinate 1,150 of DAVB01000067.1, read as the reverse complement.
AGCCATCGGGCCAATGGAGCCCTCCAAGGCAGCCGAATTGCATGCAATGTCCAACCACGTTGGCCCCCAAGCCATACACTCATGCTCCGATGCTGTTGCCTATGCCGACTCGTATCTCGGCCCATCTGTGTGTCTGGATTTGTGGGTCAGAAGATGCGATCCACGTACATCGGATAAGAGGATAAGTGCGATTGATACCATCCTGGCAGGTGCAGATACAATATTGGCTGAGACGGACTTGGCACCATTTGGAAGACAACCTCTCGCCGGACGCGATATCCAAGCAGCCCTGTCAAGCGCTAGAACACGCGCTTTGGAGGTCAATGGGTTCAATGGGCGCCACGGAAAGCATGTTTGGTGGTATGCATGGACTTTGAAGAGCAGTGGAAAGGTGAATGATACGGTACTTTATCGTCAAGTACTCGGCCCTCTCGGCCTACTCTCGAATCTCTCATCCGGCGTCACTGCGAGAATGGTCACAGGATTCACAAGAACCGGTGGCAAGATGGTAAATGATATCCTGGCATTGGTTGCCCCTCCCGCAGGGCTAGGAAAGATGCCGAGGCAGTTCAACAAGAGAGTCGACAAGCATCACGAGGTCGTATCAATTTTCAATAGTCTAGATCGAAGATTCTGAGGCCGCCGCATATGCCAATCCGATTTGCATACCATCCGGGAAATGTGGCTCATAGCAGTGCCCCTGAGGTCGATGAGACCATGCGCGCAGCTTGTCGGTCCCTCGACATCGAACTCATTGATTTACCAGGTGCAACCAGTTGTGGAGCAGGAATACTTGGCCAGGCAAACCGGCCCCTTCAGGCAACTCTGAATGCAAGAACAATGTCGATGGCAGAAGATCTCGGGCTTGACATAATCACCCCTTGCGCTACTACCGCTGCAACGCTCTATGAGGATCTGAATATGATGAAATCCGATCTGAACCTGATGGGCAGTGTTAATGCTACTCTTGAGAAGACGACCGGGAGGACATTAGAGGGGACCGTTCGAATACGACATCTGCTGCAAGTCCTCGTCGAAGATGTCGGCTTGGAGACATTCTCAAAGAAAGTTAAGAATCCAATCCGTTCCAAGTTGGCCCCATACTACGGGCCAAATCTCCAGCAGGAGGGGCTAATAGGCGGAGATGACG
>DAVB01000037.1 GCA_002505455.1 Euryarchaeota archaeon UBA52 | reverse complement strand
ATCTCCCTTACCGATTGCTAAAGCAGAACCATAGCGCTCTGAATGGAGAGCAACCGCCTTATTGGTGAGTGATACTCCTTTCTTCAGACCCGTTGTACCGCTGCTGTGTTGTAACAATGCGATATCCCCGGAAGCAGAGGAATAACTCGAAAACTCTCTTTCAATAGGTTCCATCATATCGATTTCAATCAGCTTGATATTATCTAGAATCATACCTGCATCGACCATTTCCGAGTGCACCTCTTGTACCGTGAGAATAGCAATTGGTCCAATTCGCGCTAGAAGCTCATTGTGGGATTTCCAGTATGCTCCTGAGTCTTGTTTTGGAGATGTGCAGGGCATGATTGATGGAATAAATCCTGAGAGTAAAGCTCCGAATAACGATGCATGGATCATCCGCATATCTCTGAGAAAAATCAACACAATACCTCTTTGGAGATCCGATAATTCATTCCTAACCCAGTTGGAATTAAGCTCTAGATCCCGCCATTTCCATCGAATATCCCCTTCTTTGAAGGCGAATGTTGCATAGTCCTCATCGCACAAATCATGGATGTTTTCGGAGATCCTTTGTATGAAGTGAGGGTCTCCACCCATGTTATGGGGCCGCTATTGCTGATTATCACTGTTCCACAAGAATAACACGTTTCCCGCTCCTGGCATGCCTCATGGACGATTTGGCACTAAGAATATGCATAGTTGCCCAGAAGGCGGGCTCTGAGATAATGAGCGTGCGAGAATCCTTCAAACCGGAAGAATTTGAATTAAAAGGGGACGGCTCTCCTGTCACAGTTGCCGATTTACGGGCCCACCAAATCATCGAGGAGGCATTGTCCAAGATACATCCCGAGACCCCCATTCTCTCCGAGGAGGGCTCCGCCGGCGATCCCCTGAGCAGCGAACTATGCTTCTTGGTCGATCCGCTCGATGGAACCAAGGAGTTCATCCGCGGCAATGGCATGTACACGGTCAATATCGCTCTCATGGAGAGGCGAGACAACTCTCGCTGGAGCCCGATACTCGGCGTCGTACACGCACCTGAGTTTGGCATAACATGGTTCGGAGGGCAGGGAATTGGCGCTATGCGACAGGATGCAGGCGGAATAGGGGGGATATCAGCAGGAACGAACAACAGCGCCCCCCTCATCGTTGGGAGCGTCTCTCACGCATCGCCCAAAGACCGCGCTTTCGCCGAGGCGGTCGGAGAGCACGTCTTCGAGGGTGTGGGATCCTCCATGAAGATCTGCAGGGTCGCAGAGGGATCGGCAGACATGGCTCCGAGGTTCGGCACCACATCATGCTGGGACACCGCAGCCGCCCACGCGGTCCTCAACGCCGCTGGAGGCAGCCTCCTTGGCCCCGATGGGGCAGAACTCGACTACGACCTCGTGGAGGACATCCTCAATCCGTGGTTCTTGGCCACTTCCGGCGGGAAATGGGTAAATCTCTGGATCGAGCACCAGGTCTAGTGCTGCGTATTCACTCGCCGTCCCAGATTCCTTCCTCGATCATGAACTCCATGACCCTCTCCGAGACGTTCGCCTTGTTGCCGCCGCGAACCCCGGTCGCCGATACCGCGAATATCTCAGGGGGGATGTCATCAGCCTCGCGCACCTCGTATCCTACCTTGCGGCCGTACGATATGGCCTCGATGTCCGGCATGACCCAAGCCTCGACGTCCTCGTCGGCGTATCTGTGCTCGATCATCCTCCTCCTCACATCGGTGGAGAACGGGTCAGAGTCGGACACCGGCGTGTCTCGTATGCCCACGACCACTTTCTTGCCCTGATCGAGCTCCCTCTGTATCAGCCACTCGTGACCGACATGGAGGGGCTGCCACCTGCCCGGCAGCAGAACAGCCTTCGGCCTCTCGAAGAGGGGCGCGAGCATGTCGACCATGTCATCCACGCCGTATCCCGCTTCCCCTGATGACTCCATCGTCATGTGCGCGCATGCGGGATGCTCGAATGGGTCCGATATCCCTGTGAAATTCTGTATCTCCCCGGATCTGGCCTTGGCGTACAGGCCCTTGACGTCACGCTCCTCGCACACTTCGAGGGAGGTGGACACATGGACCATGACCGACCCCTCGGGGAGGATCTCGAGGATCTTCTCACGAGTTCCCTCATACGGCGTTATGAACGAGCATATGACGGACGTGTGCTTGGAGATCATCTTGGCCATCTTCGCCACTCCAAGGAGGTGACGCTCACGCCCCTCTTTGCTGAAGTCCCTGTTCTGGAAGAAGTCCCGTATCGTGTCCCCGTCGAGAACCTCGCATCCATATCGCTTAGACGCGGCCATAGCGATCGTAGTCTTGCCAGCCCCTGAGAGCCCAGTCATCCAGATGATCTTGTTTCCCATGTGATACTCAGCGAGTGCCACAGAGGCACCCTATTTGATTCCGATGGGAGCCATCATCTTGTCTCTAGCATGCTGTTGAGCTGCTTCAGAAGCCCCCTCAGGGTGACCTCGCTGATTCCGGATACCTTGCAGACCTCGCTCTGAGTGCGTGGTGAATCGCTGTTCTGCGACGCATGGTAGAGTAGCACGCCAGCTATCCCAGAGGGCTTCTTGCCCTGCCATGCGTACTGATCCTGTACCCTGTTCCAAAGCTCGCGGACCGCCCCAAGGATGGGCGCTGGCAGCCCCAGGTCCGAGTGGAACTTTTCCAGATACTCCTCGGGCCCCGTGACGTGATGGGCGCCGAGCGTCCTCGCGACGAGTCGTATGGTCCTCTTCAGCTCCTTCTTCTCGACCTCGGTGGACATGTCAAAAGCCGATGCGATATCGTCTATCTTCCTCGGTATCCTGGCCTCTCTCGCAGCCACGTAGACGCATGCTGCAGACACGCCCCTGATGGACCTCCCCGTGACAAGACCGCTCTCTACGGATTTTCTGTACAGGCCTGCTGCTTGTTGCTGTATTTGTGGCGGCAGCCCTCCATGATTCTTGATGAATTGCATGGCCTGGCTGAGATTCCTGCTTCTGCTGTCACGGGTCTTGCTTCGCTGATCGATCACCTGGCGTCTCCTCCACTCTCTCGCCTGCCTCGCGGTCATACCGTGCTTCCCCGCACTGATGTCCCTTCGATCGATTGAGGTGTTGAGCCCCTTGTCAGAGAGATCGATCCTTGTCGGCGCGCCGACTCTGGAACGGTCGTCCCCCCCGGAATGGTTCGTCCACTCCGCACCCGGGTCTATCATGTTCTGAGCAGCAACGTAGCCGCATGTGGCGCAGGTCGTCTCACCCCTGATGTCGTCGGTCTCCCAGTCCACTGACCCACACAGGTTGCACGGTTCCGAGACGGATTCAGTTCCACGAGCCCTATCTGACCGCGATCTAGTTCCGATTTCAACGGTGCGCTGGCGGTTAGCGCCTCGTCCATGACCAGTCTTCTCAACCATTGGTTGTATAGTATGAAACATTCCTTATCAAAGTTCGTCTTAATCGTTCATACACGATTCATCGAAGATCATAATTTTCATTCCAGGATCCCCCTCTACGCTGATCGGCTCGGGACGAATCGTATCGCGAAGAACCCCCATGAAAACCAACTTCCAATACAAAAGGTAAGGAGTCTTAGACGTTATCTGAATCGTAGGCATGAGTGGACATTGAATTGATTGTAGATAATTATAATCCAAAAAAAGCAGCATCGTCAGAGACCTCCGGCCGAGTTCTTGATGTGCCTGTTCCTGCAGTCGTGTGCATGGCTAACGCCGGCCCCACACGCACAGCCCTCTATCGCAACCATCTTGAGGCAGGGGCGACGATGGTCGATTTTCATGGATTCGAACTGCCGATACAGTACTCCTCGATACGTTCCGAGCATCTCGCATGCCGTACAAATGCAGGCCTATTCGATGTCTCCCACATGGGTTTCTTCACCTTCGAGGGCAAGGGTGCCCGTGACTGGCTCTCTTCGGTATCCACGCAGGACGTGTCTAAGTTCGCCCCCGGCAGATGCGGATATACCCACTTCTTGGACAACGATGGCCAAATTATCGACGACATGATATTTGCCGTTGAGGCAGATGACCGAATTCACGGCGTTCCGAATGCGTCCATGATTGAAGTAATGCGAGACTGGCTCAAACCTCTCCTCCCAGACGACGCGACAATCCGCCTCATCGATAGATCGAGAGGAACTAGCATACTAGCTCTGCAAGGCCCTGCAGCTCCCTCCATCACCTCAACGGTATTCGGCAGAGATGGCTACCCCGGTCGCTTCAAGTGCAGAAACATCCCGGCGAATGACCTTGGTATCGAGGGATGGATTCAGGGCACGGGATATACGGGCGAGGCTGGAGTGGAGATATTCGTTGACGATGAGGACGCCCCTGGGCTTTGGAATGCCATAATGGGGGCAGGGGCAGATTCGGGGATCGTCCCTGTGGGACTGGGCGCTAGAGACACACTTAGACTCGAGAAGGGGTATCTTCTATCCGGGCAGGATTTCCTTTGGCCCGGCCTGGGCGAGCCCCCCTCCGAGGGCCTCCCAGAGAATTTCCTTGCCAGAGGGACCCTGGAATCAAACGTGCCATTCGGGCTCTCCCTCGATCATGACTTCATCGGCAGGGCCGGCATGGAAAAAAGGGCGATCAGAAGCGCGCGTTGGTCGGGTCTGAGGTGCATTTCTCGAGGACCATCCCCTAGGCTTGGGCATCAGGTCCATAGTAGCGAGAATGATGACTCCCTGATTGGCTACATTACGAGCGGCGCCCCTTCCCCATCGCTCGGAATGGGCATCGGGATGGCGTATATCGATAATCCCGAATCCGGGCAAGTCGTCTACATCCAAACAAGCCCGAGACGACGCGTCGCAGCTGAAATAGTGCAGCCGCCATTCTTGTAGAGTCGGCGCAATGGCTATTTGGCCATCCTTGAAGCCGTATGCGTGGCGACGTTCGAGCAGAGGGCGCTAGAAGGCCTTGGAAAGGCTCTGAAATCAATGGGTTACAGCGGCGCAGACGTCTTTAAGCAGATGGATAAAAATGGTTCTGGGAATATCAATTTCGGCGAATTCAAGGACGGCATCGCGAGGACTACGGGCCAGAATGCGCCGGACCCTGTTCTGAGAGCCGTTTTCGGCCTCCTAGATAGCGATGGGACGGGAGGGATATCCTATGAGGAGATTCTCAAGTTGCTCGGCGAGGAAAATACCGCTCTTCGCTCTGCGGTGGAAACCGTAGCAGGCAACCCCTTTGCTGCTCAGAAGTCACAAAGCCAGCCAGCGACACTTGTGGTCGATGAAAACTTCGAGCAGGGCGAACCAATTCGCGTTGGCTTCGTAGCATCCGGTGGCAAGGAACGCTCTTGGGTAGGGATATACGATTCCGGTGCAAAAGACTCAGATTATGTGGACTGGTTGTATCTTAATGGCTCGCAGGAGCAGAATTACGACCTGATTCCTGCTGGATCATTAACTTTCGAATTAGAGCTAGGCCCAGGTGCATACGATATCAGGCTATTCGGCGATGGGGGCTATGAAACGCTCCTAGCGAAAACTTCGTTCGCCATTATCGAGCCAGAGCCGGAGCCGGAGCCGGAGCCCGAGCCCGAGCCGGAGCCCGAGCCGGAGCCGGAGCCCGAGCGGGAAGTGAAGGGCCCATTT
>DAVB01000059.1 GCA_002505455.1 Euryarchaeota archaeon UBA52 | reverse complement strand
AGCTTAAGTCCGGCCCCTTTGACCGCTCGGGTACCCCTGCGTGCCTACCGACGCGAGTCACAGACTTGAATCAACCCGCGGGGGCTCAGAACACGCGCAGTACTTGTACGGACCGTGAGAATACTTTAACCGGTGACTAGAGAGCATACCACATGCTAAGCAGATTGAAAGACCACGGATGGAGTAAGACGCCAACTCTAACCATAGTGGTCGTGCTGCTTCTTCAACTTGGGGCCGCACCTATCATATCTCTCGATGAGGCCAATGATCCTCGAATGGATTCCCCCTCCTCAAATCAGGTTGAGACCTACTCCCTGTATTTGGCCCAAGGGAATAATTTGTCAACTGTACTTCCCACATCCGGAGGCCAACTAGAGGCTTCAGCACTTGACACGAATGTGGAATTCTCCACTAATGACTTGCTCCAGCCCCTGCATGTTGTCGGGAGTAAGCGTCAGAGTAGCGACGGAGGTAGCCAGTATTATGTGCAACTCAATGTATTTCTGAAAGCAGAGGGCCCACAGAATTCAGTCGCCACATGGACCTTCTCGATCATTTCCAGCGGGAGCACAGTGGCAAGTGGAGAGATTGAGAATGAAGCCTGTTCAGGAGGTTTCGGCACACAGTGTGATTTCGATCACGAAGCAGTGGATATATTCCTAAATGGGGGGAGCGATTCCTTCACGGCCCCCGAATCTGGCGAATTGATACTCCGTATCAGGGCAGAGATGAGTGGGTGCGGAGACGGCTTCTTCGATGACTGTGAGGCAAAGGTCGCGTTCAACCAGATAAGCGGCGATAGTCGATCATCCCTCCTCGACATATCAACAAACGCTGTTTCAGACACAGTATTCTACGTCCAGCGTCCCGGCGACGAGTTCATTGACGGGTCAGTAACCGACTGGTACCCGAATGACATAATTGACGACAGGGAGATGCAATTCTCCTTCGATGTGAAAAGTGCTTTTGGACGTAAAGACATAGAGTCCGTAGAACTCAGACTAAGATACGCCGAAACCAATGAAATCATCCTCCAGAAAGATCTGGAACCAGTCTCGCAGAAAATCGAATGGACCACTGAAGGGCTCTTTGGTAGACACAAATGGACCTATCAAAGCGGACTCGAATCCGGGGATTATGAAGCCGAATTGAGAGTCACAGACGTGCAGTCAAATGTTTTTGTGATAACTCATGATACACTGTCTATGCATGAATTCGGCGTTTCTCTGAAGCATTCAGATGAACGATCCGTGGAATACATAGCACCTGGCGCTATAACGCCAGTTCCATTGCAACTCATCCACAGGGGCGATGCCACACTCTCGATGAATGTAGATCTACAATTGCTCACAACTTTAGGTTCCGACTGGCTGGTCGAATTTGATAGCCCAGGGGGATACAGTATGAACTCTGGCGGGACAATTCTCAGCCCCATCATGACGATAACTGCTCCGTTAGATCTCAGTGACGCCCCTTCTGAAATCAGGATTAGGGCAATCGGGGAAGCAGAGGTCGGCGGTATTTTTGAAAGCGTCTCGGATACTTTGGAACTAGACATTGAGAAATTGCAGGTTTACCAGCCACCCGTGGTTTCTGTCTGGGACGAGGAAATGGAGACATTGATTGCCAACTCGTCGATATCACAGATCGACTCTACAATACCAAGGTATGTCGAAGACGGCGAATTCAATCCATTTATGATGGAAGTCTTCAACACAGGATTCACTTCTGACTCCTTCAGAATTGACGTACTAGAGAGATCAAAGGCAATTATCCAAGTCTATGACAATGACACTGGCCAGAGGATTCTCGAGGATGACGATGACGGGACATTCCATACGGATGCATTGGACAGGCACAACACACAAACCTTCAGGTTGGCAATCAAACCATCTGGCGATCGCTCGGACCCTGATACAGGCACAATACGATTAGAAGTTGCAAGTATGAATAACAGCTCCCTCAAAACAATCGTCGAATTCACTATACAGCGTACATTCGGCATAAGGGCAGAAATCTCCCAAGACTGTGACGGAGTCCCTCTTGGATTCATAGAAACCGATGATTGTACTTCGACTTCAATGAGGGTGCGTATAACCAACAGCCTATCAGACAACTCGGGAGTTGCAAGCTCTTGGCTGATCATTAACCCTGCATCCCTATCTGAGAACACCGATCGGAATCAAGCATACGGCATATGGTCGTACAATATAATCGATTCAGCCGGGGCGAATGCTCCCAAAGTTACCTTGGGCCCGGGCGATTTTGTGGAACTCTACATGACGATAGAGATGACATCCCAGGTCATCGAGGGAAACCACACAATATACCTCCGTGTCAAAGAGGACGTTTCCACAGATGATGAGGAGGCCAGGTATTTCGATCTAGCCATTACACTCAATGTCAAGGCCGACGACCCCCTCCTCGAGTTGGTTCAAGTCACCTCGAATCGAGGACTATCCCCTGGTGACGAGTATGCCTATCAGATTAAGGTGAAGAACAAAGGAAACAGCCCGCAGACAGTACTTCTTTCCGCGGAAGTCGACGAGCAGGGTTGGTCAGTGGACGTAGAAGGCCCCTCCGGGTCCCCTCTAGTGGAGATTGGACCTTTCGAAGAAGTAACATTCAGAATCCGCGTATCGGCACCCTCCGATGCCAATAATGGCGACAGAGTCCCCGTCGTAGTCAAAGCTAGCCCCTTTGCCACTGATCAGGCATGGCCCGAGGAGTTCACCGCGGAACTCTCCCTCACGATGGTGGTTGATATCTCATCAATCATCGACTTGCTGGTGAATGAAATAACACATCCACGTGGCTCTACATGGATAGTACTTGGTGTCGCCGTTCTACTTGTGTTCGCAGGATTCCAATCCCGCCTCAGCCGGCAAAGAGTCGCTGCCCAAATGGCGCTCCTCGACGCATTATCAAACGAGATGCAGGCAGAACCATCGGTCGAGGTAGAATCGACGCCAACCATCGAAATTCCTGATGAAGACGCGTTCGACGATGACATCGAATTAGTATGACCGGTCCGAACGATGCTCCATTCCTCTTAAGTGCCTGCTGAATGGGCCTTGTTGACATGCATGCACTCCATAGGGGCGGAGAGCGGCGTTCAGCCATCGTAATTGTCGCTTTGATGCTTACGTCTATGGTGTCCATGATTCACATCGGATCCATGAGGGCCGCAGCCTCGCTTGATGCTGATGGCGATGGCCTTCCATATGGCCTTGAATTCTACATCAACACTCTTCCCCAGGATTGGGACAGCGATGATGACGGCCTTCCTGACGGGTGGGAGTGGAAATACGGGTTAGACCCCTTGTCCCCGAACGACCTGAATGGCTCAACAGGCGATCCGGACGGAGACTTACTCTCCAATCTCAATGAGTATCTGTGGTCCATACCCCCTGGCTGGGATGATGTATCTACCCCTGCGGTTCTGGATAATGGCGTTTGGTGGAACGGTACTGTTCCCGTCAGCGACTGGGATGAAGAATCAGCAATGCAAATCATCCAAGGAAACGGGACCGACGGTTATGATGAAGATCCCGCAGGCAATCTTTGCACAAATGGCTTCGACGATGACCATGACGGATTAGTCGATTCAGCAGACCCAGATTTTGACGGCGATGCTGACTGCGCAACAAATGATGACGATGGAGACGGGCTTGTGGACGAGGATGTCGATGGCTGGGATACCGATGGCGACGGAATGGATGATGGCTGGGAGATAGCATTTGGCCTTGATCCGACCGATGGAACTGGGGATGATGGCGCTTATGGCGATCCTGATGATGATGGGCTGCTTAATTTGTGGGAATATGTCAACCCGGGGTGGACCACTCGAAACGGCTCCACTTTCCCCCCGACTCAGTATTTCCGGCCCGGCCCGGCCAATGGCACTCAGACTGAGAGTCCATGCGATCCCGTGCTGATGTTGGGGCCGGGTGGCTGCGAGTTCCTTACAGCTGAGGTTGACTCGATAACATTCACAGACCCCTTTTCCAATGATACTGATGGCGATGGTCTAAACGATTCCAGGGAGGCACTGACTCTGCTTACCGATCCGACTGCCGTGGACACGGATGGTGACGGCATATTGGACGGTATTGAGGTGAATGGAAGTTATGGGGACCCCCCATTGGGCTCAGACCCACGCAACAACAATACGGACGGCGATCCATTTGATGACGGCTTCGAAGATTTGAATTTCGATGGGGATGTGGATCCGGGTGAGACTGACCCTACAAGGATTGAGGATGATGGGGATGAGGACGAAGATGGTATTCCAAACTATATGGAGAATATCACGTGTACTCAGTGGGATTTGGCAGATACTGATTTTGGAGGTGTCGATGACGGCATCGAAGGAGAAATGCATGGCACGAATCCATGCATGAGCACCACAGTGGTCAATCGAACAGTCATAAGTTGGGATCCTGTGGCCGCTCAGATATCGCTGAATTCGACCGAAGGCGTTCCTGATGGGCCCAATTGGAGGAGTCCGAATGGCATGCTAGCCGACTACATCCTCGATGATGGAACACGAGTCCCATTCGCATGGGGGAGAAGTATCGGCAATGATTTAGATCAAGTTGATCCGATGCCGCCGGAAAATACTGTTTGGATTAATGTCCATAACGGGTCTTGGTGCTGGAATAATACCGCGGGAGCAGTTAATGACCCTTGGTGCGACGATGACTATGCAGATACAGATGGCGATGGGCTTGCAGATTGGGAAGAACTACTCTCTACTTACGGCCACATTTCAGACCCGAATCTGATTGACACTGACGGCGATGGGGTAGACGACTGGACGGAAGTCTGGATAGATGCTACAATCCCCGGAGAACCATGCTCAAACAGACTTGACTCCGACTCGGATGGTCTCAATGATTACTTCGAGAACACAACCGGATGCGATCTGACATACGCAAGTGTAGATTTGACTAACGGATCAACCGATGGTTGGGTCACGCTTTGGAATGCCTCTGATACCGATGAAGGAGGCGTCAGCGATTTACAGGAATATTTCGACGGCACGAATCCCCAAAACAATCCTTCCGACGATATGAATCCCCTAGATACCGATGGAGATGGCATCCCCGACCTCAACGAAGAGCAGGATGGCACTGATCCTTTAGACCCCGATACTGACGGCGACGGGATACCAGATGGAGAGGAGGTCGCCCTTGGCTTGGACCCTCTTAACGCGTCTTCCTCTATATCCCCTGATACACTGTTGCTCGTAGCCACAAACACCGATGCTTCAGCTAACATGTCAATCACGCCGTTCTATCGGTGGTATACTTTCGACGAGTATCTGAATGGCTCGTGGGGCCTAAACCAGACGCTCTACGGCCTTACGCAAATCTCGTTAGAACAAGAAATATCCCAAGGCCTGGCTGATGTCTCTCTATCGGGCGGTACGTCCCCGTCATGGGATTTGGCATACCAATTTCAGGGATTAGGCGCCCCCGGGGGCCATCTGGTCTTGCCATACAACGTGCAGACCATCAGCACCATAATGGAGCCAGAAGCCACTTTGAATGTCACCAATACGACTCGAGACATCATAGTAGAGGATGCGTCTGTAACGACACTCTCGATAAGCAGCCCAGACTACAATGTCACGGATATACACAAGCAGGAATCCATCGCGTTCGCATCAAGCTCCTTCGGACTCAACTATCCTGTGAATGACGATACCAACAGGACTGCTCAGATTACCAATCAGATCATCTCGTCATCAGGCGCTTTCTCGGCATGGGAGAAGATCGAAGCGATAGCCGACTTCATCATCAATGGGAACGAAACAATACAGTTCAATTGGAGCTCTTCAGGATCCGGATTCAAGAATGCCTCATCACAGATAGACGGTCCAACTGACATATCGAGATGGATATTGGACGACGCAAGAATCGGAACATGTGACGAATATTCCAGTACTTTCGCACTCATGCTACGTACTGCTGGAATCCCCTCGAGGAAAGTAATGGGGCTAAGTGACGGCTCACAGGATGCCGATAATACTTCATTTTCGTTTTACGGCAGACATCTTACATCATGGGTGGAGGCACATCTTCAGACGAATGAGAATCTAGGAGGTATCGACCTTGGGTGGCAGCCATTCAAGGCATGCCCGCCACCGCCGCCGATTTCGATAGTCGATGTTTCTAGGACCGTCGGAAATCATGACAGGAATGGTCAACAGGAGTTATTCTTTGAAGGCAGAATCATATTCACGGAGAATGGATCTTCAGCTTCAAATGTCCCAGTCAGAGCCCATATTATCCCGCAGAGCATAATCCTGGAGCCGCCGTTGGACTCTGCTTTGAATGCATTTTCATTCACCACTACCAATGAAACGGGATGGTTCAGATTAAATTCAACATCTTCTATGATTGATTATCCTCGTCCAGGTCTGACTTCGTTTGCCATAGAGGTACTCGGAGCTGGCAGTGTCCCATATCTCATTATGACGACCTCGGACGGTTTAGCTGGAGACGCCTCTTCAACATGGGAGTTCAACCTGACAGACGACCCCACAATGCAGATTTCGAGTCCAGAACCTGCTGAATTGCCTCCGGTCGGAGCGGGAGTCACAACAGATTTGGATGGCATATTTGCTTGGGAGAATCAAGTTTTGACCGATCCTAGCGAGTTCGACGATCAGATGAGCGGCTCCTCCGCGTTCATCGTCTTCCTCGAGTATACTACCTCAATAAATGGGGTAGTGAACATCTCCACTAATGTGTCCAGCAGAGGCTTCTTCCAATTCCCTGTTACTGTTGACGAGAATGAGCCATTGGGTCCAATTGACGCCAGATTATGGTTTGCAGGGTGGAGGGAGGACGGATTAGACCTGTCTTCTTCTGTGCCACATGTCAGGCCCCTTGGCATAGATTTCCAGATGAATGTGACGTTGGCCCCTGATCTCCTGATTTCACTAGAGGGACAGGGTTCTAATTCCAGCCTTCTCGGCATCAACGAGGACGTTTCGATAAACGGTACTGCATTGAGCAGGGGATCCACGCCAGAGCCCATGAATGGGACTCTATTCATGGATATACGATCAGCTTCCTCTTCCGGGGACTTTACACCCATCACTACATGGTATCTCAACAACTCCTCGTGGTCGGGACAGGCAGGATCGTTTCAGATTACATGGAACTTCTCTGAAAACGAGATTCCCATCCCGTCCGGACTTATAGATGTAAGATTCAGATATCAGGCGGATGGTCTGTTCGCTTCGGACTTCGAAATATTCGAGGATGAATTTGGGATATTGGGGTATCTAAAATTGGAGTATACCCTCGAACCATCTCTGAGAGGCATTGAGGCCACAGTTTCAGTTCAGCTCACTGACCACACCAACACACCTCTGCAGGAGTACCCTGGAAATTTCACCATGGATTACGATGGGGCGAACGAATGGTCCCAAGAAGGAGCAATCGAATCCCAGATACAAGTTGTATGGACTCCCGGAGATAACGTCAACGTCAGTGCTGGAGATTATTCCTGGCAGTTAAACTACACAGGGTCCCAGTACCTCAAGCCTCTTGTTGAGTTAAACTATCATCGCTTACAGGCGGAGGTACAGGCAACATGGGCATTAGATCGGGACTGGTACCACAGAAATACGGGAGGCTGGGTCAATGGATCCCTTTCCGACTCACTCCTCGCCACACCCGTACTCGGCAACAACACTTCGATTTCCTTCGACATATCTGTTCCATTGGAAGACACTCTGCCCGATGGCTCCGACACGACATGGAGCCTCCTCTCCAAAGGTTGGATAGACCCTCTCAGCGGAAATTTCTCCGTCCCATTCTCGACCCCCGTTAATCTGCCTTCATCTGTTTATGAGGTTCAAATTGAATTTTTATTCGCCCAGGGCCCAGAGGACAAGGGCCCATATTACGTGCTTTCATTCGACGGCAGCCTGTTCGGTTCAATGGGTATAGAGACGGAATATGTGGTTTCCGCCAGTCCTGAGCAGGTTGAGGTGATAGCCGGTACCACATTCGAAGTTACGGCAACAGTGTCTGATGTAGCAGATTCGAGTCTTCTAAGCGACGTCAATGTCACTCTGTGGCTTGATCTAGGCGGCGCTAATGAGACCCTTCTGATTACACAAGCAACTTCTTCTGATGGATCTGTGTTGCTGAATTCCACGATGCCTTCGAACATCCCTCCGGGAATGATGAATCTGACGTTTATCGTAGATGACGACTTGAGTGATCCCATAGAACTACAGGGAGCCACAAGAAGAACAGGAAATCAAACCACTACTGAAGCGGTCGTCATAGTTGCAAGTGGTATAGTGATTGATTCAGCTCCTCCATCAGTTGTAGCAGGGCAAAGCTTCTCGATATCAGGGAGAGTCATAGACGCTGTCGATGATAACCGCTCGGTAAGCGGTCCGATGGCACTCCAAGTATGGTTCTTGAACGACGACAGCGAGACACTGGTGCCCTCTATCCTAACTTCTGCAAATGGTTCTTTCACAATAATCGTCCCGACAGATCCGCAATCGGATGGCATCGAGAGTGGCAACAAAACAATTGCAGTGAGCGTCATCAATGGATCCACTCCGTTCTACCTCACGTCGACAGGTACGGATGACATACTGGTGGTAGGCGTCACAGAGTTCACACAGATACAACCCGGCATAGCCACT
Organism: Euryarchaeota archaeon UBA52; assembly: GCA_002505455.1. GTDB lineage: Archaea > Thermoplasmatota > Poseidoniia > Poseidoniales > Thalassarchaeaceae > MGIIb-N1. The sequence goes on along the minus strand of DAVB01000059.1, from coordinate 3,936 downwards.
ATCGTTGATCGTGGCAGCACCATATTCTTCTCCGCCATGCTCGTCGAGGAATCCAATGATGATCTTCCCATCGAAGAGGCCGATGTCGTGGCTAGATTCCACCACACCTGGATGAATTCACAGTCAACTCTGGCAAATGGATCAGTCAATTTCGAATTCACGGTGCCGGCAGATCATCCCCTGGGCTTGGTTGAGATAGAGTTTCTTTTCAACGGCACAACCACCCTGCTTGCGACATCCGCTTCCACATTCAAGGTGACTGTGAGGTCGGATACGCAGTTGATAGTCGACCCAATAAGCTCCAATCCAACTGCAGGCGGCTCCTTCGAAATAACAGGATCACTACTAAGCGGCAATGGCTCAACCATCACAGACCGTTCAGGCAACCTACTTTCATTCAGTCTGAACTTCCAACTCGATGGCTCTGATGATGGATTTACGTTGAACTCATTCGCAGTGGACTCCAACGGGTCGTGGACAGTTAGGATGGCGCTGGATGCCGACATACCCCGTGGAACTCATCTGGTAGAAGCAACGTACCTCCCGGCAGTCTCATATTTCACTGAGAGTAGTGGCTCTGCAACTTTCGACAGCAGGGGATTCACTGCAACATCCATTATCGTACCCTCGGATCTAGATCCCGGTGAGAGGACTATTCGAGGAGACGACATCACAGTGAATGTGTCCCTGATCGACAATACGGGGACGCCTGTTCCCCAATCGACGATTTCCTTCTTTGTAGATGGAGTCTTCAATGGAACATCATCAACCAACGAAAATGGCATAGCTAGCTACTCATTCACTGTTGACGAAAGTCGAGTTGTAGGATTCATGGACATCTCTGCCTCCTTCGGCGGACTTGCCGGCACAACCGGTCTGGCAAGTAGTGCTGATGCAACCCGCGTCGTAATACTCGCTCCAACAGTCCTCGCCATAACATCTGTATCCGGGACAGGAATAGCTGGAGAAACCATTACTCTCGAGGGCACCCTCCTTGATGAGCACGGAATGCCGCTTATGGAATCGGCCGTGCCTTCTTCTGGGCTAGTACGCCTCTCAATTGATGGAATAGACATGGGCCCTGAATTCACAGTCTTGACCAATGCAACTACTGGCGCATGGTCAATCACGGTCCCAATGCCTCTAGATGTTGATTTCGGGTCCCATAACGCCACAGTAAACTTCCTCGGCGGATTCACTTGGGTCGATCCCATGGGCCAGGGAGACTCGCTCAATCCTGAATTTTACCTCCCATCCACGGATACATCGGAGTATAATGCTACACAGACATCGCAGGTCATCATCGTCACCCCTCCATCGTCCGTAGATAGAAATGACCTGCTCTTAATCGAAGGGCGCATTACCGACGGCATAGGCAGGGTACTCCCTGGTAGAGCAGTCTCCATTTCTATCGAGGGTAATTTTGTGACAGATGCGGTCGCTGATCAGGAAGGCAACTTCTCGGTTTATCTCCCAATCCCTCCTGATATGCCCCTTGGCCCAAGGGTCGTCCGTGCAGCTTTCCTCGGAGAGGTGTTTGTGCTCCCCTCAGATGGTAGCACGGTTTTCACCGTATACGCCCCCACAATAATCTCGATGGAAACCCTCCCCGCTGCCGCCGTAGGGGACCAGGTATCGATAAGAGGCACCGTTAAGGACAATCTGCCTGGTGGATTTTTGGAGAATCATACCATCGAAATAATGGTGGATGATGTATTCATCGGAGTGACTCTGTCGAATGAAAACGGCTCATGGGAGATTCTCTGGATCGTTCCTGAAACACTGACCGTCGGGAATCATTCTGTAGTCGCCTTGGCTCCACAGCAGGGATACTATCGAGCCTCCAATGCCGAACAAACACTCTCAATCGCGTACCACACTGCAATATCGCTTCAGATTGAACAGCCTTCGGTGACTCGAGGCGGAACATGGGAACTTGTTGGAAGGCTGTACGACGACGATACCCTTGGAGCCCCAGGACTCGAAGGTCGAATGGTCCACGTCTCTCTTGACGGGGAACAAATCATGTCTACCACGGTAGGTATAAGCGGTATGTTCTCATTCGCTATTCCCGTCGAATCCTCCCTATCTAGGGGCGAACACGATCTATCGGTATCCTTCGAAGGCGAGGAGTTGTACCTGCCCACCACATCCAATACGACCGTATTAGCCCGTGCTGATGTTGATGTGCAAATTATATGGTCGGACGCAAGCGTGATCAGAAGCGACCCTAATAATCCGATAAAGATCGAGGGAAGGGTGCTCGAGGTCGGCGGTTCCTCGGAGATAGTGAGTAATGTCGACGTCACCCTCGGATGGGAGGGCCAACCTCAACCCTCCACAATTTCGTGGGATGAATCCACAGGACATTTTGTGATTGAAGCACCCGCTCTTGATTATTATCGCGCAGGCTACCTTGAGATGACAATCGAGGTCACTCCTCCAGTCTCTTCATATCTCAACGAGGGGAGTTCGAATCACACCATACTCATGCGTGTCCAAGTTTCATTCCAGTTCGACCCATCCTCATTCGTAATAATCGACGGCAACAGGTTAATCGAAGGACGAACAATAGTCAGGGCGCAGGATACAGGCGCTCCGGTAGAAGGGGTTGCAATAACTGCCATGCTGGCGAACAGCAATAATACGCTATTTTCTGTCACCAAATCAACGGATATCGACGGAGTTGCTGATTACTCATTCACAACAGAAGACCCGGTTCCGGCATTCTCAGAAGAGGACATCTGGGGCGATTTGAGTATCGAGTTCTCGACGGACTCCGAAATCATAGACCCGCAAGACAGGATTTGGCTCACAATCGCCCATGGCGGACTTAATGTCACTTACTTCGTCGAGGACACGCCTTTGTTCACAGAACAGACCATGGTCATCGCAGCGGCATCTGCATTGCTACTGCTGGTCGGGATGGTTTTGGTCCGGAGAAGAAGATCCCAGAGGCTCAAAGAATTCTCCAATATTTTCGGGTATGCCGCAGAACTCCTTGCAGCTGGTGATGAGATTAGGGAAGCCATCTTCAATTGCTATCAGAGCCTGGTATCAGTTCTTCAGAAGAGAGGATTCCTCAGGAGGGATTTCGAGACAGTTAGGGAATTCGAGGCTGCTGTTCGTCGCGCGCTCCCCATACGCGAAGAAGCCTTGGTTTCGCTAGATCGCGTATTCGAGGAAGCAAGATACTCCTCTCACGAACTCGGTGATTCCGAACGTAGTCGTGCCAAGGCGGCGTTGGCTGATGTTCTAAGAGCAATAGACGAGTTGAGAGACATCCCTGGAAGAAGCGAAGAAATCATTGAAGAGGAAGTCTGACCAGTCATTTGAATGAAATGCCTAGTTTCCCCCTGCTCAATATGGCAGCTGCTAAGGCGGATGCCTCGGGATGGCGCATCAAGGCAAGGTGTTCACCCTCGCCTTTGACGAGAATCTCTATTCCTCTGTCTGATTTCCTATGCAGCACTTCTATGCCCCTGATTCCGTCTAGATCTAGGGACAAACCCTTTCCTCCTACTAAACGAGCACCATCCTCTTCCTCGGGCATGGAACCAATGGCAAGGGGAATTGAATTTTCGTGGTACCATCTGGCCTCTCGAAGTGCAGACTGCGCCATGAAAGATCTGTGACATTCCTCTGCTGTAACTTCCAAACCCTTCTCATCAAGGTCATTTTCTAGGCCTGATTCGTAAGCCACTTCTGCATCGATGGCCAACCACTCCATGAGGTGGGCAAAGAAGGGGGCGACATGAACCTAATGTTAGGGATATCTTGTAAAGAACCTCTTCGATAATCGTTCAGTCATATCCGAATCAGCACATGGAATGGTGACAAGACTGTCGGGGAGAAGTCTGGAGTACGCCCTTTCGCCGAAACGCTTCTCGAGCATAACAAGAATAGCGCGATCTTCCTCCTTCCTTATCGGCCTCC
>DAVB01000051.1:1495-34162 GCA_002505455.1 Euryarchaeota archaeon UBA52 | reverse complement strand
TATGATGCACGACGACCATGGCGACCATGGCGACCATGACGACCATGGCGACCATGGCGACGACCATGACGACGATATTCAGACGATGGCCGACCACGACGACCACGACGACCACGACGACCACGACGCTCATGGTCATGCAGAGGCCGAGAAGGAATTCGTGAATCCAGAGAACTGTCCTGCTGACACTACCATTCAGGTATTCCACATGGAAGCAGGAGAGCACGTTCTCGAGTTCGAGTCAGAGCACGATGAAGACTTCAACATGGCCGTTCTCAAGATGCTAGGTGGGCACGCCCACCACCACCACGGCCATGGCTCAGGCCCATTCGAGTGGGCAGGAATCTTCAGCATCAACGACGATACTCACACATGGACAATGGAGAAAGTCGACGGTTCCTATGCCGACCCAAGCATGCGAGTGGTCCTTATTCCAACTGATGCTCCTACCGAAGAGACCATGCACAGCCTAGAGGGCGGTGTAGAGGCCCTCATTGAAGGAGACGCATGCACAGTTGTAGAAGATGGAGAGTCTATGACGCCTGTTGACGGCGGATCATGCTTTGAATGGCATGTTGGCTCAGGAGATATCTCGACATTCACTATCAATACAGCTGGGATAAGTGGATTAGCAGCTTACACAGCACACAGTCCTTACGAATTCGAAGCCACTCAGCACTATCTCAAGGACTCCGCCGGCAATGATGTAGAACACATTGCCGAAGAAGGCGGCGGTGGCCACGGTGACCATGGTGACCACGGCGACGACCACGGCGACGGCATGTGTCACAACACGACCACCCATGAGAACTACGAGTCGACCGAAGAGGAGTGCGCAAACGCAGGTCACATGTGGACGGAGGGAGAAGATCATGACGACCACGGTGACGGCATGTGTCACAACACGACCACCCACGAGAACTACGAGTCAACAGAGGCTGATTGCGCATCAGCGGGCCACGTTTGGATGGGCCACGAAGATCATGACCACGATCTTCCCGAAATCCATGCGGACCGAGTAGTTCACACACTATCTTTCCCTGATCACATGGTATGCTACGACATTAACACCCATACTGTGAATCACACTCACGACAGTGAAGCAGAATGCGAAGCCGCGAACATGATGTGGACAGCTGCCGATAGCGGTGCCAGTGACGATGACCATGGTGACGACCACTCGGACGAGGAAGGAGATCACGATGATCACTCAGACGAAGATGAGCACCATGAAACGGGCGCATTAGTCATCCACATTGAAGAAGAAGGGGACTATGGATTCGCTCTTCCCAGTGACATAGAGATGTTCATCGTAATGGGAGAGGGCGGTCACGACGACCACGACGATCATGGAGATCATGATGGCGATGACCATGGTGACCACGATGATGATATGGTCTGCTACGACATGAGCACACATACCGTTGACAGTTCCATTACTACCGAAGAAGACTGTGAAACTGCAGGACTCATGTGGACCGCTGCGAACAGCGGCCCTGGCGGGGACGATGATGACCACGATGACGACCATAGCGAGGAAGGCGAGAGCGAGATTGAAGCCGATGAAGAAGAGGAAGCCTTCGATTACGATCCACACAGCTGGCTAGATCCATTGTCATTCAATGCACAGCTTAACCTGGTTTTGACGAAGATGACCGAGACATTCCCTGATGGAGCGGACATATTTGCTGAAAACGCAGCTGCATACGGCGGCGAGCTCACACAACTCCACGTTAACTTCGAGGAAGCATTCGGAGATCAGGGCACGTGCGCGACTTCGGGAGCGGACAAAACCATAGTAGCCAACCACAACGCGTATTCCTACATCTCTGTGAGATATGGTGTGGACATCATGACAGTCCACGGACTAGACCCCGAAGGGGAACCGTCTCCTGCGGAAGTAGCCGAGGTCATTGAACACATCAAGGAAGAAGGCATAACCACGCTGTACGTCGAAGAGTACACGGATCAGACTGCTGTGCAGAGCATAGTTGAAGAGACAGGCGTCGATATACAGATCCTATACACGATGGAGATGGCCCCCAGTGACAGCAACGATGACTACCTGAGCATGATGAACAAGAATGTTCAGAATATGATTTCTGGTATAGGTTGCTGAATGCTAACCATAAGATGGCACTTCGAGGAGATTGGCTGAATGCACACCATAGACGTCATTCCAATTCTCTTCGTCGGCTCGGTTTTTTGCCTACTGGCCATTTACCTTGGATACGAATATGTCGTTGGGAAGATGAAACCCTTGTGATGTGCAGATGCTGTACAATACATTCTTCCAATCGCGAGGTATCCCAAGTAAGGGGGAAGTCAGGTGAAAAAGCCGATCCTCGATGTTTGCGATCTATCGGTTTCTCGTTCAGGGAAGATCATAATCAAGGATGTTTGCCTCACAATAAACGAGGGAGAATTCGTTGCAATCGTAGGCCCCAATGGCAGTGGAAAGTCCACTTTCCTGCTCGCTATCTTGGGTTTACTCAAACCTCGTACTGGAACAATCGAGATATACAGCCATCCTCCGATGTCGAGGAAGCTACACAGAAAGATTGGCTGGGTCTCGCAAGCAGCTTCACACTTGCCAAATGATGTCAAACTAACAGTTCGCGAGTTAGTCAGGCTGGGGACTCTGCATAGAGGCAATATGTTTGATTGGGCATGGTTTGACACCCGTAGAGAAGAAAAGGTCACACAGGCAATTAGAATGGTAGGTTTAGAGGCACTCCAGAACACTCCAGTAGCAAGATTATCCGGTGGACAGAGGCAAAGGGCCGTTATAGCACGAGCATTGGCAACAGAGTCTGATTTCATCCTGCTTGACGAGCCTTTAGTTGGAATAGACCGAGAATCAAGAAACACCCTCCTGAAGTTACTTGATCGGTTATGTCACGAGCAAGGAAAAACAATTCTGATGGTATCGCATGATTATACCGCTATGTTTCAAACGGCACACAGAATAGTCTTCCTGGAAGAGACAATAAGGTTCGACGGACCAACAGAAACATTTCCGAATCTGGATAAGCTAGCTGATTTAAGAGGCATAGAAAATGTCCATGGAGAACATATGGGGGATTTTATTTGGGAATAGGCGTGGCAATTCTGAATCTGGTATCCCCTTATTTCGAATTGATTGGACCAATAATGCCCGGAGAGGTGTTTCCATATTTCTTTACGATGGAAATGTTTCAACGCGCTTTATTGTCAGCAATGATGGTAACAATTGTGTCTGGTTTTCTAGGGAGCTTTCTACTGATTCGTAACTTAGCTCTTATTGGAGACGGCCTAGCACACGTTTCGTTCGGCGGAGTAGCAGTTGGAATCGTACTCGGAGCATCTTCACCCCTTTGGTATGCACTCTTCTTCAGCGTCATATCCAGTATTCTGATCTATGAGATGCAATCCAGAGAAATACTAACGGGAGACGCATCCATTGCGATATTCCTGACTGGGATGTTGGCCTTCGGATTGGTCGTACTCCGGATATCAGGCGGTGGAATAACATTGGATATCGAAGGATATCTGTTCGGCAACCTCCTTCTAATAGACAGTGCGGATTTAGACCTAATTACGGTGATATCAATCACAGCCTTGTTGACCCTGATGGTAATCCACTCAGCATTGTTGGCGATAACAATCGATCCACTCGCTGCAAAGATACAGGGACTCCCAGTGAGAGGCATCGGACTGATTTTCAGCGTCATAATTGCGATGGTTGTTGTGAGCATGGTACAAGTGGTGGGGACATTGCTAGTAACCGCTCTTTTGGTCACTCCTGCCGCTACCGCACAATTGGTAGGCCGCAGTTTCAGATCCTGCATTCTCTTAACCCAGATCTTCGGATTTTCTTCAGTGATTTTTGGACTTTATCTCTCCGCAGAAATGGATACTGGAACAGGCTCGATGATAGCCCTTGTTTCAGCAGTGATCTTTGCAGTTGTTGCCACTAGCAAATTGATAATATCAAATGCGTTTACAACGCAAGTTTACTCCTCCAAAGAAGTCTAAATTTCACATATTCCAATCAACTTGCTGACTATGTCTCCATCGGAGTTAGTCATTTCACATTCGATTACATCTCCAGGGTACATTCTCCCGACTCCCTCCGGCGTCCCAGTCCAAATGTAATCTCCCGGACTGATGCCGTACCAATCCCCCAACGTATCAAGGAGCCTGTCCACACTGTGCACCATGAGTTCCGTGGACTCATTCTGACGCGTTTCGCCATTTACAGATAACATCAATTTCTTCGGTCGGGGATCCCACTCCGTCCAAGTTCCCAGTACAGCAGATCCAATGAATGACTTACCTTCAAGCCAAGGCCACGATTTCTTCTTCGCGAGACCCTGACGGGTCCTGTTCGTCGTGTCGCACCCAATACACATCGAAGCAGGGCGAAGATCATCTCCGAGACGAATAACAAGCTCAACCTCGTGGTCTATGTGATCCGACGAATCTCCTAGTCGAATAACGTTCGATCCATCGGAATTGCATTCAACGTGACAGGAGTCGGGCATCAGGAAGAATCGAGGATAATCAGCCACATCTCCCCCTATCTCCCTTGCGTGTCCGACATAGTTTCTGAATACGGCCCAACCGAGAGGCATCGATTGAACGTGAAGGCGCCACGTATTCATGCCTTCGCTCAAGAGAATTCAAGTTCACCCCCCCCAACACTATGATATGTCTGAGGACCCATACGCTGTCCTCGGGGTAGCACGAGATGCTACCGATGCAGAAATTAAGCGTACATACCGGAGACTAGCAAGACAACACCACCCTGACAGGAATCCCAACGATGCTGCTGCCGAGGAGAGATTCAAATCTATACAATCAGCATACGACAGCATAGGATCGTCTGAGGCCCGCCATCGTTATGATGAGGCCCAGAGAATGGAGGACTTCTTCAAGAACGGAAGAAGATCTAGAAGTGCAGGATTCCCAGGATTTGAGATGCCCGACATAATTTCGCAGATGTTCAACGCCTCAAGATCAGCATCGGGAAACCATCAGAACCAATCTGAAAGAGTAGTCGAACGCGGTTCTGACATCAGGTCCGGCATAGATATGGCATATGCCGACGCCGAGACCGGGTGTTCGATTGAATTCGACCACCAACGCCTCAGGACGTGCCCAAAATGCGAAGGCTCCGCCTTCGGCACGACACGTACGTGCGGCGGCTGCGATGGAAAAGGCGTCCGCTCCAGAAGATCAACCATAACTGTCAAGATACCCCCCAATTCGAAGCATGGCCAAAAAATTCGAATGAAAGGACTCGGGCACGACCATCCACGAGGCAAATCCGGAGATCTGATCCTCGCAATACGCATAGATGCCGAAGAAGGTAGGAGATGGGAGGGTGGACGACTCATACAGACCGTCAAGATCCCATATAGTACACTGATTCTAGGGGGTAAATGCGACATACGCACCCCAATCGGGAGCTCAATCAGGATAGAGGTGATGCCCGGGACGCAGATAGGGGATCGAAGACGAATCCCTGGAATGAGCTTCGATGGAGCAGATCTAGATATAGAGTTCGCTTTAGAGGATAGAATAAATCTGACAGAGCCTCAGAAAGAAATACTCGAGAGACTGAGGAAAGAGGGCCTCTGAAGTCCCTTACAACGACTCATAAGCATAATTCAACTCCCTTCCATTGTGCGTGACTTTTCGATTATCGCAGATCGTATGATCTCCCATAGTAATCGAGTACACGCCGCAGTCATTATCATCACGGCTCTCATGATACCAGGCTTCCTGTCCTCTCTCACGCCGATAGACATCGAGGCGTACAATATGGACTCCCCAGAACTCCAGGCGAACGATGTAATGAGGGAGGAGTTTTCCGGAGCAGGAAACATATGGGGTTTCGGAATATTCGTTCGCTCGATGGAAGATGTTGGAAACTCACCATCAGAGATATCGATGGTCGAGCCGTTCCCCGGCATATCGCAAGGGATGGAAGAGCCAACTGGAGGAATACTCAACCTCTCAATACTCAGGGAGGCGGATACGAAGGCAGAGATCCTGAAGAATCACGATGTATCTCGATACTATCTGAACTTCTCTTCAGACATATCTGGAATCCCGCTGAAGGGCGTTTTGGACCTTCCAAATGAGTTCAGGGTCTTCATGGACAATCGTTCTTTGGTGACAAGGGACCGAATCAACCCATTCTCCCTGCAGTGGGAGACGGCACCTACTAACTGGACCGACTGTGGAGAATTGGACTGCCTATCTTTTGATGACCCACTACTTACACAAGCACACATCGACCTCGCTGCACACAGAATGGCGAATCATACCCGAGGATCATTTCTCAGATATCTGTCAGTAGATCGAACATTCGAACCTGACCCCACTAGTCCGGTGGTGGGCCCGTATGGAGGCATATTGAACGAAGATGGAACAATAGAAGCCGAGGAATGGGGACCAGGACGATGGACTGCCAGCTCAGTATGGATGATACTCAATCTTGATCGACAAAACATGGTGGACAATGGTTGGACCTTCGCATGGATAGACGCTAGACCAGAGTTCGGTTTTGAGCGTGAAGGACTCTCATTCAAAACAGACCCCATACAATATACGATGGATCAATGTGAAGTTGAAAATCAACAAGGACTAGACCCGTGCTCTGTTGAGTGGCTGTATCTTGCCATAGAAGAAGAACTCAGATCTACAGACGAGGAAGTTGTAACAGTACTGTTGGGTGAGGGACCAAACGTCGAGATAAATCGTGAACTCCTTTCAAGCTCCTTTTTAGTAGGTGTGATGGGCTTAGTCGTCGTCTTTCTGCTATGGATGAGTTTGAGGAGAGTTTCAGATGTTATTATCGTTGGTGCAGGCCTATCACTTTCCCTACTATGGATGCAAGGTTCGATAGGGTGGATATGGATTGCGGGAGAGAGATTCGGCTTCCAGATCATAGCAAGATCACAATTCTCCAACTTACTGCCCATATTGGTATTGGCACTTGGCATTGATGATTCTCTCCACGCTCTTCACAGATACAAGGAAGAAAGACGCAACGGCGCCACTCTCGAGCAATCTGCACACATATCGATATCAAAAGTAGGCAGAGCAATTATGCTAACAAGCTTCACAACCATCGTAGCTTTCCTCGCCAATCTATCCTCAGATATCGCTGCCTTGAGGTCCTTCGGAATTGAAGCCGGCCTCGGTGTGCTCTCGGCATTTTTGTTGACAGGTCTTTGGGTACCGCTGCTCAGATTGGACTATGACTTAGCCATAAAGAGGCGAGATAGACTAGAGGATGAAAGATCCGACGTGTTACATTTGGTACCAGGCCATTGGCTTTCATCAACGACATTCACTTCATATTCGAAAGCTCCCTTTGTTGGTCTTTTGACAGTACTTCTGACTGTGCTGGCCCTAGGCCCAATGTTCAGTCTGGAGGGCGATTTCCAGATTGATGATTTCCTCGATCCAGATTCTGATTTTGCCAAGGGGGTGAATTTAGCCAGTGAACGGTTCGGGGATGGAGAACCCGGCTACATACTTGTAGAGGGCGACATCGCGAACCCGCTAGTAATTGAAGCCATAGAAGAGCTCAGGCTCAACATCAATTCGCATGGTGAAGGCGACCCAGATCAAATCTCAAGAACGCCCACAGGTCAAGCCGAGTTAATCGCCCTGGACCACATAGTCCTTGGAACAAAGGCAGCGATGGCTTGGAATATAACCCCCTATGAGGAGAAAGGCTGGAATCCATCACTTCCCGATGGAGGCGTCGGCTGCAATACTTCATTCGTCTACAATCCATTTGAAGGAAAATCAGTTAGATTGCCCGACCTTGATGACCGTGAATGCCTAGTTTTCATCTACGGTTACGTTCTGAATTATGGCGTCCCAGCCAGTGGAGGCTATCCTGAAATACCCGCACCGCTAGTCACTGAATTTATCCAGACGGAAGACGAATTAGATCCAGACGCACATTGGCTTACCATAGATGGAGAAATGCCTACATACACTCGCATGTCCATGAGATTCGGTCTATCAGATCCAGAGCAGTTCCCTCTTATCGAACCCGCTCTTGAGCAGCTCATTCAAGATATGGCGCCCTTCAGAAACCTATCAATAGGCCCCCTGTATGAAAGAGGACCAATCTCACAAGCACTGCAAGATGAACAATATCCCGTGTCATGGGCTATACCGACGGGCGATCCCGTAGTTCGTTTCATTGCAGCAGATGGAATGCAAGATCAGATGCAAGGAACTCTAGCGCTTGGGATCGTTGCATGCATGGCCACCTTGTGGTGGGGGTATCGCCCAGATGGCAAGACCATCCAGAGACTGAAACTGAGGCCAAATAGAAACGACCTGATCCAATCTCTTGCCATAGCCTCGATTTTCACAATGATATCTTCCTCGGTAATCGGTTGGAGCTACGCACCATTCCTTTTCACAGCCTCCATCTTGGCATGTGCGGCATGGGGGCGAATAGCATTCTTCCTCTCTTTCGCGACCACCCTGCCCATAGCAGTGGTGATAGTATGGCTGTATGCTCTGATTGAAGTCGCAGGATACGGCCTCAATATGATCACCGTGTCAATCGCTGCTATATCCCTGGGCGTGGGTATAGATTACGTGATCCATGTAGTCGAGAGGTACAGAGAAGAGATGGAGAAGGAAGCCGACCCATATGTAGCCATCAAAGCAGTAGGCGGAGCCTCCGGAATTGCACTCGTGGGATCGGCCCTCTCGGACATAGCTGGATTCCTTGTAATCATGCAGTCTTCGATGGGGTTTTTCTCAACATTCGGATTGTTTTGCGCGGTCATGATTGGACTAGCTCTCGCCGCGAGTATGATCCTCACACCAGTTACACTTCGTATTATGCAGCCGTTTTTGATGATGGAAGAGCCTGCTGGCCATGTCTAATTTCAGACTCGAGAAGCCTAGCGTATAGTGGGGGCAAGAGAAGAAGGCTTGACATTAGAGCAAGCGTAATCGCAACGACAAATGCCTGTCCGAAGAGTTGAAGCGGAACCAATGAAGACAAATTCAACACTGAAAATCCTCCTGCCGTTGTCAAGGCTGCAGCACACATCGCACGACCCGTCGTTGCAACTGACCGCGAGGTCCAGACTGCTGGTCCCGCTGAGGGATCATACAACGCCTCCTCTTCAAGACGAGTAGCAATGTGGATGGCATAGTCCACCCCCAGTCCAAGCGTGAGCGCGCCAATGGTTACCGTCTGTGAATTTAACTGGAAACCCGTGAACCCCATTATCCCGAAAACCCACGTGACCACGGCCATCAAAGGCAGCCAGGTGACAAAACCCCTCTTCACACCCTTCAGTGCGCTGCCGGTCCTCCCAGTTTGAATCGTCAATAGCATGATTAGGATGACCATAGCTACAATCGTCGTTGAAAGAGTCGCAGCATCAGCCACATCAGAAGTAATCTGTGCCAAGATAAGCGATCTGCCGCTCACCCTCAAAGTGAAGTCAGTATCTTCCACTTCACTTGACAATGACGATGACAGTCGAGATTCGAATTCTGAAGTTGCCGACCAGTCCAAGGTTGATGCCTGGAAGGATATTACAGTCTGATCCCCAGAGCTTGACAGAACCCCTGCACTCAATTTACGTCCTTCATCAGTTTGAAGCAACCAATATTCAAGATCCTCCCATGAGCCATCTGACCCTGATTCGATACCAGTCATGTACAAGTCAAGTGTGGAATCCGAGTATCTCCCAGATTCTAGAGTGGACCAAAGATCCGTCGTCACTTGCGTGACGCTATCGTCTTCCTGCAATATTCGAATTGCAGATTCAACCATAATTCGTCCTTGCTCGCTTATTACATCTCCATCTAATACAACATACAATGGAGTGGGGCTACTTTGGAATACCTCCGAAATCAGTAGGAAATCCGCAACAACGGGAACCGAATCGTCGAAGTTGTCTCTTGTATCGAAACCAACTTCCAGTTGTTGCACGCCATACAATGCCGGCATCGATAGTAGAACAGCGACCACTACTACTGTAGCAGGCTTCTTCGACAAATCCCCTATCCACCGAGTGATTCGATTTTCGTCTATCTTGACTGTCCGCTCTATTGGAAGGTCCTTTGGAGGAATTAATGATATCAATGCGGGTAATGCAGTCACACTAAACAAGTAGATGTAAAACAGACCTATCGCAATCACAGTACCAAAAACAACCAGAAACGACTGACTTGAGAGACGGAATGAGAGAAACCCTACCATATCAGTAAAAATTGCTATCAGGAGTGCAATTGAGGTGTACTTAGTACCGCGAAGTACAGCAGCCTTTCGAAGATCTTTCTGAAGCCCCTTCACAGATGAGGAACCCTCTTCAGATTTAGATGCCAAGCGATATTCTTCCCTTATCCTCTTGACTACATGAAGGCCATAATCCACCCCTATAGCCAGGAGCAAGACCGGTATCGAGTTCATCGCACCGTTGAATGTCATCGACACCCCCATCACTGTCAGAATCCCCGCTGTGCCGTAGGTTGCTCCAATTCCGAATACAGTGAGGCCTAGCACATACCCCGTATCCCGCTTACTTCTGAAAGAGAACCAAAGAATCGTTCCAAGAATTAGCAGCGAGGCCGAATTCAGAATCCCCAGCTCTTTACCTAGGTTTTCATTTTGCCCCAGCAAAAGTTGGGAGAAAGAAGACACTGTAGATGCGCTATCCCCTGTCTCCCGTATCTTCAATTGAAGGATTCCAGCCCAATTATCCACATCTTTCTGCACATCCCCCAGTGGCGCTCCACCATGCCTCTCTGACTCCGTCGATATCACGAAGCTGATGAGTACCGGTCCAGTTGTTTCAATCAAATCCTCTTGATCCGCAGCCGGGACAGTACCTTTGAGAGCGTCGCTGTAGTCTACACGCTGCATCCCAGACAGGATTCCCAGTTTAACAAGAGCCACATCCCTGGAAATCTTGAATGACTCGTCATCCGATTGAATCGAGCCTATGGACTGGGAAAATGTATCAATTAATTCGGATATATTCTCTCCACTGACAAGACGATCCACCCAAAGATCCGGATTCGATGGAACCCATGATCTAAGAGTAGAGGAATTGATCTCAGCCGGATATGGAACTGATAACATCGCAATCTCAAGATTATCTAGAGCGGCCTCATACTCCTCTTCGTCGCTCGCCGTCTCAAGACCGTTGAGAGCCTCTCCGATTGGTTCAGACCAAACTTGCGCCGTGATCGGATCGCTGTAGAACTCCCAACTTATTGCAACACTCGCAGGGCCGTTGTTTGCTCTAGAACCGAATAAGGGGTATTCGTATTCTGAGAGATTTGGATCCTCAAGAAGAATCGCTTCCATTTCCGCTAGATGAGCCCAATTTTCAGCTTTCGAGAGGCCCCCTTCATCTAGCCTAGCAATTACTCTTACGAAGTCCAAACTTGCTTGATACTCTCCTTCGACTTCATCGAGCAGCCTCACAGTATCATTGTCTGGGAAAAAGGCATCTTCAGTGTTGTCAAACTCAAGAAACATGGCCATTGAGCTTAGAGCGAGTGTACACACCATGCCGATTGCCAGTATTGTACGAGGCCTATCGATGCAGATTGAGGTCATTCTGTCGAATGGATTTTCCATTTCATGTCCACATCCCTAGGGTATCGCGCAATGCACTTTCGAGATCACTGTGAGTGAACTCATACCCTTGCTCCTCGAGCCTCGAAGGAATAACATGTTGCCCTTCAGTGAGGAGCGTCTTTCCCATTTCACCAAAAAGAATCCTCACCACGAAAGAAGGAAGTGGAGCGATTGCAAGTCTGTTGAGCACTCTGCCAAGCGTCTTTGCGAACTCCCTCTGACTCGCGGGATTAGGCGCTGTTAGATTGTAGGCCCCGGACGCTGAAGAATCCATCAAGAGCTCATGCATGGAGTATATCTGGTCATCCATTGATATCCAAGGCATCCACTGTTTTCCAGATGCAATTGGCCCTCCAGCATTCATTTTGAATGGCAGGAGCATTTTCCCAAGCGCCCCCCCGATTCCCGAGAGCACAATGCCGGTTCGTAGCCAGATGGTACGTATCCCAGAATCTGCTGCTGGCCGTGCAGACTCTTCCCAGGCCGTGCAAACTTCTGCAAGATAGCCCGTACCGCTCCCCGACTCTTCAGTTAACCCTCGCTTGTCAGAGTGCCCATAGAATCCAACGGCGCTGGCAACCATGAAAACTTCAGGGGGCTGATTGAGATTTGCTAGGGTTTCTGCAAGAAGTGAGGTACTTTCAGTTCTCGATGTCATGATCTTCCTCTTTCTTTTTGCTGACCACCTGCGATCACCAATCCCTTCGCCGCCAAGATGGATGACGGCATCGAAACCCTCGATTTTGCTGCTGTCAATAATTCCCTTTTCAGGATCCCATTCTATCTCTTGATCGTCCTTCACCTTTCTCCTAACAAGGCGATATACGTCATGACCGCCAGTATCGAGAAAAGCGACTAGTTGAGTGCCAATTAGCCCGCTGGAGCCCGCGACAAGGATTTTCTTCCTGTCCAGAGATCTAAATTTCTGATGTCTCTCCATGTCCCTCTGAAGTCTTATCTCTCTGGCTTTGAACATTCTATCAATTCTCTGAGTAACCAGACGACCACCTAGAACACGATCAACGATTTCCCCAAGGAACCCGAAAGGGACCTTGTAGTCGACTCGATCAGTCACTGTTGTAACCCCATCTTTTTCTTCAAACAGATGCTCATGATCCCACTTCCAGAATGGGCCCTTGAGCATGGTTTCTCCAAATGCATGGGGTGGGTCGTAAATTGTGTGCTTGGCGTGCCAAGTCATTTTCGCCGGACCCATTACGAACTTCATGATACGCTCGGATCCGACTGCAGGTATTTCCGGATCTGCCCTTTTTTCCAAGACCAGCTCCCAAGGAGGCGTCAGTCGGTGGAATGCTCCACGTCTTTCATGCCACTCGAATACTGTTTCTATGGGGGCTTCAGTTATCGTCTCGTGAGTATAAGTTGTCATAGTTTACTACTCCCAAAAGTCGTACCAACAGACCATTGTTCCAAATACCCGTCAAGCTTCAGTTTCCTTTTCGTATTCGATGAAGACATATATCTAACACTGCCAAATACCGGTCTCTTGGGACCCCATGGCCTGTCGTGTCTGCCCATGACCCAGAAGATTCCAGTGTAACTATTGGGATCCCTTCCATCGAGTGCCCACCTATCATTCAGTTTAATCATCCATTCAGCGGCTTCTACGGGCGAAGGCGCCCATTCGAGAATCCTCTTCCCCCATAGCATTCGAAGATAGTTGTGTATCAGGCCCTCTTCCTTGAGTTGCCTCTGAGCAGCGTTCCACACCTCATCATCTGTCTCAGCGGCCTCAATCTGTTCGAATGTATACGATTCTGATCTGTCTTCTGCGTGGTCATACAGCGTGCTCTTGGCCCAATCAGGAATCGATTTAATCGAGTGATGATCATCTCTGTGGAATGCGAAATTGTAGCCGAGCTCTCTCCAGGTGATTAGCTGATCTACGAATGCCTCTGAACCGGCGGATAGGCCCCACCAACCTGCTCTAGAACCTCTTCCTGTGGAGTCCTCATCCAAATCAGCTGGAGTCCAGCCTTCCCGTTCGAGAATCGCATGAAGTATCTCGTAGGGAGATATGTGGCCGAAGTGAATCCATGGTGAAAGACCGCTCGCTGCCCCGTCATCAGTGTCATTTCGACCGACATCATACCTGTCTAGTTTGTTTATCAGGAACGAGTCAAGTCTTCTTCGAGCCTCCGAAGACCCACCTATCTTAGTGGGGACTGCTCGAACTTCATGATCTATGTTGAGTGGAGCAAGAGCCTTCCTTCCGATAGACTTTCCCTGAGCTACCCGCCACATCCATTCTAGAGGCGTGTGTTCGAAATTGACTTCTTCCAAAATCTCTGATAATTTGGCTGAATCCACAGTCAAGTCTGTCTCTACGCCTTCAAGTGGCATGGCTTTTGGAGACGATTCAAAAGCCCTGAGAAGATTCTTCTGCATGTATCTGCGGAATGAATGCGCTGTTGCAAATTCCTTCTCTGACATCTGCATTGGTAGGATTCCAGTTGAATCTACCGCTTCCAATCTCACAGAGGTTGTCTCTGCGGCCCTATTCATCACCCACAGAGGCAGATATGTAGGATAATCATCGATCACCATGGCTGCAGAGCGTTTTGAAATTCTACGCAATAATCCGTCCCCTGTGTCCTTGTGATTTTCTACCCAAGGCATGTAACTCACAGGCAGGTCTCTAAAGACAGATATGTTCTCTACTAGCCCCTGAACCATAAAAGTCACAACTCTCTCAGAAGTCCATCTATGCCTTACGGAGACCCCTTCTACGACAAGGAGAGGCTTGTTTATGCTGAGCGAAATTTCCACCGCACGCTCCAATGCCGCGTTGTATCTGTACCTCCTGGTAGCAGTCATCCAGTAAACCACGAAGTCACCAGACATGTCAATTGGAAGATTCTTTAGGACCCTAATCCTAGGTTCCAACCTTGAATTCTCTGATTTCAGCAATGCTGACACAAGTGGTTTGTAACGGTTTTAGGATATGAACGACTGTTCTGAAAAAATGAAAATCCTAAACACCTTTTGATAAGAAGATCGCTAGTCTCAGCAATTGAAATGATGACCAATTATGATTCTTGCAAAGATATAACAGCGTCAGACGCGAACCTCCCAACTGAACATGGAAATTTCAGAATAAGGGCGTTTGTAGGCCCCGATGGAAAAGAACATGCTACGCTTTACACTGGCGATTTTTCAGATGACAGCAAACCGCCACTAGTTAGGATTCACTCTGAGTGTTTGACCGGCGACGCATTCGGATCGCTGAAGTGCGATTGCGGCCCACAACTTGAAGCCTCAATGAAGCGGATACAGGAGGAGGGCAAGGGTGCTATTGTGTATCTTCGTCAAGAAGGTCGAGGGATAGGACTCTACTCCAAAATCCAAGCGTACGCACTACAAGATCAAGGACATGACACCTTGGATGCCAACCTCATGCTCGGACTTCCTGCCGATGGCAGGACCTATGATGTGGCTGCGGAAATGCTCAAAGACATAGGGCTGGAAAAAGTGAGGTTAATGACCAACAACCCACTCAAGATAAAAGGCCTTGAAGAACAAGGTATCCAAGTTCAAGAAAGACTGCAGCATCAGAGCGGTATCGGTCCTGAAAACTCACAATATCTCCAAACCAAAAAACAGCGAATGGGTCATCTACTGAACGTCGAATGAACAATATGCTGCTTGCAGGGTCGTGGATTCATGTCGGCCTTGATAGGTACAAAAGCTCCTACCTTTTCTCTAGACTCCAGCGAAGGGGAGAAATTCGATTCATCGAAAATGGAAGGACATTGGTATGTTTTATTCTTCTATGCAAAAGACGGCAGCCCAACTTGCAAAAGAGGCTGTCTGAGCTTCAAGGAACAGTACCATCTGTTCCGCTCATTAGAACCCCCTGTTGAAATTGTAGGGGTAAGCCAGGACACAGCAGAGGACCACAAGCAGTTCAAAGAAGAACTTGAACTACCATTCACGCTTCTATCCGACGAAGACAGAGAAGTAGCCGATGCATTCGGCGTACCAGTCCACCTTGGAAGATTCCCCGCAAAGTCGTCTTTTGTTATCGATCCTGAGGGAATGATTAGGCATGTTTACGATTGGCAGTTCAGACCTCGTCATCATGTTGCTAAGATTTTAGACGCACTTTCCACAATCACGGAGTGAATGATATGCAATGGAATCAGGTTTTGTCGGATGCAGGACTCTCTGACAGGGAGGTAAATGCCGTCATGGTTCTATCATCCAAGTCGAGTTTGAAGGCCAGTGAACTTGCAAAAGAACTTGGAACAACACGCCTTGATGCCTACAACTCACTAGAACGGCTTCAGTCTATCGGATTAGTCAAAACAATTGCAGACAGACCCATGCGATTTTCTTGTCCGCCGATACATGACGCAGTTTCTCACCTAATCAATATACGAAGTGAGCAACTTCAGAAGATATCGTCAGGTTTCGAGGCACTCAAGAACTCGACACCATTACAAGATCAGCAACCCAACGAAGACAAAGCAGACTCCTCGAACCCAAAATTTGCAGTTCTCAAAGAAAGAACCCACATTATGAATAGAATAGATAAAATGGCCTCTGAGGCAAGCGAGGCACTTACATTAGTCCTCGGAAAATTCGGAATACTCCATCTGTGCAGAGGGACGGCCCTTGGCAGTGTAAATGATGCAGCAGAGAGAGGTATAGAGGTTAGAGTACTCGCACAACTAGACAGGAGAACCATACGATTCTTCTCACAGTTGCACGATTCTGTGAAGATTAGACACACCAAGGATCTAGAGGCACAAGGGGCGATAATGGACTCTAGTGAAACCATTCAATATCTGAATATGGAAGAGAACCCTGTTGGCAGAGGTAAAAATGATGCTGCTTTGATAGTCGAGTCAGAACCATTTGGCGTCTCTCAAAGAAATCTTGTAGATTCAATTTGGGATGATGCGATACCATTCGATGCAGCTTCAAAGAGATTCACCGAAGATCGTATTGTAGATCCTCTTCGCGTGACTCTGGAAGGGGGTTCTTTCCTTGATCGCTTTAGAGAGGTTCTAGAGATAGAAGAAGACTTGCCAGAAGAGGACACACCCTTCAATCCTGATGCCTTTTTGGCATCAAGTGGAGAGATAAATAAAGCCAGAAAGAAGCTTTCAGCAGGTGGAATTCAAGAAATGTCTTCATTCGGAATTGACCTGTCCGATATATTGAGACAAGTCGGTACAAGAGTCGGAGAAGAACTGGCCTTTTCCTTGAGAAAAATCGAAGGAGACATCGAATTCCTGAATGAGATGATGGACTGGTGGGAGCACGCTGGCCTAGGCGAATTGTCTTATGGCATAGATCCAGAATTCCACATAAAAGCCGTGTTCGTAGACGAGTCAGAAACTCCCGGTTCGCTGCCGCTTCATGCCTTGGATGGAGGCATAATTGAAGGAGCATTGAGAGCAAGGTATCAGGATACAAATGGCGTAATGGTACAAAGAGATAAAGATTCAGATGGCTCACTAATTTACACTCTTGAATTTCCCGAATGAAAGAATTCGGTTTGCGAGTAAGAACGGCCAATTATAGCATCAACCGCACTGGCAGGGTGTATGAGGGTACTGACCTTTCTTAGATTCATGCGCCAGATATTCAAATCTGGCCCAGCAGATCTTGATTGGATACAATCACAAGGGCTCCTTGCCGTTAAACTGGCTCAAATCTTCGCCCTCCGAAGCGACCTTATTCCCGTTGAGAAATGCCGGCAACTCCAGCAGCTTTACCAGCATGCAGCAAGCATTCCCGTCGAAGACGTGTTCCAAAGCATCGAAGAGCGTGCAGAACCAGGATTTATGGAGGCCTTCGAAGAAATCGACGAAATCCCCCTAGCAGCCGCATCTGTCGGCCAAGTACACCGTGCCCGTCTAAGGGACGGCCGGGAAGTCGTCATAAAAGTCATCAAGGCCCAAAATGAAAAATCATTCAGACGCGATGTTAGGAGGATGCGTCGGTGGCTCAGAATATTCCTCTTGTTCATGCCAAAGCTGAGAAAAGTCGGAAATCCGGTTGCCCTGCTCAATCATGTCGCAGACTATACCACCAGAGAACTAGATCTTAGAAACGAAATAAGGGGCGCAAGAGAACTTGAAGACATAAAGAACATGGTAAAGGAAGACTTTCCCATGGATCTTCTGAGATTCCCGGAATACCATGCAGATCTCTCGAATGAGCACATCCTTGTTTCTGAATTTATCAGGGGAGATTCTCTCGAAGACGGAATTGAGGCTGGCACGCTTTCTTGGTCAGACCTCCTTCAATTATTCAGGATACACGGCGCCTATCTTTTTGGCATAGGTACGTTCCACGGTGATTTACACCCTGGAAATTGCATCATCGATGAAGAGGGCAGATTCGTTTTCATAGATAATGGAGCCATATGCAATGCTCCTTCGCATGTGAATAGATCGCTATTTACATTCTTCCAACATCTATCCGACCATAGATTCGATGATGCTTTCAAGGCCTTGCTCGGTTTGTCCGAGAGGCCAATGAACGAAGACAAGATAAGCCGATATATGGAGAAAATGCATGAAATATACCATGATTTTGAGATGAAAACCGTGGGGGAACAAAGCCTAACCCGAATCATGATGAAGACGGTAAAATGTGCTGTCGAGCAAGCAGGTGCAGAATTCGGAGAGGAAGCATTCCCAATAATTAGGGCTCTGATGTATCTCGACGGCCTGGTAATCAGGACACACCCCAACGTACGTCTAATTTCATCAATGGGCCCATATTTAGATGAATTTAGAGAGAATCTTCCCATGAAGAACGAGGTGCATGTAACATGAAAATACCCGAATTCGCACAAAGGCCACTGCACCCTCCCGACGAATGGTTGGAGAGATGGATCAATGAGGCAGAGGAAGCAGGAGAAATAGAACCAACGGCGATGTCACTGTCCACCATAAGCAAGAATGGCCCCCCTCGTGTCAGATTCGTTCTTTGCAAAGGAGTATCTGAAGATGGTATTCTGTTTTTCACAAATTTAGGTTCTCCAAAAGCAAATGAGTTATCCTCAGATCCGAGAGCATCCGTTGCCTTTCACTGGCCAACCCTGAATCGGCAGGTAAGGATTGAAGGACGAATACAGAAGACATCCGATCAAGAAGCCGACTCATACTTCCAAACAAGAAGTCGTCTATCGAAGATAGGAGCGTGGGCTTCCAAGCAGAGTCAACCACTCGAATCCAGAGAGACGCTACTCAAAGCGGTGGACGACTACTCATCCAGATTCAATAACGATGTACCCAGGCCAAGTCACTGGTCAGGCTTCCGCCTCCAACCTTCTGCTTGGGAATTCTGGCAAGGTCAAGAAGGCCGACTTCACGATCGATGGACCGTACACAAATTAGATGGAAACTGGCTTTCATGGAGGCTTTACCCATGAGTAATGTGGTTTGGATTACAGGCGCATCCGGGGGAATCGGACGAAATGTGCTTCAGAAATTATCTGATCAGGGGTGGACCATAGTAGCCTCAGGTCGTGACCGTGATAACTTGGAACAACTTTCATCAGAATCTGGCAACATCCACATCCTTCCCGTAGATGTCACAGATCATGTAGCTATGAAAGACGCAGCAGACCAAATAAAATCTGAATTCGGACGACTCGATGCATTAGTGCATGCCGTGGGGTCGATTCTGCTTCGACCGCTCCACGCGACTAGTGTTGAGCAGTTTCAAGATACGATCTCTATGAATTTAACCTCCGCTTTCTTAGCGATGAAATTCAGTATACCGATTATGATGAAATCCGGGGGTGGAAGGATAGTCCTTTTTTCTACAGCGGCTGCTAAAATCGGTCTGCCAAACCACACTTCAATCAGCTCAGCCAAGGCAGGTGTAGAGGGGCTTGCTAGATCCGCGGCCGCAGATTATGCGAAGAGAGGCATAAGGGTCAATGTAGTCGCACCCGGCCTAGTTGAGACTCCGTTGTCTCATCACCTGCTTTCTAATGAGAACTCAAGAGCTATCTCTGAAAATATGCACCCCATGGGAAGAGTGGGCCAACCGCAAGAAGTGGGATCATTGGTATCATGGTTAATCTCTGAAGCACCTGATTGGATGACTGGAACAGTAATGCCCGTAGACGGCGGACTTGGCAACATCCGATCCCAGGAGAGCCGGAAGCCATGAGTAAACCTACAATTCACATCATCGGCTCAGGAATTTCCGGGTTGAGATGTGCAGAGATATTGCTAGAATCTGGATTAGAGGTAAAGATTTACGAAAAATCAGAAAGAATAGGGGGGAGGATGAAGACAGATATCGTTGATGGCTTTCTTCTAGACAGAGGATTCCACGTCATGCAGACAGGATATCCGCATAGCAAATCTGAGATCGATTTCAAGTCGCTCGAGGCGAAGGCATTCAATCCAGGGGCGAGAATAATCAATACCACAAGCGGGAAGCCGAAAATAACAACATATTCGGATCCTTTTCGAAGACCATTTTCTTCTTTCAAGCTGCTCGGGGCAGAGCGCTGGTCAGATTTGATCGGGATGGCCAAATTGAGAGTATCGTTGAGTAGAATGAGCATCAAAAAGACGTTCAGTGGAGGGAATGCCTCCACATATGAGTACCTCCGTAAGTTCGGTCTTTCCGATTCGTTCATTGATAGGCTGCTCAGACCTCTGTTCGCAGGCATATTCCTCGAATCGAAACTAGACACAAATGAACGACTTTTCCGCTTCATATTCTCTTCGATGTCCAGAGGCGACATGGTCCTGCCAAGAAAGGGCGTAGGGGCGTATCCTAATCGTTTAGCGAAAAGCATCGGATTCGAACGAATCGCTCTTTCAACAAGCGCATTTGCAGATGACCCGATGACGATCAATGTAGAAGGACAGAGAAAAACAGTAGACCAAGTCGTAGTCGCTCATCCATCTCCGTCGGAACAGAAGTCTATGAGAGGGGTTTGGACTGTATACTTCGATTCTCCAAGATCGCCCGTTCCGGGCAAATTCTTACTCTTGAACGGCGATTATGAAGTCGGGAAGACTGCAATAGCGCACATGGCAGTTCCATCCGATGTTCAACCATCGTACGCACCTGAGGGCAGATCATTGGTGGTTGCAACGATTGTCGGCGATGCCGCTGCTTCTCTAAATCTGAGTAATGCTGAAGCAGTCGAATCACGCGCTAGAAGAGAGATTGAACAATGGTTTCCAGATTGCGAGAACTGGAAAACTCTCGACGTTCAACATATCAGTGCGGCGCTCCCTTCGCACGAGGGAGGAATTGATTTACCGTTCTCAAGACCAATCGATGAGAATGGAATTATCACTTGCGGGGACCATATGGCGCATGCAAGTATGCAAGGTGCTATCAATTCAGCCGAATCGGCAGCCAACGAGGTCATTAGGAGAATTCAGCATCGAGGATAACTACTAACATTCGAATCCAGTAGCCGATGCATGGCAAGCAATCCCATGCTAATAACTGGAGGCGTGATTTGCCTATTCTTTGCTTCATTATTGTTAGTCGCAGGGGTATTCACCAATGAGGGCGTCAAGGAGATGGAAGATTTAGAGGAAATCGATTACGACGCCTCCGACTACTATTTTGAGACCATGGAAACCGAAACACATCATGTTGGATTCGTACAATTTGTCGACGAAGATGGAGCAGGTAGCCTACCTTGGATGCTTATGGTGGAGGGTAAATATTCGGATGCGAATGAGGATGGTCAAATCGATGTTTGCGAGGGCCTGCGTATGGAAATTCTCTGGCCCGGCGTCGATAATGCCCGCGGCTGGGCGAATGTCACAGATGAAAACGTCGGGACTCTCAAATGCGATATGTCCAATGAGGTCAGAGATCCTGAGGATGATGACTTGGTCACCATAGGATATATCTGTGACACAATAGGAGAACCAGCTCAAAACTGTACGGTAGGACAGAGTTTCTGGGTTACACTATACGATGAAGATAACTCGTCGATCCCATTCACATTGTATGATAGCGATGCATCCACAATCGCCTTCTTTCAGATAGTCGGCGAAGACGCAGCAGAAGCTATCGCTCCCCTACTTGGAGCTGGTTTGATCGGATTCGCTTCTTGCTGCGGTATGACCTTCGGATTCATTATTTTCCTTGTTGGGCTGTTGACCGGGGACGATCCTCCTCAAGAGGCCGAGTTTGTGTACCAGTCTCCAGATTCAATGGCCATGAATCCCCATGTTAACGATTCCATTGAAACTGAACCCAAACTCAAAGATCAGGTAATCGGTGAATCAAGCGAATCCAAGGATGGAGAGTGGTGGGATGAAATCGTCAAAGACGAATGACCATCCTCTTCGGAAAAGTCTGATTGACTGGTATGACGCTGAGAAGCGTGATTTGCCGTGGCGCAGAACAAAGGACCCTTGGTTGATCCTTCTTTCAGAGGTAATACTCCAACAGACTCAGGTATCCCGGGGAGTCGAATATTGGGAGAAAATCTCGGATCGATTTCCCAATCCTAGGGCACTCGCTAAAGTAGATCAAGAGGAACTCCTAACCCTTTGGCAAGGTGCAGGATACTACGCTAGAGCAAGAAGGTTGCACGCTCTTGCCGTACAAGTATCTAAGCCGGCCATAGAAGGAGGCTTTGATGGCACCATCCCCGGATCAATAGAACAGCTTCTAGAATTACCTGGAATAGGCGCATACACTGCTGCTGCAGTGGGGTCAATTGCATTTGATCTGCATATTGGGGTGGTGGATGGCAATGTTCGCCGGGTAGCCTCTAGACAGACTGGAAACTCAAACCCGACCCATGATCTAGTCAGTATCTGGGCCAATTCCATGCTCATCCCCGGTCGACCAGGGGATTCTAATCAGGCCATGATGGATCTTGGAGCAGTAATATGCAAGCCAAAAACCCCAAAATGCGAGTTATGCCCAATCTCTGATAGTTGCGAGGGCAAAGAAAATCCATTAGCGTATCCAGCCGCGACCAAGAGGAAGAAATCGATCGAAAACCTCGATGCTGCCGTCTTGCTCGATCCCTCAGGCCGGCCACGTCTATCTAGAAGAGACTCTTCGGAAAGATTCGGCGGCATGTGGGGGCCACCTATGAGTGACATCGCTACCGATTCGCTAACCCTGGTAGGAGAAGTAGTCCATCACTTGACACACAGGGAACTACGGGTCAAGGTTTGGTCAGGTCAATGTTCCAAGGGCACTGACCCATCTACTGTCCCAATATCTAATCTAGATCGAAAGATTTTGAAGATAGCAGGCGTGATGTGAAGACTCAACATCAATTCATACGTTAGAACACACACGAACATACGTGGAAAACGTTTCAACAGACTCCTGGAAAAGAGTCATGAAGAGTAGTAAGTTGAAAACAGGACAAAAAAAGATGAAGACAATAGGGCGAACTCCAATCATGTTGCTGAGGACGGAGGATACGATACATGCAACAGGTGCGCTTTGCAAGCACATGGGATGGCCACTCTCATGGGGGGGCAAGGTGGAGGAAGACTGCGTAACATGCCCCCTCCATCAATCCCGATACGAGCTTGAAACAGGAGAAGTTCGCGAATGGTCACCCTTTCCATTGCTCCCAGCATATGGCAGACTTGTCGGATCGATGCGAAAGAAGAGACCGCTTCAAGTTCATGAGGTCCGTGAGATGGAGGGATGGATCGAGGTCAGACTTACGTCCTAGGGCGAATCAATCTTTGGAATCAACACGAACCGCTGCGAGATGTATTGCTACCCCTACTGGCATCAGCATAACACCAAAGAAGATGGATGACGCTGCTACCCATCGGCTACTGTTCATTTCTAGACACCTCTTCCACATCCATCTTGTTACGACAATGTCCCCTGCGACAAAGTGTGCCCAGGCAGCAGAGGCGCCAGCCCTGGTACCAAGTAATTCGGCTAAGCCAGCAAGCACGCTAGCAGGTTTGGTAGAATCCATTGTAAACTCCACTAAGGCTTGCGGGTTTGAAGCCATAAGAGCCCACCATATTGCTATCGGACCAATGAAGAACAAAGACCCACTCATGACTTTCTTGGTCATGTCATGGTCAGGATAGAGGAGCATAGCGAACCAAAATGGTCCTACCCACATTGTCGAGAGAAAGAAAGAGAGATCGTACACATCCATATCAGCCCCTCCTCATATTCCGTCTAGAATCTTTACAATATCAACTAATTCATCCCAGTCAGCCCAGTATGAGTGTTCGAGCGATTCAACACTTCCATCACTCCGATATATCTGCAGAGTGGGCGTTGACGGTTGATTGAACGCTTCATAGATACTCTGAGTCGATATCAAACCAGTATCCAAATCCAATATCTTCACATCTTCGTCTGGAACCATCACCGGCCAACTAGAAGGGTGTTCAGCCTCATCTCCAACATACATTGAAACCACTTCCCCTTCATCTTCGAAAGCAGCATATCGATGAATGCTCACCACTCTGGACTCTTCGATCGTCCCGTTCTCAATGCCCGCGTAAATCATATCAGTCCAATCATGGCATCCTCTACACGAAGCCCCGATCCACAAAATAAGGGCATCTTCTTCATTCACAGCCTCCCTCAAGTCGAGTATTTGTGGCGTGCTATCGCCCCCTTGATGAGTTACCGACTCAAAAGAAATGCGCTGTGGAGACTCTTCCGAAGATCCTACTCCATCTGAAGAGAGCTCGGGAGCCACACAACCAGATAGTGCGAAAACAGACAACAACAGAATGGGAATACAACGCATCATGACACCACAGTAGAGGGATTAGATGAAATCTGACCAGAGGGCTCAGGGACAGGATGTTTGGAATAAGGGAACCACGTATCTACCCCATTCCATTCAGGGTGAATGCCCAAATCTGCCAAGACCAATTTACTGGTTATACGGCCCGACTCGAAAATTGTCGGGAGTCCGCTTCCTGGGTGCGTGCCACCACCTACAAGGTACAGGCCCTGAAACTCATCAAATCTATTTCCGGGCCTTAGGAATAGCATCTGATCAAGGCTGTGCGCTAGATTGAACACAGCACCTCGGTAGATATCTGATGAGCCCCAATCGTCGGGAGTCACAATCGACTCGCTTACGATATGATCCTCAACACCTTCAAACCCTAGTTTCTCCATCTGTTTGAGGATTACATCCCTGTAATCGTGCTTTATGCTGTTCCAGTCAATCGACTCATCTACATTTGGAACCGGAACCAACACATAGAGTGTAGAGCACCCATCAGGGGCTAGACCAGGATCTGTGATGCAAGCATTCTGGACATATATCGACGGATCTTCCCAAGTAACTCGATGTTTTGTAATATCTTCAAGATTCGATTCGTACTTCGAAGATGCATAGATCTGGTGATGAGGTTGATCCCACGTCTTGTCCGTACCGAGATACAGCATGAATGTGGAACAGGAGTAAGATTTCTTTGCCAGTTTCTTATCACTCCATCTCCGCCGCTTATCATTTGGAACCAAGGAAGTCATACCATTAGCGAAATCGGCATTCATGATTACCTTATCACATCGTATCTCGCCTTTCTCCGTCCTCACTCCCACGACACGCTTGCCATCAAGAAGCAACTCCTCTACTGGAGTAGATAGCTGAATCTCAGCCCCAAGCCCAACGGCAATATCTGCCATGCGCTCAGTTATACTGCCTAAACCACCTTTTGCATGGAAAATCCCATGCTCATACTCGAGGAAAGCAAGGATCGTAAAGAGAGAAGGCGCTTGAAAAGGGCTCATTCCCAGGTATTTTGTTTGGAAAGACATGGCCAGTCGAATCCGCTCGTCCGGGAAAAGCCGTTTCAAGTCACTAGCAACAGTTGCCCATGGCCTCATCACGGATGCCGCTTCCAACGCTTTCCTGCTAAACAAGTCCGAAACACCATTCCATGGTGACTGCAGACTTGACTTACTCCTCGCAAGTTTACGTCGGTTTTCCGTGACATACTTCCTGAAACCCTCCGCATTATCATCGCCAGATAGACTTCTGACCCTCTCAGTCATTTCATCTAAATCACTCGTAGCTTCGATTGAGCCCCCCTGCCCGAAAACCAATTTGTATGATGGATCAAGAGGAATAAGTCCGAGCTCCTTGTGAGCATCTAGGCCAATTGCCTGGAATATCTCTTCGATTATTTCGGGATAATGGAAGAATGTGGGGCCGCGGTCGAATCTGAAACCATCTTGCTCTATGATTTTGGTGCGACCGCCTACCTCTGCGCACTTCTCTACAACCAAAACATCTAGACCAGAGTGCGCTAGTAGCATAGCACTAGCTAAACCCCCTGGTCCCGCCCCTACGATAAGCACGTCCGGATCGGGCCTTTGAGACTCTGATATTGTCATCAATCATCCCCTCTGAAAGACCAAACCATAAGCGTCGAGAAGGCGAAACTCATCTTCTTCATGAATCCAAGACTGAGCCGTCGAGATAGAACATCCCCATTTCTTCGCTCTGCTTCATCAAGAACTTCCGCATAAACCGAAGCCATGATCGACGGGCTAGATCTGGAATCCGATTCAATGAGAGGGAGAAGTCTAACTGCATTCTTTTGGTGAGTCCTGACCCTGCTGATATAATGCCTCATGAACTCCTTCCACCTTCGACTCGTGGGGAGATCGGAATCGTACAGATCCTCATTCGAAATCCCGAACAGTTCGAGTTCATCTTTTGGCAGGTATACCCTGCCACGACCTAGGTCTTCTTGGATATCTCGAAGAATATTGACCATTTGAAGAAAGATACCCATTTCTTCAGCGTGCTCTCTAGCATCTGGATTTTCATAGCCGTATATCTCTATGAGCGACAAACCCACTGTTGATGCGACTTTGTAGCAATATCCCCGCAGATCTTCAAAAGAACGATAGTTTGTAGGATAGAGATCGTCTTCCATGCCATCAATGAGTTGGTGCAAATCACTAACACGTATTGGAAAACGATTGAATGTATCTTTGAGAGCAACGAATATCGGGTCGGATACTGAATGCCCCTCATGAGCGCGAGTGAGCATATCTCTGAAGTGAATCAATGCTCTCAATTTCAAAGAATGATCGGGCTCAGGGTTAGAACCCTCTGACTGCTTATCGATGGAAAGAATGACCGATCTATCGACAGTCCTCGCATCTAGATCACTCATCTCTTCCGGGCCAATACCAGAAAGATCAGGCAGCCAATCCCCATCAGCGATGTCATCTACACGGCGACAGAACGCGTAAAGAGCATACACAGCATTCCTTTTTTCGAGGGGAAGATGCCTGAATGATCGCAAGAAAGACGTCGACGCAGCCTTTGTGATATCTTTGCATATCGCATAGGCTTCAATCAAGTCCGAACGCCTTCCTGACCTTCGCCCCATGAGAACCATACAGAAGGTGTACCACCATTCTCATTATGAAGGGCTGTTTAATCCGGCAACAGTTTTAGAGCATCCTGAAGCCCCCTGTGATAAGTAATAATGGAGAATTATCGTTATGTCACTCACAGATATAGAACGGGGAGACGAGTCATGTAACATGACATTCTCAGATGGCGCCGAATATCATGTCGAATATCTAGATCTCCGTCTAGATTGCCCATGTGCCAATTGCAAACCAAGAAGAGAGAACAAACAGAGAATGATTGAGTTCCAAGAGGAACTGAGCAGGCTAAGAATTGAGAAACCATCTATCGAGATTGTCGGCCATTATGGTCTCAAGTTCATATGGCCATCGGGATGTTCAAGTGGAATATACAGCTTCGATATCCTTCGAGAGATTGCTGAAAAAGAACCACTCTACCGGTGGCAACAATCATAGCGATGATGCTTGACGACCACTCAGCGTGCCAACGGTCTTTCCGACCAAGGCAGGTGATTCTTATGGCCGCAAATGCTGATGAAGATGTTGACCAAGTAGAGTGGGTATCCTACTCAAGCGCCGGCTACGGCTCTGCAGAAGAAGGCCTCTGGGAGGATGTGACTCCAGTCGAGACGCCCTCTGAAGAGATAGACTGGTATGATGAAAATCCCATTGATGGAGAATCGATGATTGAATGGGACGCCCCGCCGTGCCCTGCTCCTCTGGGAATAGCATATCTGGTCAGAATAGGATGTTGCGACTTTTGCCTCCATAGACTCGGTGGCAGGAGAACTGATGCCATCGGCGCCGAAGGAGGCTTAACTTTGAGAAAGGAGGCCGAGAGAAGAGATTCGGAACTTGCCAATCAAGAACCTCCTATCGAATGCCCAACATGTGAAAATCTGCTAGATGATGTAGGTAATGTTTCAACCATAGTCTCATCAGCCTGTGATGGAATTCAGTTTTCTACGATGCAGATTGGGGTACACATCCCTAAAGATTTGATGGAGGAAGAAGATCGCATACGTTCCAGATACGGTGCACCGGGAAGCAAGCCATTGAAAGCAGCATTCGTAGAAGAGGTACAAAGCAGCATATCTAGCAGAGTAGAAGGCGTTGAATTTGTTAGAGAGCGCCCTGATTTAATGGTCTTGATAGATACCCTGACCCTTCGAGTTGATGTTGACGTACGTCCTGTTTTCCTGTATGGGAGATATAGGAAACTATCCAGAGGCATACCCCAGACAAGATGGCCTTGTAGAGCATGTCGAGGTCGTGATGGCGGTTGTGAATCATGTGAATCAACCGGCCTTCAATATCCAGACTCGGTTCAGGATTTGATAGGAAAGCCCATCGCTGAACAAATGAATGCCATAGATACAGCATTTCATGGCATGGGAAGAGAAGATATCGACGTCCGATGCCTGGGTCAGGGCAGACCCTTCGTCCTTGAAGTCAAATCTCCCAAGAAGAGAACGCCTCAATTTGAATCATTACTCAAGTTAGTCGAGTCTAATGCCAAGGGGCGCGTGGAAATTGATTCACTCAGGCTGTCGGATAGGAAAGAAGTAGCTAGAATCAAGCAGACTAGATCCGAGAAAAGCTACACTATAAGGTTCAAAACAGAATCAATTGAAAATCCTGACAAGATATCCAAAGACATATTTGCTTTAGCGGGGACTACGATTGAGCAGCAAACGCCGAAACGCGTCAGTCATAGACGAGCCGATCGAAATCGATTACGAAAAGTCGTATCGGTAGACCGAGTAGAAATTGAAGGCGATGAGATTGAAATGACTTTGAGATGCGAGGCTGGGACATACATCAAAGAATTGGTACATTCTGATGAAGGAAGAACCATCCCCTCGGTTACCAGTATCATCGACGCTCCATGCGAAGTTATCTGGTTAGACGTTGAAGATGTGCATGCAGACTGAATTCCTCATGGGAGATGAACTTAAACGCAGCAGGCAGGTCGCCGGCTCGCTGAGTTAGTCTCAGGAGGCCCGGTGAACATGAAAAGAAGTCATGGAACTCGTCAGGGAACACGTTCAATTCTGTCTCGCACCAAGTCCCAGCGAAGCAGAATAAACATCACCAGATCCATGCACCAATACTCGGTGGGAGACAAGGTTTCCGTAGTTTTGGATGGTGCACAGCAGAAAGGAATGCCACACCGTCGTTTCCAGGGTGTAACCGGCACCGTCATGGCCAAACAAGGACGAGCATTCATCGTCGACGTTCGTGACAAGAATATGCCTAAGACACTAATCGTCAGGCCAGAGCATCTTCGTGCTGCAGATGGCGCTCCAAAACCCGAAGTACCACGTCGTCAGGGTCAGAAGGCCAAGAAGGAAGCCGCCACAGCTCCCATGGAGAATGTGGAGCAGGCATCAAAAGAAGACAAGAAAGAAGCGGAACTTGAGCGTGTGAGGGAGCGCGCCAAATCAATCGATTTCAAGGTGCTCGGTACGGCTAAGGCCAGTGACAAAGACGATCTTCAGGTCATCAAGGGCGTTGGTCCGTTCATCGAAGAGAAACTGAACGCTTTGGGTATCTACACCTACTTGCAAATCAGCAAAATGAGGGGCGATCTCGAAGACCAAGTTAACGAAGCTATCGAGTTCTTCCCTGGTCGTGTGAAGCGTGATCAATGGGTGGACCAGGCCAAGAATCTGGTTAATGAAGAGGAGTGAATTAGATGTCTGACTCGGATGAATATGTCGATTATGCGAAGGTGAGAGATTTACTCTTGTCAGCTCAAGAGCGCCGTCAAGAGCTTTCATACGAGCAACAGATGGCACTACAGCATTCCGAGTGGGCTGCAAGTGCACAAAGAGGGGGAATAAAGACCGATTCCAAAGTTTTCTTGGAATTGTCGACGGCATTATCTGCGAATGAGAAGCTCGGCGATCACCCAGACATATGTGCTAAAATAGCGGAATTGATGCCTCTCAGCGTTCACGCACTTCGGGTCATATTAGCCTCGAAGCGAATTGCAATGGATACCGATGAAGTCGAGTCTGTCCTCGATATCGTGCGTCAACACGTCCTTTGAAGCCGATAGAGCGATTCATCAATGAAATCCCCTTCCGTTCAATAGGGGCCTAATGCATGTTGGACGATCGAGATGAGGGAACTCCCGATGAAATGCAAGCTGAATCGACGATCAGAGTGCTTTCTGTGATCGAACGAAGACCAAGCGGCACGGAGATCCATGGGCTTACCCACCCCGGTCTTTTCCTAGTACGTGCAAAGATTATGCAGGATGGCTCACTACCGTCCGATATCGGCTGGATATCGATAGAAGATCCTCGTATAGGGCCACTTTCCAGCATAAGGAAAAAAGACGTCTCTCTGAATAATGGGGATGATTTGAACGAGGCGATTGTAGAATCAATAGCAATGGATGAATCAGTCCATCTTTCATTCTACAACAGAGCACAGCCGATATCATTGAAGATGCACTCATACCAACTTCTCCCAGGAATAGGCAAGTCAACAGCTCAACAATGGGTCTCCAAGAGAGGTTCAATGGGTTGGAATGACCTCCAGGGGGTGACTAATGCAATCGGACAAGACGCTTCTGCATTACTGGCCGAGCGATACGTCCAAGAAATGGAAGATCCTGCACAATCTCCCAGATTGATAGATCTCGTTGTACGTGCTGGGGCTTGATTGTGTCCTTACCCAATAGTGAACCTGAACACCCTTCTAGAATTGTTGATAGATATCTTTCCAGATACAATATAGAGCCAAATCTCGGTCAGAACTTTTTGATAGACCCGTTTCCCATACGTACATCGATTCAAGCAGCGTCGGATCTCGGTCTGAATAACGATTCACATGTACTTGAAATTGGACCTGGACCAGGTGTTCTGTCTGTGGAACTTCTCCGTTTGGGTTCAAAGATCACCGCTATAGAAATATCTCAAAATGCATGTGATTTTTTAGAATCAGAATTGAATCATGAAGGTCTAAATCTATTCAATGAGGACGCTTTGAGTATTCAATGGCCCGATACCATAACACATGTCGTAGCAAACATACCTTACGGCATTTCCAGTCCGATTCTTGAAAGAATACAAGAGCACCATCGTTCAAACCCTCTTATGGGAATCTCCCTGCTCGTTCAACGAGAGTTTGCTCATAGAATGGTCATGAAGAGCATACCAAAGGACAGAGGCCCATTAGGAATCGCTCTTTGGCTTGATTTTGAATGCAAGCTCATCTCTGATGTCCCTCCATCATCGTTCAGACCGCAACCCGATGTTTACTCATCCATCGTGACACTCAGACCCGTTTCCAGAATAGAACTTCAAGATGTAAGTAGGAAATTAGTCCGAAGAATATCTTCTTGGTGCTTTGGAAGACGAAGGCGAAAGATGCGTACATCGCTCCGAGATATCCCTCGAGGAATCCTCAAGATTGGAAAATGGTCATCTTCCGATTGGCTCCGAATATTGGATAATTTGGAAAATGAAGGGGGCAATCTCCGAGGCTTCATGGATAAGCGACCGGAGGAACTTACACCTGAGCAATGGACGTCTATTTGCCGTATAATTGCAAGATGATTGCAAATCAGATTTACCGTGACTTGAAATTCAACCCCCCTATCCGGCAGGCGTCGGGTCGGCCCAGCCGGACCATCGAGAGGGGATTAAATGGCGAAGAAGGATACCTATCTAGCGCTGCTTAGAAGGGGTATCGACGAGACGACTTCGCAACTTCTATCGGAGTCCGGTTTGAAAATCGGAGACCTCAAGAAACTTGACGAAGAAAAACTAGTGAATAATTACGGCATCAAGAAAGAGATCGCAAAATCTGTTCTCGAATCTGTTAAATCCGGGCCCAGGGCATCAAGTAGACAGAGATTTATCGCTGACGTAATCACAAAGAGCGGTCAGCCAAAGAAGGTCGACAAAATTCAGGAACAGCGTTTCAAGAGGGAACAGAAAGACCTTCTTCAACAACTAACTGAAAAGCGAGAAGAACAGCGGATAGCAAGAGTCGAATCATTTAGGAATAAGAAACTAGTAATGAACAGGCTAGGAAAAACAGTTGAGTTGATTGTCAAATTAGAGACGATCTATGATGATGAGCCCAAGTCTGAGCAACGCTCCAAGTTGAAGGACCAACTAGAGACAAGAGGGCTAGAAGCTGCACGAGATCATGAGATGTTGGAGTTAGATGGCACACCACAAGATATTGTAGATTTCAGGAGAAAGATTGCACCAGTACTGTGCCTCCATGCATGCCCCCATTGTGGCGATGAAATGGATCCACGGGGCTCATCTGTAATCGACGATATCCGTGACTACAAGTTCGTATGCTGGGAGTGTGAAGAAGAATTTCACGTTGATCTCGCTACTAGTATAGAGGAACGACTTGCTGACCCAGAGACTTGGGTCAAAATCGATCCAAAAAGAGGCCCAAGAGATCCTATCGTCTCACCACCAACCAAGGCGAGTGCAGATTCCATAGCCGATCTGATGATTAAGGAGATAGAGGCCACGGGTGCCGCAGCTACTGAAATAATAGCATCCACAGAGGCCAGCAACATCTCAGGAACACTCATGAGCATCGATGATTGGATTGATCAGACGCTTGCTGCCAAAGGATACATACAAGCCCAAGAGCATCGTGAAGATTTCATCATAGCTACAGGAGCAGGAGCAACCAAGTTCAACAAGTGGATG
>DAVB01000051.1:0-1195 GCA_002505455.1 Euryarchaeota archaeon UBA52 | reverse complement strand
AAGTTCAACAAGTGGATGAAGAAGGCAGGCCTTTACTTCAACAAACAGTCTGGCAAGTGGACTAGATGGGAAGATCGCTGAATAGTATGGTCGATTTACAAGATCCAAAAATTTTAGCAATCATCATTTTCGATATAATCGGAATCGGTGTGTTTGTCTGGTTCCTTTCCAGTAGACTTTCCTTGAAATTGAGAGTCATAGAACAAAGAAAAGAAAAGAATCGTGAACAGATTCTCCAGGCGGATCGAGAGAGTCAATCCGATGAATATCCAGTCAATCGTTAGGTATCAAGAGGATGTGGAAATGACTCTCACAGGATTAAGATAAAGCAGCATCCCATTCCTCGGATCCAGGGATGTCCACTATCTTGAATTTAACAGAAGAAACTCCTCGCTGACTGCCAATTTCCTCTTTCAGCAGGAGCATATCATGAAGACAACACGGACAGTGCGCCATTTTCGGTTTCAACCACATTTTTACATCCCCTTCGTCGCTTATTGTCAGCCTTCGAACAATCCCTTCATCATTCATCGGATACCCGTGCGGGTCGGTTCTTTCCTTCAGAATCCTTGCAAGATTTCTTGCCGCGTAATCCCTTTTCTTTCGTGACATATTACCACTCTACATGTAGCGGAAAAGACTCCCCAGCAGTTAGACACTCAAGCCCATCCTTTCCCGCAACCCACGTGTCTTCAGTCCCTACTGCTCCATCATTGTAGACTACCTTGGGCTCTATTGCCATGATGCACCCTTCATGCATCCCCCTGGCAAAACCATTAGCTATGACCGGTGATTCATCCAACTCCAACCCAACAGAATGGCCAAGAAATTTTGCTTGGTGCGGCTTCATTCCCATAAGATGTTCCGCATGCCCCATTTCAACAGCAAGCCCCCTGCCCATCTCCCAAGCTTCAGAGCAAGTTCCGCCAGAGCCGAGTTTATTCACTATGGAATCTCTAATCTCAACCATATCATTCAATCTCTCGACCCAAATTTCAGGTAGACTCCCTGAACTGAACATCCTCGTGCAATCTGAGATATACCCCCGATGAACATGGACGATATCAACCAAAACCGGAACCCCCTCTTCTATACGCCTGTGACCTGAACCAAGTGGCGCCATTGGATTCGCCCCTGATCCACCTATCGCTGAATCGAAGAATGAGGGAATCCCGCCAGAACGCCCAGCAGCCAC
>DAVB01000039.1:6022-11476 GCA_002505455.1 Euryarchaeota archaeon UBA52 | reverse complement strand
AACTGCCCGCAGGAGCACGTAGACGTCCTCGCATCCAATCACCCGAACATACCCGTTCACAGGCTCCAGATGGTGAACAGGGAACTCGGATCCGCATGCGCCAAGCCATTCGCAATCAGCTCCATCTGCATAATCGACGCGGGTCAGTCGGAGCTGATGTCCTTAGATCACAATCTCTGAAACGACTGGTTGATGTTCTACACGCGCATGGGGAGGCATGGGCGACGCCGTACTTCGGGCACTCGAGTCGGAGGGAATCGTTCTCGACACGAGTGTGGACGCTGCAGCACCAGCCGGTTTCTCCTTTCTCGGGGAGTGTAAATCAATCCCAGGCGTTTCTCGAAAATCACTGTATGTCTGGCATGCTCCTCATACCCATATCCCCCTCACCATGCAGGATGCGGAACGACTCATAATCCACTCCTCAGGCCGCTCCAGGTCCCTGCTGGCGAGTGAAAGGCCCGTCCCCTCGGCTGTCAGGGAACTCCTGGAAGGCAACGGATATGAGGTGTGGAGCCGCGAGGAGATAATACGCATTTTGGGCAAGGCGCAACTCTCTCCCGTGGATTCTGCGAATGAGGAGGGGGATAGCGATGAAGACAGCACTCCGCTCTTCGAGTCAGACTCCGTGCTGGCTCATAGAATAGAGATTAGAAACATCCTCGAAACACTTCGCATAGACGGAATAACTAGACCAATCCTCCTTGAGGTCAGAGCTTGGTCAGCCTCTGCCACGTTGATTGCCGATCATGGCGAAACAATGGCAGGATCCGTGGTTGTGATTGAGAATCCTTGGACTGGGTCGTTCCACAGAATGACTGAACAAGGAAGGCCCAACATCCTAATGGAGAGAATTGAGTGGACCGGCGAATGGAGTGAAGAAGACAACATGAGGAATGAGGTAACTGCGAGATTGGACACGAGGGCATCCCCCTCTGAACGAGGAACCTCAAGGGCATCTCTGCTGCAATGGTATCGAACTGATCAGGATTCACTCAAGGTGAATAGATTCCGAGCATGGGTGCCTGGTTGGGTGCTGACAGCATCGGACACAGGCAAGACCTACATCATAGAGGCACTCACTGGAAAAATAGTCAATCAGGACTGATCTTAGCCCTTACGCTGTATCATCATCAGATCGTCAGTGGATATTGTCCCGCCCGACATGAGCTGCTCCATGATGTCAGAGACACCAGTTCGCTGTTCGTCCGGACTCTCGATCTCACCGCCGCTTTCTTTAGCCTTCATAGCGAATATCAGATCGCTCATGGAGTGCATGCATTTCAGGGACACGATATACCTCGAATGCATTTTGTCGGCCTCTCGCTTAGCCCTGACTAGTCCTGAATGGGACTTGTTCGCAGCTTCTCTGAGCTTGTCAACCTCGTTAGATATCCTGGACATCACGTCATGGGCTTGCTGAGCGGATTCAACAGCCTCCTCAACTTCCGTGTGAGCCTTGTCCTGAAGCTGATCAGCTTTCCATAGCTCTTCTTTGAGTTCACTCAATCCACCGCCTTGAGCCTTAGCCTTCTTGGCCTCCTTGAGTTCGATACTCAACTCCTTCATCTTCTTCATGAAGGCCTTCTCCTTCATATTGAGCATATTACGCTCGAATTTATGCTCGAGCTGGGTCATCTCAGCCCTGATCTTGGATACAGATCTCTTCTTCGCCCCATTCTCGGTGTCCGCCAACTTTGAACTCGCCATTTTCTCCTTGGTAGCCTTCAGAGCCGCACGCTTCTCCCTAGCAATCTCTGTACGTTCAGCACGTACCTTCTTCAGATCCTTCACTTTCTGATTCGCCACATCTCGGACGGCCTTTTTGTTCTGGACTTCCGTTATCAGCTCCTGAACTTGGAGGTTGAATCCGTTTCGCTCCGCTATACGTTGCTTAACTTTCTCATTCCACTGATCCCTCATTTCCTTGAACCTAGAGGCCTCTTCCTCAATCTCAGTAGGTTTGGATCCGAACAGATCCAATAGGTCGCTGGAGGTCAGTGCGCTCATCAGTGATCGTTTCCGGGTCCGGTGTTGTGCATATAAGCGAGACGTCCCTATCTCCCACGTTCATGGCGCAGGCGAGTCTTTCTGGCACCTCTTCTCATAGGGGAAATACGTCTCTTCTTCGTCTTTCCAGGCGAGTCTTTCTCGAATTTACCTGCAGGCTCACCCCCAGTGTCAGATAGAGATCCGAGATCAACCCCCCTCTCCAATATCAACGCAACATCCGTGGCATCAAGAGACGATCCGCTCATCACTCGCTCCATCGCATCCGAGACCTTGCTCTCCGACTCCAGCTTTTTGGCCTGTTTCCTAAGCATCTTCACTTCCTTGGAGATCTTATCCAGTTCCTTGTCGATCTTGTCGATTCTCTTGGATATCTTGCGCACCTCCTTGAATTCAGAACTCCTCTGCGCATTCTTCTCATCATCCAATTCTTCTTTGGGATGGTCGGAATCCAACTTTTCGATCGCCTCGATTTTGAGCTTGTTGTACTTGACGTAGCGACTGTGGGCGTCTTCCCCCTTCTCTTTGACAGATATTGCAGATATCAACTCGAAGAAGAGGCTGAATTCTCTTATCTCCCTGGCAAGCGTTGGCATTGCGGTGAGATCGTTGCTCATGCCTGTTAGCTTCGCCAGACTCTTGTCCGCCCAGCTCTTCAGAACCTCGACAGGAGGAGGGACTGACTTGTTGATTGAATCGCGCTCCTTCTTCGCCTTATCGGCAGCCTCTTTGTTCTCGTGGAATGAGGATAAGTGCTTCCTTCGTGAGTCCGATTTCTCTCGTGTGACGGAGACCGAGGCCCTCTTTTCCCTGGCCTGTCCAACGAGACCTTCCCTCTCGCTTCGAAGACTTCTTCTGGTATCTTCTAGCAAATTGGCTCTTAAAATTAGGTCCTTGGCGGATTCAGATGCTGGAACATCACTCATTCTTCTTCACCGCCCTTCGCGCCCCTAGAGCTCTTCTTCGGGGTCTTTCGACTCCTGGCCTTTGCTGCGAAGCTCGCAGCCTCGCCTTCTTCGACCCTTCTCGAATTCTGAAGAAGGTCGTGACCAGCTCCTTTTTCGAAGCCATTTTTCACCACCTCTTCCCAGTACTTGACCGATGCATCCGATTGCAACTCAAGTTCCATCGCCCTATCCAGTTGTTTTCTGATTTCCTTATGTTCCTGCTCAAGAATGACTCTCTTCGAATAGATCGGACGACCCTTCTCGCTCAATTCCACCATTGCTGCATGTTTCCTGTCAGCCTTCTTGAAGAGGCTCGACATTTCCTTCCGCGTTGCGATGTACTCGACCACTGACGGATTAGACTCTCTTCTGCTCTGAAGCCACATTTCATTCTCTTTCAGCAACTGGGAACGAGCGGCAATAAGCTCCCCTTCCGCCTTGTGGTCTAATGCTTGAGTCTCTATCTTGTTCTCAATATCAGTTATCTTCTCCTCAAGACGTTCCTTTGCCCACTTCGGCTCGAGTGTAATCATGCCACCGGATTCGTCTATCGACGTTCGAAGCTGTTGGAGTCTTGCAAGCTTCGGACGTGCCTTATCCCGTAACTCATTCCGCTCATTTTTTAGCCGTGCCACTTCCTTGTTCGACTTCTCGTTGTTTTCAACGGATCTGCGCAGTTTCGGGAGAATAGCCTCTTCCTCAGCCTGTAGGGTGCGTATCACTCCAGGCAAGGCATCTCGTAGCATAATGCGTCTCGCAAGCAGTGATTCTGCGAGTTGAAGCGGGGTTGGCACCCCGCCCTCTGCTTCGGACACGTTCGATTCCAGTACCTGCTCTGCTTAAACTGCACGTAAAGACTCCAATCAGCCGCTGAATTGAAACAGGTTGAATCAGGGTGGACCACGTGCGACCAGCGGATATTGCTCCATCTCTGTTGGTTGCGGCCCTATTCATCACCTCCGGGGCAGTCTTAGCTGAAACAGACGAAGACTCAATTGTTGATTGGTCGCTGTCAGTCTCAGAAGGAGTATCTGGAGAGCCTTCAGCCAATGGTTCATTGGTACTTTTGGGAGACATCGTTGATGTCCACTTCACCGTGGCCCCGGAATCATCCCAAGGGGATGAAAGATGGGAGCTTTGGATTAAGCATAATGAAATCTGGAACCTACTCGCACAGGGAGATTTCGATGAAGAGAACTCAAATTTGGATGAAAGCGTTGAACTGGGCGCGAACTCCACTGGCATGCATGATCTACATTTGCGCCTCTTCCCGAGTGGACGAACTCAATCCATAGAATTCCACGTCGATCCGAACCCGCTGGACTTAGTGCCTGCGGGGCAGATGGGTGTGGCAGTCAGAGGAGAGCCGCTCCATAGCGGCGATTATGCGAGAATATCGGCACTAGTTCACAACAGGGGGCTCGACACAGTATCGGCCCATCTCCATCTAACGTCGGGCACGGATTCCTCCACCGGTTCAGATGTCCTCATACAGGCCGGCTCATCAAAGGAACTGGATTCTTCGATACAATTGTTCCAACCCGGCTTCCGAGAAATATCTTGGAGCGTAGAAGGGAACGACATCGGCGTCTCACATCAATTGTCAGGAACAGTCTCTGTGACGGTGATGCCCATGCAGACGATAGACATAGCATCCGTCTCTCACGACCAGGAGTCCAGCACACTTGAAATCACGGTCATGTTGAGCGAAGGACGTCAGAGAGACGTCGAGGTCACGGCGACGCCTGCATCGCTGGATGGCTCCGTCGAGGAGTCCAATTTGATCGTCTCCGTACTCCCGGGCTCACAGACAATATCCCTGCCGATTCAAGACTCATTCTCTGGTCAAATGGAAGTAACAGTCGATTCAGTAAACTGGCCCGGTGAACAGACTCGCACCCAGATTGGAATCGATGAATCCAAATCATCTGCAAGCGTCATTGCTTCAGCATCCCAAATTTCTGCAGGCGATGAATCAGTTGAGATAGCCTACACGATACGAAACACTGGCACCACAAAACTCGACTCAGGATCCATCGAGGCAGTGTGGGTTTTCGATGGCAGGGTGCTCAATTCCAAGACCACTCCCCTCATTGGCGCATCAGAAGAGCACGAATCATCGCTAGATGTCCCTCTACCTTCTGACGCATCGTCAGGAGAAATTAAGATTAGATACTCCTCAACCGGAATCTTTGCTTCAGGAACCGTCTCTGTGACGTTGACAGGAGATGCCGCCTCAACATCGGAATTACCATTCCCCTTGGAGGCTGCCGCTTTGGGCGCATTAGTAGGCCTGGTGGTCATCCTCCTGCTCGTACTCATAATGCGCACCTTCGAGAATGAGGTCAGCAGGACATCGGACGACGAATCGTCGCCTGTTGAATCCTCTGAGTCCAC
Source organism: Euryarchaeota archaeon UBA52 (assembly GCA_002505455.1). Lineage (GTDB taxonomy): Archaea > Thermoplasmatota > Poseidoniia > Poseidoniales > Thalassarchaeaceae > MGIIb-N1. The sequence goes on along the minus strand of DAVB01000039.1, from coordinate 6,122 downwards.
TGTGAAATGCTCTACTTGCGGATTAAGCCTAAGATACTCCCCGAATCAGGCAAGAATCACTTGCCCAGCATGTTCGACATCAATGGAAAATCCCGATAGG
>DAVB01000039.1:0-5693 GCA_002505455.1 Euryarchaeota archaeon UBA52 | reverse complement strand
AGGGCCAGCAGTGAATGAGAAACAGGACTCGATACCCAAGGCCTCGTCATCAACCGACATAATCGACTGCCCATCATGCGAACAGACCTTGAAGGTACCAATCAATCGGAGGCCCGTGGTTGCACGCTGTCCCGCATGCATGACGACATTCCGCGCCTTAACGGAGGACTCCCATGAACATTGACGTTTCAGAAGGGGAAGAGGCGTACCTCAAGCGTGCCTTGGAGGCATTCGAGGATGATCCCAGCGGGATCGTAAAGACGAGTGATTTAGCCGATCGACTGAACGTCAGCTCCGCTTCAGTCACCGAGATGATCAAGAAGTTGGCAGCAAGAAATCTCGTTACGCATATTCCTTACAGGGGCTCAAGACTGACCTCCGAGGGTTTCATTCACGCCAGTCGGGTTAAACGAAGACAGATGCTCATCGAAATCCTACTTTCCAGCGTATTAGGTCTCGAGGGAGAGATACCAGAACTCGCAACCAAGATGGAGGCTGCGCTCTCAAGATCGCATGAGTTGGCCTTGGACAAGATGCTCGGATATCCAGAACAAGGCCTTGACGGGAGGAAGATCCCATCCCTCGAAAGAGAATTTGACGAATCAAAGGTCATAATCCCAATGTCCGAGATGCCACAGGGCCAGAATGGTATTTTGAAGGCGATAAAAATGAGTAATGATGCCCCAGAGATTATGCTGAAAATCGATGTGTCACCAGGAACAATGGTCGAAAGGAGCGAATACGGAATCATGGTCGATGGTGTAGAATACAGGGTAACTGAATCAATCCTCGATTCGATGTTAGTGGAGATGGAGGTACGTTAGGATGGACGATGAAGAGGCTCCCGAAGAAACCCTCTCAGATGCCGAGGTTATTCCGGATGAGGGGAGAAGCGACCGCGAGCAGAATTTGCACCAGATAATACTGAGGATTGAGCGCCTATTCATAACCGGGGGCCTTCGAATGGACTTCCTAACGCCCGCTGTGCTTCTGATCGTGCTTGGATCCTCGGTCGCGTATGCGGATTCAACGCCCACGTGGTGGGATGGGGGCCTCGAACAGCAGTTTGGGGTCGAACTCTCGGTCTTCCTGCTCTTGATATCAGGTTTCATCATCATTGCAAACATTTTCCTCATTTTCATCCTCTTTCTCAGCCTCAGGCTCAATATCTCCATGTTCGACGAGCATGAACGCGCAATGTCGGAACAGGGCATGACCATGACGAACTCCCAGGGCTATGCAGAGGTAAGAAGGATATTCGGGGTAACCAAAAGAATCCTGCGAGGAAGGACTTTCGTACTGGCCATCAGCCTCGCGCTCGTCGCTTTGTCCCTAATTCCAATAATAGACGATTATAGGACCCCGCTCTCGATGCTGGCTCTCTCTTCGATATTAGCCTCTCTGGGCCTTCAGATAACAGCCCCTCTGAGATCATTCAACACATTGGAACCTTGGGGCCTGCTTGACTCATATCAGCCAGCTGTCCACAAGACTCTCCTATCCGATCCATTCCTCGATCTGGTCAGGGCCCATGCAGACCCACTCCTCCATACTCGTATGTCACTGCATCTCGGTGAGATAGCAAGAAGGCTACCCGATCTAGATATGGTTTCCTTCCAAGAAAGGCTGCTTCATCTCCTGCATCTGAGAGCATCAACCGCCATAGATGACGACGAAATGAGAAGGAGGCTCTCCAAGTACATAGACCAAGATATCATGGACGAGCTATTCGACCATCCCGAGTTAGGGGAGACAACCTGGGTCAGGCTGCTATCCCACTCAGCAATCGCATGCCCGCCCTTCTTCAGGCTCTACGATCGATTGAGACGCCAGCAAGTAGGAAACTCATTTGAGGATATATGGTTCGATGTCGACATCGAGAATCTTGCACGAGGTAGGACGAATCTGATGGCATTCATCCTCAACAGAGGAAAATCCGATATCGACCTCATTCTGAGGGTCCAGACTCCAGACTTCAGGCCCAAGGAGGGCGTCTACAGGCTAACGGTGCCTCCTGCAAAACTCTCAGCCAAGGACGACGTCGAGTCCCAGATAGAAGCCATGAGAGAATCCATGATCGTTTGGCAAAGCCTGATCCCAAGCGTTTTCGGAGAGGCCACTGTCTCGATCAGGCTTGAAAACACAGAGGGCAGCCTTGTCAATGGTAGGGTTCTGAACGTGCAATCGAGGGCAGATTTGACGACCAGGTTTAGGAGAGGCCTCGGTTCTGCGATGATTGTAACTGCACTATTTACCGCGCTTATTCCTGCGATATCTGCAATTAGTGCAATCCTGCCATCGCTGTCTTGATGCAATCGATTCAAGAATGCAGTCCCCCGCGACAACTCGTGGATGAGGGCGAGGGAGACCGCGAAGACGATGATCTTCGGAATAGACTTCATGCTATGGAAACCAAAGCAAAGCGACTTAGGAATCAGAGGAATTCCTTTAGCGACGACGCTAGATCAGCCGCTGAACAACGCGATGCAATACAGAACCAGGGGAAGGAAATCAGGGAATCGATAAATTCCATGATGGAAGAACAGAAGAAAATCAGGGAAAGGGCCAAGGTCCACAGGACTAGAAGAGACGACATACAGACGAGGATCAGGGAATTAATCGGAAGATCAAAGGGACGCCGAGAAGACAACAAGAACTCGAGATCGGTGGTCGTTCAACTCGCTGAGACAGAATCCGAGATAAGCAATATCGAGGATCGGATAATGACCGACGGGACACTGAGCTTGGATAAGGAGAACAAACTGCTGAAGAAGCTGAAAAATCTCCGTGTGAAGAGGAAGGAGCTCCTCCCCTCGGTCGAGGAGCACACAATGATAAAATTGGACCTCAAGAACTTGGATGGAAGCATCCTTGCTCTCAAGGCCGAAGCGGACGCCGAGCATCAGGCGATGATCGATGCGCATGAGGAGGCCGACAAGATATGGGAAGAAATCCGACCTCTGTTCGAGGAACGTGACTTCCTTCGATCAGAGGGAGACAGATTCCACGCCCTGTTTGTATCCAACAGGAAGTCAGCCGACGAAGTCCATGCAAACCTGGTTGAACTCTACTCGGAAGTTGACGAAATCAAGAATGAATTGAAGTCCCAAGCAGACGAGCAGAGACGATTCATCGACGAGTACAACATAGCTGCAAAAGAGAAACTGAACACTCCAGAGGACTCCGAAGAGCTGGCCAACTCACTTGCAGATGAACTCATGTCATCTGGCTCGATAACCCTCGGCGGTACCGGCGTTGAACAGGGCGGCGTTAAAAATGAGAACAAGATAACTCGAAAGCCCTCAAGAAGAAACATTCAGGCTAGAAGGGGACGTTGAGTCACCAGCCTCGCTGGTCCATCCTTACCGGCAAATCCTCTATCTCGAGGCCGGGCATGGCCTCTCCTATCATGGCGGAGGCCTCTGCGACTACGGAAGGATCGTCGTATGAATGCGTGGCCATCACAATGGCCTCCGCAGTCCTCACTGGATCAGACGACTTGAATATGCCAGACCCCACAAAAACACCATCCATCCCCTGACGCATCATCAGTGCGGCATCTGAAGGCGTGGAAATTCCCCCTGCTGAGAATGTGACGACTGGGAGTCTGGATATGTCTTTCACGTCTTCAATAACTGATTGCACCTCTGCTCGAACTTCCGCATGGGTGCCAAACGGAGTTTTGCAATCCCCCAGATTCATTGCCGATGCGGAGTTGACCCTCTTGAAGCCGGCCATTATGTGGTCAACGATTTCTTCAATATCGCCACTGTTCTGGAGATATTCAATTTCCGAGGCAACAATTCTGGCGTGTTGTACCGCGCTGACAACATTGCCTGTACCAGCCTCGCCTTTCGTACGAATCATCGCTGCTCCCTCAGCAATTCTTCTTACTGCCTCCCCGAGATTGGTACAGCCGCAAACAAAGGGAACATCGAAACTCTTCTTGTCTATGTGGTAGAATGGGTCTGCTGGGGTCAAGACCTCAGACTCATCGATCATATCGACCCCCAGCTCCTGTAGAACCCGCGCCTCATCTTCATGCCCAATACGAGCCTTTGCCATTACGGGGATGCTCGTAGTCTCAATTATCCCTTTGATCATGTCAGGATGGCTCATTCGAGCAACTCCCCCCGCAGAACGAATATCCGCAGGGACTCTTTCTAGGGCCATGACTGCGACTGCACCGGCGTCTTCAGCAACGGCTGCCTGTCCAGCGTCCACTACGTCCATGATGACCCCGCCTTCTTGCATGGTCGCGAAGCCTCTCTTCAGAAGTTCTTGACCGTACTTCATTGAGGCTAGATCGATAGAAGGCATGTCCGGACCTCCATCAGTCATTAGCGAGTACGGGAGAGTCCCCTTCTGCTACTGGAAGGTCGGGGGCCTCTTCCTCGTTCCTGTCTATCCAAGATTCCTGGTCATCGGGAACATCTGTGTCGGCGAATATCGCCTCCACGGGACATTCCGTTACACACGCGGCACAATCGATGCACTCATCGGGGTCTATGACGAGATAATCGTCAGCCTCCCTGAATGCTTCAACAGGGCAGACCACGACGCAATCCTGGTATTTGTGTTTCACACAGGCCTCGGTCACTACGTGAGTCATGCTATCCCTGCATCGAGGAATGCGGCACTCATTCTTGAAACCTCGTCTCAATCCTCAGTATGTTTAGCATATCTATTCAGCAATGTTATGGCTTCATCGATGATTTCCTGGCCCGGGTAGCATTCTATCTTGATTCGAAGTTTGACCGAGTGCCGGGACCTGCCTTTGCTAGCGAGAACATGCTCTCCTGATACGAATTTCTGGAGATCGAGCCTGGCATGAAGGAATTTCGAAGTGTCTATTCTTGATTCGACCCCCATATCCAGTATCGAACTCCACAAGTCTTTCTGCACTAATGACATGGACTCGCGGATGTCCTTCTTCCTCTTGAGGCGCGTCCTGAGCATCGTCTGACGTGCTCCGTGGTGTGATTTCACATTCTCCCGTTCGATTTCTACACCCTCTGGGAGAACCGATTCCATGGCCAAGGCCATCATCTCAACATCATCGACCGCAGATGAGATGATTGTCCACTCTAGAGAATGTGCGCCCATGGCGTGGGGTGCGAGCCAATGCGAATATATGCGACCCCTTATTCCCCACTCTCAGGCGGCCGTTTGAAATACTGGTCCCGGCTGGCCCGGCCTGCATACGGGGAAGCCCCCGAAAGACTGAGGCGTACCACATGGCCAAAAGCGCGAAATCCAGGTTAGCGGCACGTAAGCAGAGAGACAAGTGGAGGGCAAAGCGGTGGTACACTGTTAGGGCCCCTAGAAATCCATGGTCCTACAGGAATATCGGTGAGACAATCGCAGAAGAAGACTCGATGCTTGAAGGCCGCATATACGAAATGATGCAGAATGAGCTCGATGGCGATTTTTCCAAGATGCACGTCAAGGTGAGATTCAGAATCACGCATACCGTGGGTTCCGACGCCATCACCGAGTTCATTGGTCACGAGGTCGCCAAGGACCACATCAGAAGGCAAGTTCGCCGTGCGAGATCCAAGGTCGACGATACAGTCGATATTGTCACTGAGGACGGCTTCTATGTACGATTGAAGCCACTGGTAATCACCCACAGGACTGCAAAGTCAAGCCAGAAGCAGGAGATAAGGTCCAGAGCCAAAGAAATCATCCTC
>DAVB01000011.1 GCA_002505455.1 Euryarchaeota archaeon UBA52 | reverse complement strand
TGTTCTCAATCTCCCCCCCAGTATCTTGTTCAACCTATATCCGGCATAATTTCTTATTCTGAGATCTTTTATCGGAACTCTGATTATTTCGATCTTGGCATCTTCAAATCGGGCATCTAGAATCCCGGGCACTTCCAAGATTCTGTTTTTCAGCTGATTTTTGTCTATTCCAAGAGTCGAGGCAACGATAGAGGGCGTGACGCCGATGACTTCTTCCCACCCTATATCGGGAGTGTGCCCAAGTCCGGAAAGTAGGGTGCATGCTCTCGAAGTTCGCCCTATGGAAATATCCATGGCAACTCTTACTCGCCCCTCGGTGGCTGATACTCTGACTTCAGTCACACCGGGCATTCTCTTCAGGACTGTAGTAGCTTTCATCGCACAATCTGGGCAGTCTATACCACGTAGGCCCCATTCAAATTCAGTAATTCCATCAGCTAGTATTTCTGGCTCGTCGATACTTTCGATATCTGGAATATTCATTTTCATAAGTGATATATCGCCTATATCTTTGAAATTCATAGGGGTTTTCAGAGGGTGAATATCAGACGTATTCAGAGTGAATTTGTCTGTATCCATGAAGATGCGTGGAGGTGCGTATAACTTCAAACTGCGGTCTACTAGAGATGTCCGGGCGAGACACGTGAAGGATGGCAGCAAAATTCCAAATCTTAGAGATATTGACATGATTGTGTTCGATGTTGACGGGACTTTGATGGATCGATCAGGCATGCCTGAGGGGTTGATTGGTTTGGTCAAGGAAATCGAAAAGAAAGGTGTTTCCGTGTCTCTCGCATCGGGAAGAACCTTGCCAAATCTGACTCCCGTTCATCAGGCTCTTGGATTGTCTGGATTCATTGTGGCGGAAAATGGAGGGATTCTTTGGGATGGGCCACAGAAAAGAGGAATAGAGCCAATGGCGAATGGTGAGAGATGCAGGGATGCGATTGAGTGGTTGGCAGGCGAGATGCAAGAAATTGACCCAGGGGGAATTGAGTCGAATAGATGGAGAGAGACTGAATGGTGTGTTTCGGGGCCCTATGATATAGATCGGATGCGCACTCTTCTTGCCGACTCTGAGTGGTCCGATCTTAGGGTTGTTGGGACTGGTTTTGCCATACATGTTACTGAAAGAGGCGTGAATAAGAGGTCGGCATTGGAGATTCAACTCTCCAGAAGGGGAATTGATCCATCCAGAGTTCTATCCTGCGGAGATGCATTGAATGATGTTCCGATGTTCAATCTGACGGGCTATTCTGTGGCTGTTGATGGGGAAATAGATGAGGTTCGCAATGCCGCTGATAGTATCACTCAGAAAAAGGGGCCTTTGGGGGTTATCGAAATGCTGGAATTGCTTCTCAGGTGATTGGAGGATATTGGTGATTATGAGTTTTAATCGAACAATCTCCGTATGACATTAGTAGCATATGACCCAGGCGGCAGGGTGAATGAAATTTTACAAGTCCATCTCTTATGTTTCGGGGAACCGTGCATATCGTCAATAACGGGTTCCGTGCACTGTATTTCTCCAGGATGCAAAACTGTTTCTCGGCTGAAATCTGCCATTTTGATCTTTAGAAGATCAAAGTCGATATCGGGATGAGGGGGATTCGAGTGTATTCTCGATATCATTGGATCGCCGGTCTTTGGCTCTTTTACCATGGACGGAACTGGCATCCTAATGGACTTTGGAATTTCTTTCAGACGTTCTGCAAGAGATTCCACTAGAGACCTCTTGGCGTATCCGCGCCTCCCTGGCGGGGCCTCTGGGTAGAGTAGTGGCCCGCCTACGCCTATGTCCACTGGCCTCAATAGGTGGTTCTCGATGTTTTCAAGGAGAGTGTTCCTGAGGACGTCATTCCAGATATACGATTGCCATGCTGATACCCAAAGGCCTCGTAGCCTTCTAGGCATTGCGAGATACGCGGACAGGGATGATTCGTAAAGGGATTTTTTCCGAGTTGTTGATCTCGAGGATGACTTCCAGCCGTCTATTACTCGTCTGAAAGGCTGATGACCTATGGAGTCGGTCTTTACCCCATCGATGTCTGGCCAAATTGACTTCAGATATTTCCTATCCCTACGTCGACTTGAGCGGTCTGATGGTTGGGTTTCTGTCAAGTGAAGTTTCATCGCCCCTACCAAGTCCCCCTTCATGAGTAAATCTCCGGGTAATTTTCCAATGGCCGCTGAGCCGAATCTCTGCGAATCAAACCAATTAGGCAGCCCGATCTTGGAAATCTGCTCAACACGGCTCGGGAGCAACTGTGTCTCCCTATGCCGTATGTCTCTGACTACTATTGAGAATCTGTTTCCGCTGTGATCGCCCGATCTTAGATGACGATCGAAAGTCCCATGGGGGTCGAGAGTCCAATCCCCTCCTGAAATGCGATGTTTAGGAGCGTATCTGAAAGGTAACGAAACTAATTGGGTTGTCTTTGAACGTCTATCCTTGAGTCCCGAGAAGCCCCATGCATCAACAGGTATTCCATGTTTTTTCGATATATTCGACATGAGGGCCTGAGTCTCCCATCCAGTCTTCGTCAATTTGAATATCCGATAGGGTAGTGCTGTATCCTCTCTGAAAATTGGCTCATCTTCAGAATAAAACTCATCCACCTGAAATTCTTCAGGGGTTGTCCTTATCTTTGCCATTTTATGGCCTCTTATCCTATTTCTCAAGAGCTTGGAGCATCATCTGAATATCGGTATTGTCCGGCTTGGACTTTCTTTTCCTGACGCCCGAGACAGATGCAACGCCCAAAGCTGCGATTAGTGCTGCTCCTATGGCTGCAGCCCCTATCAGAATCCTCTCGTCATACGTCCTCGTCTCATCAAGGGGGTATGCGTCATTTGCATCGAGTACTCCATCGTTGTCATCGTCAGTATCGGAATTGTCCCCGATGAGGTCGCCATCCGTATCAACGCTCTCTGAGGAATCCAATGGGAATGCATCTAGCAGGTCCGCAATACCATCGTTATCATCATCGTCGTCCAGGACATCGCAGAGGAGGTCCCCGTCGCTGTCTATTGGCTTATCAGATAGCAGAAGGGGGTCTGTTCCACATACGCTCTCATCTAAATCCGACCATCCGTCGCCGTCGTCGTCATCATCAATGAAGTCGTTCGTTCCATCGCCATCTGTATCCCTCTGTTCGGCCGAGCAGCCCCTAGTATCTGTCTGACTCATTGTAACAAGAGTGTCTGGGCAACTATCTGCTGCGTCATCAACGCCGTCACCATCGTCGTCAGTATCGACGTTGTCGCCAGTACCATCGCCGTCGAAGTCGGCCCACTCGGTGGCGTTCAGAGGGAAGACGTCGAGGATGTCCTCGAATCCATCACCATCATCGTCTGTATCAGCGTTGTCGCCAGTGCCATCGCCGTCGAGATCATACTGCTCGGTGGCATTCAGAGGGAATGCGTCGTCCTCGTCGAGCACGCCGTCTGAGTCGTCATCCATATCCGCATTGTTACCCAGGCCGTCTCCGTCCGTGTCTACAGATTCTGCCGGGCTGAGGGGGAATGCGTCGTCCTCGTCGAGCACGCCGTCTGAGTCGTCATCCGTATCCGCATTATTACCCATGCCGTCTCCATCCGTATCGAGGGTTTCCGACGGGTCCTTCGGGAATGCGTCGTCCTCGTCGAGCACGCCGTCTGAGTCGTCGTCTGTGTCGGCGTTGTCACCTATTCCATCTGAATCAGTGTCGAGGGTTTCCGACGGGTCCTTCGGGAATGCGTCGTCCTCGTCGAGCACGCCGTCATCGTCGTCGTCTGTGTCGGCGTTGTCACCTAGCCCATCGCCGTCGAAGTCGGCCCACTCGGTGGCGTTCATGGGGAAGGCGTCGTTCTCGTCGAGCACGCCGTCGCCATCGTCATCGGTGTCGGCATTGGAGCCGAGGCCGTCTCCGTCGAGATCGTTCCATTCCGCGTTGTTCGTGGGGAAGGCGTCGTCCTCGTCGAGCACGCCATCGTCGTCGTCGTCCTCATCTGCGTTGTCCCCTATTCCGTCGGAATCAGTATCTACCCACTCACCAGCATCATGCGGGAATTCATCGAATTCGTCTGCATATCCGTCATTGTCGTCGTCTGGATCAATTGAGTCGCATAATCCATCCTCGTCATTATCGCTGGGCATGGAAGTGGAATTCAACGGGTCAAAGCCGCATTGAATCTCCATGATATCGAACCATCCATCTCCATCATCGTCCAAGTCAGCGTTGTCTCCTATCCCATCACCATCAAAATCAGTGGTCTCTGACCCATCGAGAGGGAATGCGTCTGATAGGTCGTCTACTCCGTCTCCGTCATCATCGTGGTCGCGATGTGTTCCGTAATCTGTTACTTCTGGATTCGTCATGAAGAGACCGGTTGGCAAATCGAGGTTGTCTATCCACGCTGCGTCTTGGCCATTGGACACGGACTGATCTTTGCTGTAGGTCCATTCTAGGGTGTGTGTACCTGCACTGAGGGGAAATGAATAGTTCAACCAGCCGGTATCACCGGACCATGACTCTAATTGTGCCCCATCCACCGAGAATATCAGGAAGTCATAGTTACTTTCGGAGTCTATCTTGTATGCAAAGGATCCGTTTGCACTCTCTGTGGATAGCGTCAGCGAGATTGTTGAGACTGCATTGTCAGATATACTGCCGGATCTAAGGGAAGCATTCCCACTGCTGGATGTGGAGTTGTCTAGGCTCCAGGAGGGGGGCGAGCCTAGGTCCCATGAGAATGTGGAATTCAACTGAGCATCCTCGAATTCGTCTAGCGAGTAAGTACAACACACTAATTTGTACGTTTCATCAGCTAAACCATCTCCATCTGTATCCTGCCAAGCCTGTCCGTCCAAGGGGAAGGCATCCATATTGTCTTCAACTCCATCATTATCGTCATCGATATCTACGCTGTCACAGAGCCCATCGGAGTCGGTATCTGCCGAGGGCAGACTGAGAGGGTCATAGGCATCGGTCCCACAAGCCAATTCTGATACATTTGACCATCCATCTCCGTCGATGTCTTCGTCCATTGCATCACAGGTTCCATCTCCATCTACGTCGTCTGGAGTTGAGTTTGGATCATTTACCATTGAACCGCATAGATTCTCCTCTTCATTCGTCCAACCATCTCCGTCGGCGTCTGCCTCTGTTCCATGTAAAACGAGTTGCCAGTCGTTCACAGTTCCCGTGGAACCCGTGGAGTCGACATCTATCACATTTACAGTCCATGTTCCCGCGGAGAGTTCGCCATAATGGTGCATGCTTACCATGTCATGGTAGCGCATGTTGCCATAATCAGCTGGATTTGTATCAGCGAGAATGGAAGTATACCCGCTTGGAGAGGTGAGTGTGATTATCAGATCTTCAGGATCTTGATGGTCGATGTCCATGAATAGTTCGACACTCTCGATGTTTAGCAAATCAGTCACAGTGTGGCTGAAAGAGAGTGGTGTTCCCGAGGGAGGTATGTTCACCGATGGAGTGTACAGTGGGGTGGAGATATTCACCTCTGGGCCCAAGAGTGTCCAATTTTCTGCTAGATTTACCGCAGCGGTAGCATCCACCATTCCGAATCCGTAGTAGTGGCTTACTGGCATTCCTGCTCCATTCACGCTCCAATTCTCATGATTGACATCATTTGGAGTAGAGGAATGTACCAATATTGCTTGCATGTCCCGCCAAGTGAGTGTGGGTTCCGCCTCAAGTATGAGTCCGGCTAGCCCCGCCACCTTAGGGCCCGAAGATGACGTACCTCCGAAGTCATCGGTGTAATTCGTGGAGCTGTATCCTACAGAGCCTGTTCTATCGGCAGTTGTTATGCCCAATGAGCCGCCATTCGAAGGGCCCACCACCAAAACCGGTGCGCCTATGCTTGAATACCAAGATTGTACCCCGCCGTATGTTATAGCTCCAATCGCAATTGTGTATCTTGATTTCTGGTATCCCTTCTGATTCACATTTTCATCCGATGTATACTCATTTCCAGCTGAGAATGTGAAAATGCTTCCCAGGGAAGTCCTCCCGTCGTATACGCCTGATTCCAACATGGCAATTTGGCTGGGGCCCAGGCCTTGGAAACCAGCACCACCGTAGCCCCATGAATTATGATAGATGTCGATGTCTTGATTGAAGTCCGATAGGGCTGGAATAGCGCTCCCAGCACCGCACAAAAACCGTGCATGATTGTGGGTAGCTCCCCAAGCTACACCTGCTATCCCGATTCCATTGTCCCCCATGCCCGCTGCGACACCGGCGACTGCGGTTCCGTGATTGTCACCGGCCTCTACCGGGCTTGGATCCTCATCGTCATCACAATAATCGTATGAAGTGGATGCATCAAAATTAGGCTGGAGGTCTTCGTGTATGATATCAAGGCCGTCGTCCACTATTCGTATCATCACACCAGAGCCGTTGTACCGGTCCCATGCCCCAGTAACATTCAGATCCACGCCCACGCTGTTGCCGTCTTGCCCTGTATTGATTAGGTGCCACTGATCTGCAATGAGGGGGTCATCTGGGATGGTCATTGGAATGGGCTGCAAACTATCTTGGCTAGGGGCAAATAGCTCTATTTCCCCAGTTTCCTGTAAGAAAACAAGGGTTTCCAGACTTATTGAGGACCCTGGAACAGTGTAAACATGGTCCAAGAATCTGTCTTGGGCCATCTTGCCGTGTTTCATTTGTTCAGAGATCTTATTGACTTGATCTGTGACTATAACCCATTCACTTGGTACCTCGGAATAGCCATTATCCTCCAATGGTGCCTGAAGCCTTGCGAATGACCATTGCAAATTTTCTGACATGGAATCGATTATTGGAGTGTGTTGAGGAAATAGAGAATTGGATTCTTCCGCTTCGTTTTCGCTATCCCAGTCAGCTTGTATCAGTGGTGATTGCAAGCTTATCAGCATCAGCGAGATGAGGAGATAGCTAGGCGTTCTCTGGGTGTTCATGTGGGTATGTAGGACTTCGTTGATTTAACTGTCCTCTGGTCTCGTTAACTTAGAAGGCGATATCTCGGGTATGGGATAAATCGCATTTTCCATGGTTTGTGATTCGGAAATTATCCTCAAATTGACATGATGTGGTGCAGGCGGCAGGATTCGAACCTGCGAAGCACTATGCAGCGGATCTTGAGCCCGCCCCCTTTGACCACTCGGGTACACCTGCACCACCAGGAGTACGGTACCCCACTTGAGTTCAACGGAATCAGGCTTGTTTGAGGGAGGAGGCCAGAGGAATGGTTCAAGGAGCGCTTACAGAACGTGGAGTCGGGGAAGTTGCGTGGATATGGATGAACATGATACTCTCTCGGCGAGTGAGCTCGATCGGATCGAGAAGGCTATTTTCGAAGTTGCCCGGCAGCAGAGAGGAAAGAGAGTCCCAGTATCGCTCCCATTTCCTGACTTCTGGGATCGTGCAGTCCACCTGGTTATTCATCTTGAGCATGAAGCCGACAGGATGCGGAGGGATGGTGTAGGTAGTGCCAGACTGTCAACAGGAGTTCGAAGAATGGCGAACATCAGAACGCAGATCAGGAATCTTGCAAATCTGCGTCTAAACGCTCTGACCAGTCATGCGGTCATTGGCTCGCTACTGGAAGAAGGAGGATCTCGCGGCAATGGGAATTCTATTGAGTGGTCCAGAATGGATCCGAAGGAACGGGCTTTCCACTCAGAGATTTCAAGGGGGGTTGATCGATTCCGCGCTCAGACGTCTTGGGATGTCCTGATGGGGATCGAGGAGTCTAGCGGGGAAGAGGCAGTCGGAGTTCCTGATCTTAACCGATTTGAGGATGAAGAGGAATTGGATGGATTGGCACCTTTTCCAAAGCCTTCTCCCGAGGAGGAAGTTGAATGGGATGATCCTGAAATGGATGAGGAAGATAGGATTAGGACTATCGATGACGGGTATCCTGAAGCGCCCTTGAATCCAGCCTCTCAGGATGTCAAGCATGATTTAGTCAAGATACGAATAATCGAAGATAGCGATGACCCGATAATCAACGAAGATGGGGATGAGATTCGTATTGTTGAGGGCGAGTTCCACCTTTGTTCCCAGACTATGAGTGAGACTCTAATTTCAATCGGACTTGCTGAATTAGCAGAAGTGTAATTCAGGTAATGACCAAAGGCCTTGGGTTGGACTCTTCGCAGCATGCCCGACAACGGTTCAGTGACAGACATCATGATTAAGAAGCTGAGGAAGGATTTCTCAGACGACCCTACTGCTAAAATCATACAGAATGCTGTTTCGAATGGGCATCTGATAGACGTGGCTCTTGATCGAGATCTAGTTCAGACAATGGATTCTAGTTTCAGCATCAAGCTCGATGATTGGTCAGTAACTAATCAGAAATCTAGTGGCAGGTGTTGGCTTTTCGCTGCATTGAATCTGTTCAGACCGGGAGCAATGAAGAAGATGAATATCAAGGAATTTGAATTTAGTCAGGCTCATATCCATTTCTGGGATAAATTCGAACGAGCAAATTGCTTCCTTGAGTCAATTATGGATCTTGGGAAGAAGTCTGTAGATGACCGCACAGTGCATTTCCTTCTTAGCGACCCAATCGGTGATGGAGGTCAATGGAATATGGCCATGAATCTAATTCGAAAGCACGGCCTTGTTCCAAAGTCGGTATATCCAGAATCGTCATCCAGTAGTGCGACGAGATGGATGAACTCGAGTCTGAGAGATTTGCTAAGATCTTCTGCATCTGAATTGAGAAAGATGATCTCTGACGGTTCATCCCTCGGTGAAGTTAGGTCGAGGAAAGAGGAGCGTGTTGCTGATGTATGGAGGCTCCTATGCATGCATCTTGGTACGCCGCCTGAGTCGTTTGATTGGCAATGGAGAGACAAAGATGGAGAATTCCACAGGAAGGGTGTAATGACGCCGAATGAATTCGTTTCAGAGTTCGTAGATATTGATTGGGATGATTTTGTTTGTCTTGTTCACGATCCCAGAAATGAAATGTACAAAACATACACTGTGGATAGGCTTCAGAATGTTGCAGGTGGTCCTCCTGTGATGTATCTTAACATCCCAATCGATGAGATGAAGCGGATTACTATGGAGATGCTTGAGCAAGGTACTCCAGTTTGGATGGGTTGCGATGTGGGTAAGCAGATGCACAGGAAGCGCGGTCTTTGGGATGCTCGCCTGTACGATCTTCAGTCGCTATACGGGTTTGAATTTGGGATGGACAAAAAGAATAGGTTGGAACATGGACAGACAGTCATGACTCATGCAATGCTTTTCACGGGCGTGGATATCGTGGATGGGACGGCTCGAAGGTGGAGGGTGGAGAATTCCTGGGGTGCGAAAGATAGTGGCGAAAAAGGATTCTACACGATGAATGACAGTTGGTTCGATGATTACATGTTTGAAATAGCAGCTCCACGTGAGTTGCTAGATCAGAAGATGGTATCTGGTTTGAAGAGCGAACCTGTCATCCTTCCAGCATGGGACCCGATGGGTTCTCTCGCTCGGGTAGATGAGTCTTGACTATTGCTCAAGCAAGGTTCCTGAGTGAGAGTTCAATCGTTACTGAGTCAGGAATTGGGATTCTCAGAACGTTTCTCAATGCAGTCTCATCTTTTGCAGTGTTGGTTACTAACTCTAGGAGTCTCTTGTGTATTCGCATCTCCCAATGATCGTAAGTCTCTGATCCCTCTCCAGAAGGTGCTTTCCTGCACGGCACGACTAGTCTTCGGGTTGGAAGGGGAATTGGGCCCCTCAGCTTAACTCCGGACTCGTCCGATATTCTCTTTATCTGAGAACAAACTGTGTCCACATCTTCGTGATTCTCTCCGGTCAGTTTGATTGTGGTGACTACTGGCATCCAGAGTACACCCCAAACCTCTACGGATCACGCCTTCTTCTCGATCTTGGCACAGACGCCTGCAGCCACTGTCTTACCCATGTCGCGAATTGCGAATCTGGAGAGTTCAGGGAAGGCATCCTGCTGCTCAAGGGCCATTGGCTTGGTAGGCTGGAAACGTACTAAAGCTGCATCACCGGACTTCAGGAATGCCGGAGTCTCTCCGGTCTTGAGGTCTTTGACGAGTTCCACGAACCTGACAGCAACCTGGGCTGTGTGTGCGTGGAAGACTGGTGTGTATCCAACGCCGACTGCCTTTGGTATGTCCATTATCTGGATGTTGCCGAGGAAGGTCTCGTCGTGTCGGACGTACGTCGGCGGGTTATCCTGGTATCCTGCGATGTCCCCACGGCGGATATCAGTTACAGCGAGGCCTCGGACGTTGAATCCGACGTTGTCGCCGGGCTCGGCCTTGTCCACCATAGTGTGGTGCATCTCGATGCTCTTGACCTCGGCCGACTTCTGGCTTGGGTTGAACACGACTGTCTTTCCTGGATTGAGGACTCCGGTCTCGATCTTGCCGACGGGTACGGTTCCAATTCCGCCGATCTTGTAGACATCTTGGATAGGTAGCCTTAGTGGGCGGTCGGTTGGCTTTGGCGGCATTGTGATTGCATCGATGGCCTCGAACAGAGTTGGGCCGTTGTACCACGACATGTTGTCACTCTTGTTGTAGATGTTCTCACCCATCTGGGATGAGCCTGCGATGAAGTTGATGCCGTCTGGCTTGAATCCGGCCATCTTGAGGAGGTTCGAAACCTCGGCCTTAACCTCGTTGTACTTGGCTTCCTGGTAGTCTACACCGCTGATGTCCATTTTGTTGATGTTGACTATCAACTGCGTGACGCCGAGAACTCGAGCGAGGAATGCATGCTCCTTGGTCTGAGCGTTGACTCCGTCATTAGCGGCAACAACTAGCACAGCAGCATCAGCCTGACTGGTTCCGGTGATCATGTTCTTCACGAAATCACGGTGCCCGGGAGCATCGATGACAGTGAAGTAATAGTTGGGCGTGTAGAACTCCTTGTGAGCTACGTCGATCGTGATACCGCGCTCTCGCTCTTCCTTCAGTCCATCCATGACGTATGCTAAGCCGAATCCGGCCTTACCTGACTCGGAGGCCAGTTGTTCGTTCTTATCGATTATGTGCTGTTCGATGTGACCGCTGTCTAGAAGTAGTCTTCCGACAGTGGTTGACTTTCCATGGTCGACGTGACCGATGAATACAATATTCAAGTGTGGCTTGCTCTTATCTTCCCATTGTGAGCCCATGTTATACACCTCTATGGTGAGCCGGCGACTTTGGGCCCGTATTTGAACCTCACTCACAGAAAATGCGATTATGGGCATCGGTCGGAATATGCATATCAACGCCAAATCAGTAATTCCGAGAATACTGCAGCTCTATGGTGAATAAATTGACGCGCGTATTGTGGCTCTCATCATTGGTTAAGTCAACAGACCAGGTTCCTGGTTGTAATCCGCGAACGGTTCCTCCGGATATGACTTGGATAACGCAGTATTCGTCGCTACCACAGTCCCCTTCATCTCTGTTTTCATCATCGATGCCTGTGGTATTGGCGACCTCGTATTCTTGCGATGTCGTGTTGTACATGTACAAATCAAGCCTGTTTGCTGTGGTCGCCCCCCCTATTCCCCCGATGGGCTGGTCGTCATCTTCTTGCGGATAGTCTAGGTTCACCCTCAGATACCTAATCCGGTCTTTGCCGTCGCCATACTTGACAGGGAAGTCCCATGCCATCTCAACGGGGTCTCCAAGACTCCGATCTATTACGAAGTCTGACCATGCTCCTCGATAATTGATGTAGACGGTGATCTTGTCGCTATCTGTGAGGCCGTTGCTGGAAGTCACGGTGAGTTGGACTTCGAAGGTCCCCCCATCGCTTATTTCGAAGGATATATCTCCATTTTCGGAGCTTGACATGTCCACATCGTTGTCGCTAATGCCATCGCCATCTGAATCTTCCGAAGTGTCAAGATCCCACTCCCACGTGTCAATCCAATCCTCGCCACCCCCTGCATCAGAAGATTCCTCGATTTGTACTTCGGTTGTGAAATCGATTGATCGATCTCCTTCGTCCTTATCTTCTTCGCATACCCATATCACGATGATTTCCATAGGCGGGGGCTCCTTTCCATCGCAATCGTCCGTCATTTCAGATTCGATTGACGCAGTTGGCTTCTTCGCATTAGAGTCTATGACTGTGATATTTTTCTTCATGGTGGCCTCATAATTCCCGTCGGCGACGGTCAATTGGACGACATACACGCCAGTGGATTGGTAGCTATGGCTAGTCGTGAGCCCCTCGCCCAGGTTTCCATCTCCAAAGCGCCAGGTGAATGTCAGAGGGTCCCCATCGGGGTCAGAACTGCCAGCGGCGCTGAAGGTCACAGTATCGCCCTCCCTGACAGAGCCGGCGGGATCTATGCTCATTTGTACAGTGGGGGCCTCATTGAGTCCTAATGTCGCGAGGCATCCGCTGAGAGATGCTATCGCGATGATGAATGCGATTGATGTCGCCTTGGAGATGCCTCCCATGGCCCCTTTCGAAGAGTGTTTGAACATGAAACCTGCGATGGTTTGCGTCTAGAAATCAAAAAGAGACTGTTGTCTGGAGCCTTGAAGCAATTCTTTCTCGCTCCACCCGAATGCTTCTGTTATGCGGCCGAGTGCCGTGGCAAGTCGCTTTGCGTAGTACTCAGCATCGTAAGCAGGTGGCTCTTCCCCCAATTCATCGGTAAGCCACGCACTCACCTGCATGGGTGATGAATTAGCATTGGACACAACATAGCCGACTTTCATCCCAGGGGTGAATCCAAGTCCTCTTTCTATCCTCTGTTTTGCTGCTCTGACGTATGGAAGACCGTCTTCGTTTTTGTATACGCTGAAATCCCACTTGCTCTCCCTCTTGTTCCATTTTCCTTTGCAGGAACGACTGATGACGAGATCCGCGATGTCGATATCGCCGGCTCGCACCCTGTCGATGACCTTCCTTGTACGATCAACAGCAGACTCCTGTTTTCCTTGCAGTATGTGCTCAAAGAGCATGGTCATCGTCGTGGTCAGCAGCCTGAATGAGTCCGTTCTCCTAACTTCATACCCTCGAATCAGCATCTCCTCCCTTGGCCATACAACTCTTCCGACATACCTCTTCTTTGCCCCATGGGAGAAGAATGCGGACATGGCGGTCTCGAATTCAAGTTCGGCGCCCTCTTTGGAGTATCTCTCTGCGAGTCTTCGTCCAAAACTGATCGTCTCGCTCCTTGCTTGTGACCAGATAGCGAAGCTGTCTTCGGACTCGTCTGGTTTGTCTATAGGTGCGTTGTCGAGCCCCCTTGTACGAACGAAGATTGAGTCTGTGTCTGAATATACAACGTCGTAACCGTCGTTTCCGAGATCCGATATTATCGATCGGATGTTGTGTCGAGCCCATTCAGTGATGCTTGCACCGATGTCCTTGTGGGTGAAGCGGTAGAATGCACTTGCGAAGACGCCATAAAATGAGTTCATGAGTATCTTGACCGCGAACTGCAGCCTTTCATTCAAGAAGGCAGCCTGTTCATTGCCCTCGTTCCTGGCCTTTCTGGCCTCAGCCTTGTACTGATCTCGCTGTGCCATAAGGTCGGAGAGCAGCCTCGGAACAAGGCCCGGTCTGTTCTTGTGCGATCTGTATCTTGTTCCTGTGGAGGGAGAAACCAAATCATCCTCCATATCCTCATGGAATTCGCTGTCCACCAAAGTCGTGGAGCAGATATTATTGGATATCATGATCGACGGATACATCGACTTGAAATCAAGAACGGCCACCCATGATCTGAGTCCCGGTTCAACCTCATGCACGTATCCTCCGGCTATTTGTTCACCTCTTCGTCCCTGTCGGGTTGTGGGTACTGCAACGTTTTCCCTGTCTGCTAATCGTATCACCAGAGAGTCTATCCACTGACTGGTAGTCTCTATGGCCGCGGTTGAGAAGCTGGTTCTGGCAACGGCTGCAAGAGCTTCTTTCTGCTGTACAGATTGGAGATGCTGGAGGATATCGAGCGGCAGATGCGTGTCTCTGAGACAGTATCGGATCACCTCTTCGGGCCTTGAAGCCCATTCTTCATCCATACGGCTAGAGTCGACATCTAATTTTCTCCTATCCTCGTCTTCTGGCCAGATTAAGGCTGACACGAAGCGGAGTGATTCTCGTTCCGGCCTCAAGGTCTGACGGACCTGCCACCATGCGTCCATCGGGACTCTTCCGGAGATGTTCCAAGTACGATTCTGGCCCCTGTTTGGAATGATTCTTCTCGATTTCTCGTCCAAGGGGACCCTTCCCCAGCCGAATAGATCTACCCTCTCATCTTTCTTGGCCAATGCCTCGGTTCTGTCTAAGATGCGCGGTAAATCGAAATTATCTATGTTGTATCCAGTGATAATGTCGGGATCTTGTTCTCTCACAAGCTGACATATTGGCTCAAGGATTTCTGTTCTCTCATCGCCTCTGTAGACGTGTTCTGTACGTTCACCCGCTCTATCTATCACGACGGCGGCGCAGAGGATGTTATTTGTCGCTATGCTAGTCTCGAGATCTATGGAGAGAGTCACGAATGGTGTCTGAAATGGTTCACATGTCTCCAGGTCTTCTGCATTGCAAGACATCACGATGTCTACAGGGTAGAGCCCCCTCCCTCCTATCTCAAGTATATTCTCAAGAGCGTCCTCAGACTCTGGAGAGAGTTTTCTGACTTCTTCCGGGGCCCCGTCGGATGCATAGAGTATCTGGCCTTTAGCGCGTATATGCGGTCCTAAATCCAAATCAAGCATGAGTCGTTTGTGGAACTGGATATCTGCACTGGTGACTCGCCAATCTGCGCGTAGTCGCTCCCTTAGACGGCTGACTACAGTGGTATCGCGAACCAACACCCTCCAATGTGGCGCTTCTCCTTGAGATGTCCATTTAATCACAGGAGGTTGGATATCGATGACTGTAGAAATCTCAAGGACCTGTTTGATTTCTTCTTCGGTACCGCTACACCCATTGTCCTTCGGAGATATCTCGATGTATGGCCTCATGCCATTTACGAGAAGAAGTGTCGAGTGGCCTTGTTTTGATCTGCACCATAATTCAACCACGGTATTCGAATCGCCCCATGAACGGTTGTCGCCTGAAACGATGCAAAGATCATCGGTCCAAATGGCACTGCCCATGAGACCGGATAGAGGGGTTGCGATTCAATGCTTGCAGCGGTACTTACTCGGAGGCCTTATCGCCGGAAGCGTTGAATGCCTTCTTTGTGCGAGCCCCCCTCATGGCCTCTGCGGAGAGTCGCGTCCCACCGATTGATTGGGATGCTCTAACATTCTCTTTCACGGAAACTGATAGGATGTTTGTAGCCCACGGTACGTGGGAAGATGGATGGAGTGACGGGAGCATGATGGATTTCCAGCCTCTCACCCTCTCACCAGCCGCCTGTGTGTTGAATTATGGACAGGGTCTCTTCGAGGGGATGAAGGCAAGAATGACTCCAGACGGAAAGATCACGCTGTTCAGGCCCGAGATGAATGCTAGAAGAGCGGCCGAGGGATCTGCAAGGCTGGTCATGCCGGAGGTTTCAGAGGAGATGTTCGTTGACGTGATTAAGAGAGTCGCCTCAGAGAACCGAAGATGGGTTCCTCCGAATGGAAGAGGTGAGTTGTACATTCGGCCGATAATATTCGGCAGTAGCGCACGGCTCGGGGTTGCTCCTGCAGATGAGTACATGTTCGTGGTTTTCGCGGTTCCCGTTGGACCCTACTTCAAAGGAGGCATGACGCCGATATCCCTCAGAGTGTCTCAGAATCATCATCGGGCTGCGCCGGGTGGTTCAGGAGGGGTGAAGGCCATCGGAAACTATGCCCCCGGCATGATGCCTTCTAAGAAGGCTAAATCGGAAGGTTACAGCGAGATCATCTATCTTGACGCTGTGGATCACCAGTATGTGGAGGAGGTCGGAGCGGCTAATTTCTTCTGCATACGTGATAGGGTCCTATACACTCCTGAGTTAACAGGTACGATTTTGCCCGGAATAACAAGACTATCGATCATAGAGCTTGCTCGGTCGATGGGGCTAGAAGTTAGGGAAGAACGTGTGGACATCGATTTCGCACTGAAATGCGATGAGGCCTTCTGCGCGGGTACTGCTGCGGTGATATCACCAATAGGCTCGATTGAACATGGTGAGAGAGTTGTCAACTATGGCGATGTTGGAGAGATTACCATGGACCTATATCGTCGGCTTACGGGCATAATGGACGGTTCATCCGAGGATCCGTTCGGATGGACAGTGGAGATATGATTCATCGGCGGCCGAACTTCTTCTTACGTTGGGCGGAAGGTCTGCGAGGAGGGGCTTTCCTCTGCTTTGCCTGCCTAGCACCAGCCCTGCCTGACAGTCTAGACTTACGTTGAGTGGTCGTATCTTCGCTTTCTGAGGCCATGGCCTTGAGGCTCTGGCCGATCGCTTTGAGGACGTCTTCCTTGTTTGCTGAATTAGTAGATGCGAATGCGTCGTCGGTTGAAACGATTAGTCTTCCCTCTTTGGAAGATGGCCGAAGAGGGTGACTTACGTCCTGGTCACGTCTCATTTTTGTTATGCCAGCGGATCTAGCAGCCATTGCGATTTGATCGAGTGAGGGGCGTGGTACGCTGGCATCGCGTGGGACACGTCTCCCGGATCTTCTGGAGGTTCTGGAATCGAAATAGCCTGTCCAGATCGTCATTCGGGTGGAGTCGCCAGTCATGGGTATGATAGCCGCCGTAGAATGGTTGACTTGAGTTCTTCGTGTATCATTGATCTAGAAGAACGCCGCTGACTACGCCGTCCATTCCCGGACGGCTTGTGATTCGGACCTGTCCTAGTTCTGTCTCGGCAATGGCTCCTTTTGTTATGATGTTGCGACGTACGTAGTTCGGATCTGCCGCATTCTCGATGATGTTAGTAATGCCAACGCGCTTCGTGATGCCTTCAGAAGGTATACTGACGTTGATTTGTGAAGCGCTCATGACTCTAACAGTCTGCAAACCTGCATGCTTTCGGTAGATTTTGTTCTGGTCCTCGTCGGATACGAAGGCGAACTGCTTCTCGCTGGATATCTCCTTCTTTCGCTTGCCTCGATAGCGTATAGGACGCTTCAAGCGTCCGCCGGTTGGCTTTCTCCTGGACATGCCATGCCACTTAGCCACGAGTCCTGCCGACCGACCTTCCTTATTTCAATGGATTGGAGGTTAACAACCACGATTATCGCCGTGGGATTCATCCTTCCGTCTGATTCCGCGAGTACATGACGGAGAAGCGTCTGAGGCGTAGAACGCCTCTTCGATTCAAACAAATCAAGGCTATTTCATCCGAAATAGAAGCACGTCTTAATGTGGCTCTGAATCTCTCAAGTTCATTTCTTGAGGAGGCTCATTTTGAGGGGGTCGACCTGATTGTTGTTGATCGTTTACCAAGATTAATGAAGCTCGAAAAGGAAGAGGGAGGAGGCATATGGTTTCCAACTCTGAGAGGGCTTCTTACTTGGGATTTAGATTTAAGTTGGGCAGAAGTCGACCATGGAGCAATACCGTTCCTAATGAACGGTGCTGACTGCATGGCAGCAGGGATACAAAACTCAGACCATAGAATAAGGAAAGGGAATCCCGTTTGGATAAGAGATGAATCCCATGGGAGGCCGCTCGCATTAGGATGGGCCCTAATGGATGGTGAGGAAATGGAACGCGCAAAGAATGGCAAGGGAATTCGAACGGTGCATTGGATCGGGGATAATCTCTGGAGTTTAGATTCCTAGATTAGCATTGTATCGCTTCATTCTTACCTAGGTCAATCAACAGAAGCACATGCGAGTGGCGCCACTACTGGTTCTCCTACTTATTCTTCCAACAGTGGTGGGAGAAGACGGCGGGGTTAACTATGAGGCCGACTTGACTGATACTCCAATCGAATCTTTGTCGTATCCCGAGTCATTCACGGCCCTTGGGGGAGAAGGCGGCTACATGGACATTGAACTAGAAATCAGAATTGGAGAAAAT
Organism: Euryarchaeota archaeon UBA52; assembly: GCA_002505455.1. Lineage (GTDB taxonomy): Archaea > Thermoplasmatota > Poseidoniia > Poseidoniales > Thalassarchaeaceae > MGIIb-N1. Next base: position 26,397 of record DAVB01000011.1, on the reverse strand, counting down.
GTCAGCTCGATCCAATGGGTGACTCAAGTCTGTGTGAACAGCGGGGTATGTTACCCACCAGTGTACAATGACATGATTGATCAGAATGGAACTTGGTCGGCAGATGTAGAAATAGAGAGTGATGCTTCGTATATCAATTGGAGATTTGACATAGAACATACTAACAATTCGACTTCAGAACGCGTTCCACCCCTGGGGTGGGGATGGAAGATCTGGTCAACGTGTTGGTTTGATGGGTCCTCGTGGGGCGGGAATGACTTTCCAGCTGAGACTGAATCTTTGGGGGGTTGTGTAAGTTTCCTGGATGATGACTCGGAGTCGTCTGATGGATTGTTATCCGTGCCATATGGCGGAGCGCTTCTTGCTATCTTGTCGCTTGGAACGGCAGCATTGATGCCAAGACGCGTCTGAGCCAGAGCATGGTCGATGACGACGACGTGCTGGGATTCATCGATCTCATCTTCGATGAGTTGCCTGTTGACGAGATGTCTCGGCGCGCGAACGACTTCTACGAGCAGATGGACATGCGACGAACTACTCGTCATTTTTCTAGCAGGGGAGTCCCGCGGGAGCTAATTGAGCTGGCCATAAAAACTGCAAGTACAGCACCATCGGGAGCGCATCTGCAACCTTGGACGTTTGTGGCAATTTCCAATGAAGTGTTGCAAAAGAGGATTCGCGATGCTGCTGAAAAAAAGGAGAGTCAGTTCTACGAGAACCGGGTACCAGAGGCCTGGTCTGAGGTCCTCAGACCACTTGGAACTGATCACATCAAAGCTCACTTGACGGATGCGCCGTGGGTCATCGTACTGTTCAGACAGAGCAAAAGAATCAGGCCGAATGGAGAAATGGGGCCGACGTACTACTCTCAAGAATCCTGTGGAATCGCTGCTGGCCTGTTCATTGCAGCAGTGCACAATATGGGCCTAACAACGCTGACCCACACACCATCCCCCATGGGATTCCTGAGAGACATACTGAACAGACCGGATCACGAACATGCGATGCTCGTTATGCCAGTGGGATATCCAGCAGACGATGCTAAGATCCCTGAAATTTCTCGAAAGGAGCTCGCAGACATATCATATTTCATCGAGTAATGGATTATTCTTGTCCGACCTCATCCTCGGTTGAACCTGCTCGGGATAATGAGAGGATGATCCCGGAGCAGATGATCATCATGCCTCCAATTATGTCTCTTTTATCTAGAATCTCATCGAATAGCAGATACCCATAGGCTGTGGCGACGATTACCGTAAGATAGGAGAAGGCGCTCACCCATGCTGCATTTGCTCTGTGAAATGCGTAGGTGAGCCCTACTTGCCCTGCTCCAGCCCCCACTCCTATGCCAACTAGTGCTATTATCAGAATCGGGTCTGAGCTGATTGAAGCGAGGCTGGGGATGGCAGGAAGTGCAGTTGCTACTACTGAGAATGCAGCGAACCAGAAGACGATGCTGAGTGCTTCCTCAGTCGCTCTTAGCCTTCTCACGTAGAGATATGCGACTCCGGCAAAAAATCCTGAGCCGAGAGCGAGTAATGCATCTTTCTCTATCGTTCTCAGATCAGGCGATACGATCAGTATGATGCCTAGAAAAGATGTCATGGCAAGGGCCCATACTTGTGGGTGGACCCTCTCTGAAAGAAAGAATCCTGAGAGGAGTGCTACGAAGAGGGGATTTGTGTATTGCAGGGTTACTGCCTGTCCAATAGGGATCAACCCCAATGCTGAGAAATAGAGGATCATTGCAGCCAATCCAGTTAGGCACCTGAAAGCCATATTTTTCCGATCGTGCACTACGAGGTCCACCTTTCCTACTCTGGCGATGATGTAAATCGCTAATGCGATGACGAAAGAGCGGACGAAAACAGTCGTCCAGACATCTACTTCGGCAGAGGTCCATTTTACCAGAGCATTCATCGATCCGAATGAAAAGCTGGCAAATAGCATCCAAGCAACAGCTGTTCTTGGCGAGTCGTGGTCATTCATCTAGGAGCTAGCCCCCACCTTCTTTCAAGTTCTAGTGTGACTGAAAGATAGTCGCTACCACCATGGCTCGATGGATCATGCAGGTGAATAGGGACTCCATGTGCTGGTGCCTCGGCTAGCCGTATGTTCCTTCGTACTGCGGGCTCTACGATAAGCGGTCCGTATGTGTCTCGGAGTTCATTCGCAACCTGCACGTTCAGGAGTGTTCTTTCATTGTGCATGGTTAGCAATATTCCATCCACGCCCAAAGATGCTGTGAAGAGGTTCCTCACTTCCCTCACGGTTCCCGCCAACATAGCTAGTCCTTCCAATGCAAAATACTCAGTCTGCACTGGGACGATCAGCCCGTGACTTGCAACCAAGGCATTCACCGTTACGATACCGAGCGAGGGTGGCGTGTCAATTATGATCAGGTCATAATGAGGGGATAATGGAGTAATTGCATCTGAGAGCCTTCTCTCGCGTCCTAACTGACGAAGTAGTTCTTGATCTAGACTAACCAGAGATCTATCTCCGACGATCAAATGGACACCATCAACAGCTGTTTGATGACGCGCTTCTATTGCGCGCTCGGGTTGCAAGATGAGATCTCTTGTCGTGGCCGTAACGAGTCTCTTATCCACTCCGAGTCCGGTTGCACAATTGCCCTGCGCATCCGCATCGATGACCAGCACTCGATGGCCCCTCAATCCGAGTTGCGCCGCGATGTTGATGACTGAAGTGGTCTTTCCTACTCCGCCTTTTTGATTGGTTACTGTAACGACTCTTGCCTGGCCTTTTTGCGACGGAGCGCCCCTCGGAAGTGCAAGGGGATTGTAGTTGGGGGGCTTCTCATTCGACCCGGTGGTATCTTGTCTCTCGTGCTCAACAAACTCGACGTCAATGATGCGGGGGTCTTCGGCGTCCCCGTTAGCACTGTGAGCGTCTCCCTCATACACGGTCCGAGGGAATCTCAGAGACAGTTCAAGATACCGACTGTTTCAGTCGGAGTCTGCCGGGTTCCAGTTTGAAAAATCGTCACTCAGAGGAAGTGGAAATTTGGATCCAGCCAATCACCCTGGATGATGTTGCATCCATCGCAACGTCAAACGTGTAGTCTCTTGTACGGTCGGGACTGGACCATTCGCTGTGAAGTACTACGGTGACGACTCCTGTCGAGAGCTCGGATGATAGCAAGTCCGAGATGTCATCTATCTCACCGGACACTGCCCTGTATCCGAGATATTGCCGCTCTTCTTGCGAGTCTAATATCATCACTTCATTGACTTCTGCGTAACGATTCTCATTGAGGAGTCTATTCTCGAGGTAGTCCAACGTTAGGGTCGAGGGTATAGCGGATTTATCCCATGAGACCGGGTCGTCATTGCCCCAGTCTCCCGAATCCGCTATGGGGCATGACTGGTCATCAGGTATCCAATCGAGTATTATCCATCCGGATTTATCTTGGGTGTCTACCCATGAGAGGTTCCAGTCTTCATCGTTCAAGGAATAGGTTGCCTCCCAAACATATCCCCCCTCATCGAGTGCCTTAGCCGCATCAGAAAGGGGATGTGAGGCTCGCAGACAAGTCGTGATCTGTTCAAGGCTAGCTCTACTATCAGATTCATCGGGCATATGCGACGCCCAATCCTTCTTTCCTGCGTTGGTGGGCCGATCGTCTCCCGGTGAAGGCTCAGAATCGTATTCATCATACCAGTCGATCTCATTCGTGCCCTTAGATGATGATGTGACAGTCATATCCATCCGCATGTCCAATCTCCCCTCTGGAAGTGCAGCATCGCTGACCGCGCTGGCGAACACACTACACTGAGAGGTTGCTAATGACTTGTCCAATCGTATGTCCGCAGTCTGCTGCACTGGCCAAGGGATATCAGGATCTACTAGGATATCCATTCTAAGGTATCCGAAGCAGGCTTCTATCTCGTCATTGGAGATGGAAATCGGATACACATATCCGTGGATTGGGTCGTTTCGTTCCTTTTTCACATTCCATGTCCACGATTCGTCCTCGGAAGACGATGCGCCCTCCTCCAGCACAGTGTCTCCGAAGAACTCCTGCAGATCCATTGGAAGAAGAGGTATTGAGAGCAATGGCGCGATGGCGCCCAGGCCCGGAAGTATGCTAGTACCGAAAGTCGTCGCTTCGACATATGTCGATTCGCCATCTGAATCGGTGAATTCTAAATCCGTCTCTGTCCTAATAACGGATCTATCAGATATGTGACGCCATGATTCGGTGGTCATGGATAATTTGTTCTCGGGGTAAGACCAACCCGCATTACTGCACTCTATGCCGTTTTCTCTCCACGTTTTCCCCTGCAGGTCCACATCCAACTCATGGTTCAGTGACTGCTTGGCTGCTAAACTTACCCTGCCGAATGCGTCATAGACGCTGTATGCGCCTCTATGCTCTGTATCGCTAGGAAATACAGTATCGAGATCGGTGCCTCTTGCTACAGAGAGAGAGCCAATTCCCGAGATATCGACATCAATCTCAGAACATACCTGATCAAATGCGCTCGGAGAGATGGAGTCTCTGAGAATGGCTACCATGTCATCGCCCTCTATGTTAATCGTAGATTGCTGAATTGAGAATTCGATCGAATCGCCATATCTGACCTGCTGTGCAGTGAAAGACGAGTCTCGTTGCAAGAATACCCAGAGAGTCGCACTCAGAATCAGAGCGGCTGCGAATCCTGCGGCCACCTGAAGCCGTGTGATTCTGAATTGCCGTGTTGGAGATATGCTTTCTTTCTCGGTCTTGTTTTTAGTTTTCTTTTCGGTTTCCTTCAGGGGCTTGCCATCTTGCCGTTCCACGGGATGTTCTTGCTTTTCCTCATCGGGTTCAATTTCAGGTTCATCATCTACGAGAATCAATTCCTTTGCTGATTGCTCTTGTGCTGGCCCCTCTTCCTCAATTATCTCTGCTTCGACTATGGACGTTTCAGGAGTCTCGGTTGTATCCTTTGGGGCAGACTTGGATTTTCTTCGATCATGTCGATCAAGCAATCTGTCGATGGCATTGTCGATGTCTGAATCCATAGTCGTATCCCTAGCCACGCGTTTAGGATTCGGACTAGACTGTTGGATTCGTTCGATTAGGTCGGATTTGTTGCCCGTGACTCGCAATCCCTTCTCCTTGCACAATATCTTGAGTTCGGAGACCTTCATGCCCTCAAGATCTTCAGAATCCACGTTAGCCGGCCCCCCTTTGCAGGTGAAGCGGGGTGAAGCCGCTTTCAATACCTCCCTGTGTTGGATAGGTGATTGAATCACTTATGCAGGTGCTCCAGCATATGCCAGACTCAAAGTATGAGAGTTCAAGTGCGGGAACATGGACCCTCGGCTGATCATACTCTCAAGAGGGCCGGGGTTGTACTCAACCACCCGGCTGATGGAGGAGTCGCAGAGATATGGATTCAGTACCAGGATTATAGATCCGATGAGCATCACCACTGCAGTTGATGACGAAGGTGGACGCATCTACTACAAGGGCTGGCCTGTTGAGGCTGATGCGGTAATCCCGAGGATTGGCTTCTCGATCACTCGTCCGGGGGCGAGCATAGTTAGGCAATTCGAACGCCTTGGTTCGATTGTTCACAACACTGCAGATTCCATTCTTTTGAGTAGGGACAAAATTGCAGCCACCCAAGTAATGGCGGAATGCGGATTGCCTGTTCCAAAGACAATTAGAGTGGCTTCGATGAATGACTGCATGTATGCACTCAGGGCGATTGGCGGTTATCCGCTGGTAATCAAAGCAAGTGAGGGGACTCAGGGGTCAAGTGTGTTCCTCATAGACGATGAGGCCCGTGCTATCTCCTTGCTTTCCCAGATGTTTGAACGGGGCATGAGGCCGTTGGTTCAGGAGTATGTCGAAGAGTCTCACGGCAGAGACGTCCGAGTGATAGTGGTCAGAGGACGGGTTGTGGCGAGCATGGTGAGGAAGGCACGAGGTTCGGAGTTCAGATCTAATTTCCATCTAGGCGGCTCGGTTGAGGCCGTTAGCTTAACTTCTGATCAAGCAAATGTGGCTATAAAAGCTGCAGATGAGCTTGGTTTAGATGTAGCTGGCGTGGATATGCTTGAATCGGCTTCGGGGCCCCTACTTCTTGAGGCGAATTCGAGTCCTGGCTTGGAGGGTATTGAACGAGCGACGGGGGTCAATGTGGCTGCTAGGATCGTGTCTAGTCTCCGCGCAAGGGTAAGGGAGGCATCTGAGGCAGCTGAGGATATGCGCAATACTCTCGAGAAAGATGCAAAAAATCTCGGAAGGGCTGCCGAATCTGATTAGGATTCGGCGTACACGCTTGTTGCCCCATATTTGGGTTACATCTGGGTGAATCAGGGCAAGTATTGAAGTTGTGATCGGGGGGCTGGAGGTCGTTCCGTGAGGGACAGGGATGCACGCACCCCCGGGTGTAACAGGAGGCGAGACGTTGGACAGACATGCCGGACAGGGCTTGGCATTGCCTAGGCAGCGTACTCTTCTCGGCGGAAGCAAGCTGCTTCCAAATCGGCTTCATCGTCTGAGGGGTTTGCCCTGGTTTGACTGCTGGAAAGCGCAGCTCAAAGCAGAGCGGAAGAGTGGGCACACAATCAGGGCCTACGAACGTGCGGCGAGGGGGATTGCGAGTACGACTCTACCAGGGGAAGAATACGGGGAAAACGGTTTCCTTCATGTTGATGTAGAGCAGGCACACATTCTTCTTGATCCGGATGACGGACGGATAGATGCATGGATATCCGGATTAGATAGTCTCAGTCCTTCGAGCATCAATGCTAGAATCGCGGCCTGCACTCATCTGCTCAGATGGATTGGCCACTCGTTGCCTGAATGGGTATCGAGGCCTTCGAGGCGCAGACCTCTTCCAAAGACGCTCTCCAGACGAGAATTATCGAGGTTCAAAGCTGCTGTTTCTGAATTCAAGGATCCCATAGCAAGACCGCTGACAACAATGATGCTTGAAACGGGACTCAGGGTTTCTGAAGCGTGCAATATGGATGTTGAAGATATCGATCTCGACGATCTTTCAGCCCTAGTTATTGGGGGCAAGGGGGAGAAAGATAGGACCGTCCTGTTCACTGCCTTGACGTCAAACGAGATTGAGTCTTGGCTAATTGAACGCAAGTTAAGGGGAGGCGTGGAAGAGAAGAGTGGGAGACGTCCTCTTTTCATATCGAAGACGGGGAGCAGGATATCTCCGAGATGGGTGCAGAAATTGATGGATAGATTGGCTAATGCGTCTTCCATACCTAAGTCTCGATTGACTCCTCACACTCTCCGCCACACATTTGCCTCTGGCCTTCTTGAGAGGGGGGCCGACCTAGTCACAATTCAGAGGCTCCTAGGCCATGCCAGTATTGCAACTACCAGAGTTTATCTTGAGATAAGCGATCAAACTTTGAGAGAGATCTATCGGAGAGCCCAGCGACCTATGCCTCCTATGGGGGATCCCGCTCCTGAACCAGATATCGAGGGGACGCTGCATAGTACGTACCCATTATCTTCGTGAGGGATTTTTCTTCGATTTTCTCTTTCTGAGTTGATCGACTCCCTGCCATGATCTGTCAGGCCTTACTTCTTGTCCTGAGTGACCCTCTATCGGACAGTATTTCCCGCTCCTACAGCGGCTGCAATTATCCTTTGGAGGATGGTCGACCTTCTTGGTGAGTCGCCCGTACTTCCTTCGAGGCACGAACTTGGCGTATAACTGGCGGCAGATAGCCTTCACCTAATGCGAAGGCTCAACCCGTCATGCTTTGTGGACTCGTCATGGAGGCCGGGGCGTCTGTATCGATTCGACTTTGGGCTCAAGTTGAGTCGGCGATGCCCAGAATGGAAATTGACTCAGAGAATTGTTTGAGGATGGTTGCAGGGAAATCGAAGAAAGGCTCCTTGATACTCGGAGACGTCGCTCAATCTTTCATTCGTGCATTAGGGCCATCAGATCCCCCTGTAATTCTAAGTGAGCCTAGATTCGACGAGCAGCGTTGGGAGATTTTAGCTAGTGGGTTTGGGGTAGATATGTCCATCAAATCAGAACCTTACTGGGGATTCGGCTTTTTCACCAAGTGTTTTCTAAATGAAATTTCAATATCTGGATCGCGATCATCAATTGACAGAATTGTATTCGACGCAATGGCGTCCCTGGGGAGGAACCCATGGGAGCCATTTTGGAGAAGTCGTTTTGAGAAAAAAAGTGGTTTTGACCTAGACAGTCATGGCAACATGTGGCGAGATTGCGAGATGCGGGCTGAAAGGTCGATGCGTGATATGCTGGACGAGATTACAAGATTGTACGTCACCAACAAAGAAGAGATGCCTGCATCTGCTTCATCAGATATTGAAACTGCTAAGCTCGCGCTGGAAGATCGTAATGGTCAGGCCTTCGAACGTGCCATGTCAAGAATGCTTACAAGTCTCAAAATGAAGAGGGGGTTCGATTCAGAAAGCGATTATGGTGGTTGGGGCATTCTGCTTGAATCCGAGGAAGTTCCGGTGGTTGACCTAACCGGCGATTGATTGGATCATCCGAATATCCACTGTATAACGCCGTGTTGAGCAAGATAGATGACTATCGAGAAGACTATGCAGGCGCCATATACCGCACTTTTTGGTATCTGTATCGCATCTTCGGACTCTTCGTCGAAATAGCGAATTAATCCAGCAGCCTGCTGGATTCCACTGTTCTTGTCTTTCTTCGCCATATTCGCCGGACCGTGGTGGCGTATTTGAAGGAAGCCCAGAATGCTAGTAGAGACTCGAGGTTAAGGTTCCAGCGTCTCAATGAGTACGCAGCCGCCTTCTATCTCAGTGACCGTACGGGCGACTCCCATTGCAGCTTCTATGCCTTTAGTCATCACTAGCTCTCTTCTTCCCAAGGTCGGATTGTCCAAGATTACGCGATGGGATAGCGATGTCAGCATCGAGCTGTCTACCACCTGCCAAATCCATTCATGTTCGGTCACTGTTATGATCGCTTCTACAGGAAGTAAGTCCATGAGCGCGTCTGACGCTTTTTTCGTACGCAGGACGAGTTCTTCGAGTTTCTTTTTTCCCTTACTGGGCGTTGTACGGACTCTCCTTCCGCCTTTCCTGAGTATTCTCCTGCTCCCGCTCTTTGTGTGCACGCATCCCATCCTGCGACCGAGGCCGCAAAGTGAAGTCACTTTTCATACTCTTAACCGTTCTCCGAGTAGAAGGATGTTTGAGTGGCATTTAGAAGGATCTTTGAAATTGCAGTCGCTTACCAATCCTCCCTCCATTGCTTGGTCCCCAACCCATAAGGCGAGATACTCGCGGCGCATTGCATGGATGGTCACGATCTCTGGCTATCTCAATGCGAAGAAATAGGCTTCACTCCAGAACCGCGCAAGTATGAGGAGGGGACTCGAACTTCGCAGGACGCTGCAGACCAACTGGGATGCGAAGTAGCGCACATCGCCAAATCGGTAGTATTCAGCGGAGAGGAGGGGGCCGTGATAGTGATCACATCCGGATCCAACAGAGTCGAAAGGAAGAGGAAGCTGAAGCGAATACTCGGATTCAGGCCCGGCATGGCTAGCCCAGAATACGTTCTCGAAAGCACCGGTTACTCCGTAGGGGGGGTCCCGCCTTTCGGGCACATGCACCCTGTCACAGTACTGATGGACGAGGACCTTATGCAACACGACTTGATTTGGGGCGCGGCGGGGACTCCTCAGACAGTTTTCCCAATTACTCCTGAGAAACTCAGAGAAGTATCTGGGGCGCTTCTAGGAGACGTGAAACAGTAGATGACAAGGGCGGGATTGCAGGTGAAATCGGATTCTGACTGGCGGATTTCAGCTGACAACAGCCTGTTGAGGCGTGGAACGGTCGCATGGATGCCTGATGCTGAAGCATGGTTTGAACGATCTTTCGAAAGGCTTCCTGAAACCGTTAGGGTGAATCCTCTGAGAAATGATAGCAATGCTGTTGAGGTTTGGCTTCAATCTGTAGGTGCCGAACCGATGGAATGGTATCGTGGGCCGGGATCTTCATGGGTAATGCCGTTTGAACGTGGGGGTGCGGAAGGTGAGATTCGTAAGTTGCTCATCTCGTTGCACGAGACAGGGCGTCTGACCAGACAAGAAGCGGTATCTATGATTCCAGTAATGGCTCTTAATCCGAAGGCCGGGGAGGCCGTGTTGGACATGTGTGCCAGTCCTGGCTCAAAAACAAGTCAAATAGCTGAATTCATGAATGGAATGGGAGTCTTGGTGGCAAATGAACGATCAAGAAAACGTTGCAATCTCCTGGTTGCCAACATACAACGTCATCGTTCGAGAGTGACAATTGTATCCAACCACGATGGGAGACACATTCCCTCTCTCAGCGGGAATAGCGGTTATGATGCTATATTGGTTGATGCTCCATGTACTGGATCCGGGACGACTAGGAAGAATCCAGAAGTTTGGAGTAAGTGGAAGCCCAGTGGCGGATTGGGGCTACATTCAATGCAAGTTGGACTTCTGAACAGAGCTGTTGATCTCCTAAGGCCAGGGGGTAGAGTTGTGTATTCGACTTGTTCGCTTGACCCTGTAGAGAATGAGGCCGTCATATCCCAGATTCTCCAAAGACGAGGGGATGTAAGGCTGACGGATTGTTCAGAAATGATGGAAGGGGTGAGTATCCAGGAAGGTTTGCAATCGTGGGTACCCACTGATGACGATATGCAGCCTCTTGAGGGGAATCCCTGGGCTCATCCTCCGACGAAGGAAATATCCGAGAAATTGAGCAGATGCGTTAGAGTCAGAGGGCACATGATGGATGCTGGTGGTTTCTTCCTTGCAACAATTGAAAAAAAACATGTTCAGATCGGAGATGTCTTGGAAGATATTTCTGAGGTGAGGTTGCCTGAAGATTCTGTGCAGGCATCTCAGCCGCTTTGCAAGGAGGATCGTCTTGCGTTCGAAAAAGAGTTTGGGAGTTGCGATAAGCCGCTATGGAAGCGTGGGAAAAGAATCGCTATCGGGACAGAACGTATGCTTGACATCTGGAACGAGAGAACGACGGTGTCCGGAGGGAAGGCGATGGTGGATGGGGGGCGCTGGCGTCCTCTGAACATAGTGCATGTGGGATGTGAAATCTCAGAAATACGATCTGGCAGGCCATCAAGAATTATCGAGGATGGGGCGCATTTGGCTAGGGAGATTGCTCGCAGAAGAATTGTCAAGATTGGAGATGTCGAGTTCGAAAAATTACTGGCTGGAGAGGTGATTGAAACAGATTGTATGCCTTCGAATAAGACAGACATCAGAGGTGGATGGCTGGTTTCCAGTGAGTTGAATCCCGAACCACTGCCTGTTTGGATAGGAGGCAAAATAACGGCCATGATGTCTAAACATGAGGGGGCTTGCCGAGTGGGGCTACGAGGATTGTAGGGATATGAGCAGCATAAGCAATACTTTCATGATATCCCGCCGGTTACATTCTCCATGGGTATAGACGATACTGACCGTGCGATCATCAAATGTCTTGAGTCGGATGCGCGCATGTCGCTAAGATCTGTCGCTGAGGAAATCGGCGTTTCTTTGGGCACAGTAAGTAACCGACTTCGGCGTCTAGAAAGTTCAGGAGTCGTGACTGGTTATACAATTCGTCTAAACGCGGAAAAGGCAGGATGGGGGCTAACTGTTGTCGTCGGACTCAGAATAGAAAAGGGGAGATTGTTAGAACTCCAGAGGCGCATTGCAGAAGATCATCGTGTTCTTGGAGTGTATGATGTAACTGGGGATTTTGATTCAATGGTGGTGGCTAGGGCAGTTGATAGGGGGGATCTTGATGATTTGTCGAAAACGGTCCTTTCTTTAGACGGCATTACTCGGTCTGTGACTCACTTCGTTCTCAATACAGTAAAAGAAAGACCAACATCTATTCCAGAAAATTGAGTTTTTAGTTTGGATTGCATTGCAATCATATGTGTTCCTGAATAAGTGGGAGCAAGACATCTGTATGAGCATTTAGAGCCTCTACAGTGCGGCCGTCTGGCTTCATGGCACGCATCAATGAAAACCACAATGATTCGTCGATTTTCATATCTAAGGATTCGAGTCTTTTTCTTATCATAGACTGTAACCTCCCTCCTGTCCGGTCCCAGTCCATTAACACGATTATGGATGGACCTTCGTCGATCGGATTCCTGCTGCCATATGTGTCGTACAAATAGGCAATGAGCTTGGACTGATCCCAACCACGGTTTAACAGTTCAATCGTGCCCATGAATCCTATATTCCTCAAAGCTTCTCTGTCCCTCTTACCTTCGACTAAAATCGGACAGTTAGAACCTGCCACATCCAACGGATTATTCCTCTTAATGGACTCGGCGAATACTCGTGCAACCTTTGAAAATCGCTCAGATCTGTCTTGGCGAAGACGCCTGGCATCTACAGGGGACTTCGGTAAATCTCTGATTTTCAAGCGAGGCGCCTCCCGTATATGTTATGACTGTTTATTCTCATTAATTTATATTCATATGATGTACTGCTCTGCATGTGGTATTAAGAAAACTATGGCAATTTTACGAGATATTTGTCCTTACCCTTATGAGGGTGCGTTTGTTCCCTACAATAGGGGATAAGATGGCAGACGTCACCCCTCTATTCGATAACTTGTGGAATGAGTACATAATTTGGTCATTCTTGGTTGGCGGGTTTACCTTCATCTGGCTTTACCATCACTCACTTTGGTATAGAAGTGATGAAGATGAAGAATGGGAAAATAAGGATGGCATCGAGGTTGGAGTATTCCCTAAGGAGTATGACAACTTCACTCTGGAAGTCGCATGGACGGTGTTGCCGTTTTTGCTGATTGTGTACCTAGCCATTATTTCATGGGGTCCGCTTGATGCTGTTTGGACGTCAGCAGAAGCAGATGGAGGATATGGCGACGAGTGCGCATCTGGAGAGTTATCTAACATGACTTGGTCCGAAAGTGATGGCAGGTATGTTGCTGAATGCTACCACGTAATCTACATTGAGGCTTACCAATGGGGCTGGAATTTCGATTGCCTAGAAGTATCTGTTCCGGATCTCTGCGAAGTTGGTACAGCCGTAGTTGAGGGTACTCCCGCTGCAAGTCTGACTCTGAAACAGGGCGAGGTTTACTTGGCAGTGATGGGGTCGGCGGATGTTACCCATGCACCGTGGTTTGTCTCATGGGGAGTCAAAGAAGACGTGCTGTATTCACAAGGTACTATGGATCTAAATGGTGATGGATTGAGTGATAATCTGATCCTTACAGAAAATGGCGAATATGCCCTATCTGGCTCGATAGGAGAATTAGGTCTGATGACTGTCTGGCTACCTGCCGAGGATGTAGAGAATTTCTTGTTACTTTGTACGGAATATTGCGGCGATAATCATGCCTATATGTTGGCACAAATCAATGTTAATGCGTGAGTTGGTAAAAAATGGGGATTCGTAATTCAGGCAGGGCGGTTGCAGCCCTGACGGTGATTGTTGGTGTACTCCTGCTAGCGCCGCTTGTATCCTCTCTTCCAACGGGGATTGGAGGCTCCTCAATTCAAACTGCAGGATGCAACTGTCACAATGGACTATCCGATAGTAGCGTTGTGGCGGATATTCAGGGATTTCCGGAGCAATACAATGCTTCTGAAACGTATTCTCTGAGCATCTCATTCACCGGGGGGCCCGCTCAAGAAGGTAATGTGAATCTTGGAGGTTTCAATCTCTGGGCATCGGATGGGGTGTTCACGCCCACTGATGGGTTGACTCAGTTATGGGGTGGATCTGTGACTGAGGTCGCCCATACCGAAGCGGGTAATGACTACACGTCTTGGGTGCTGGATTGGACTGCTCCTGAGAGTGGGAAAGATGTTGATTTCATTCTCCACGTAAACTCGGTCAATGGAGATGGAGTACAGACGGGCCAGATAGACCAATGGAATCGTGCAGATTATACTTTGCAGTCCTCTTTTGGCGTCATAGGTGAAGTGATTCCGGATGCCCCGGAACCTTTTGTCGTCTTGGCTACGCTCATTCTGATTACCTTGGCGCTTGTCGCAGTTACAATTCTGTATGGATTCTACAGATCTGATCCAGACGGTTTCAGTTGGGAGACGTTCTCACCCTGGATAGTGGAATGGCTGACGACTACAGATCACAAAAGGATCGGTACCTTGTATTTCCTAGCGGGACTCTTCTTCCTTGGCATTGGTGGCATAATGGCCCTATTCATCAGGGTGCAGCTGGCAACTCCCGGTAACGACTTCCTTACTCAAGACCAGTACAATCAATTCTTCACTCTACACGGCACTACAATGATCTTCCTTGCAGCCATGCCACTAATCAATGGGTTTGCGAACTGGATGGTTCCGCTACAGATAGGTGCTCCGGATCTCGCAATGCCCAGATTGAATGCGATGTCATTCTGGTTGCAGCCTGTTGGTGCTCTGCTGATCTTCACAGGGGTGTTCTCCGGACAGGGGGCAGATACAGGATGGACTGGGTATGCTCCTTATGTCGTAGATATGGTAAATGGGCACGATGGAAACACCTTCTGGGCTGCTGGCCAAATCATGCTCGTAGCATCATCCACATTGACTGGAGTCAACTTCCTAACCACCATAGCTGTGATGCGTGCGGAAGGTATGGGATGGATGCAAATGCCGCTATTCACTTGGTCTATATTGGTGGCCAATCTCATGCTCTTCCTTTCCATACCTGCCTTTGGCGTTGGGCTCATCCAAGTATATCTTGACCGTGTAATTGGTACTGCATTCTACGATGTGGGTGCTGGCGGCGATCCGTTGCTATGGAGTCATCTATTCTGGTACTTTGGCCATCCAGAAGTTTACGTTGTCATCGTTCCAGCCTTCGGAGTTATCTCAGAAGTGCTGGCAACCTCCTCAAGGAGGTCTATATTTGGATACAGGTCGATGGTCTTCGCTATGGCAGGAATAGGGGTAGTCGCATTCATTGTCTATGGGCACCACATGTTCACATCGGGGATGTCGCCAGTCCTCCGATTCGTCACAATGGTCACTACGATGCTAGTAGCGGTTCCCACTGGGATCAAGATCTTCAACTGGCTCAAAACTATGCACGGGGGATCACTTGTTTACAGGACGCACACGCTATGGGCACTGGGATTCCTAGTTACATTCACCCTAGGAGGGATTTCCGGGATGTTCTTCCCATCGATAGCCATGGACACGCACCTTCACGAGAGTTACTTCGTAGTCGCCCACTTCCACTACGTACTGGTAGGGGGAACTGTGTTCGGATTCTTCGCTGCGATTTACTACTGGTATCCGAAAATGACTGGCCGCATGATGGACGAACGCCTTGGTACGCTTCATTTCCTCACTGCATTCATCTCATACAACGGAGTCTTCTGGCCTATGCACAGACTTGGCGTATGGGGCATGGCACGACGGCATCATACGTACTTCATCAGCACAGATGACTTTGCCAATCTACCTCCTGAAGCCGCGGATTGGAATCTGTTCATTTCCGTATCAGCATTCTTGTTCTTCCTCTCTAATTTCATCATGGTAGCCAACATGGTGATTTCCTATCTTCGAGGTGCGAAGGCTCCCGCGGATCCATGGGGGGGATGGTCATTCGAATGGATGACTGCTTCGCCGCCACCGACCCCCTCATTTGGTCGTTATGAAGAAGGTATGTGGTACGATCTTCCAAAACTTCGTGATGCCAATGAACATGTTACCTCCGAACCCGGGCGATTCGCCAGGTGGTTCAATCGTCTCATGGTTCCCGATGATGGAAATGAGGAGGTGGTACATTGAGCGGCGATCATGATCACCACCCAAGTCCACTTGGGCCTCATGATTGGAGTCATGGAGCGCCACACAATTCCTATGCACCAATAGTAATGAGCATTGGAATAGGTCTCTTTCTGTTTGTACTCGCGGGAATGTTCGATTACGACCTTGAGTTGTCAGAGCACGTCTATACCGGCCACGGTCTTCTTTGGCTATTCGTGGCCATAATCATAACCGGATTGGGTCTATTGATCTGGTGGAGGCAGGATCTTTCTTTCGATGGGACCTACGAGCCTCTTGCCACAGGTGCGCCATTCCAAAATATACAGATTCGGAAGGTCGGAATGTTCGTATTCCTGATGTCTGAGATGATGGTCTTTACATCACTGTTCAGTACCTACATGAGATACAGGCTAGGACTCAGGAGATGTGATGATGTTTTCGCAGACGGTCTTTTTGACCCCGTGACGAATCCCACAGGGTGGCAGGAAGCCGTCCCAGTTACTTGCTTTGAGCCGGCTAGCCACCTGATAGCATCGAGCTGGTGGCATTTAGCGCCAGGTGCGATCAACACCTTTGCACTCATCATCTCATCATTCACGATAGTTCAAGCGCTTCGCTACGCGAAGAAGACGGATATCGACGAAGAGCTACGAAGGAAGAGGGTCACGATCTTCCTCGGGACGACTTGGCTGCTAGCAATACTATTCTTGACCTTGAAGATGGTCGAATGGTTCGTTGGATTCTATATCCCGGATCTAGGATTCATACACGAACACGACATCAAGTCTCTAGTTGCTGAAGGGTATACCATCGGGAACGATCACTACCAACACCACAGCTACGTCGATGAGGCTACTGGAGCTCACATGACTGCTAATATCAGAGTGTCTGCATCAACATTCTATGTTACCACTGGCACACATGGGGCTCACGTGGCTGGCGGCATAATAGGCCTAACATACATGACATTCAAGGCTTGGAGAGGGGGTTACACTCCTTCAAACGCCGTATCTATCGAGTACTTCGGACTCTACTGGCACTTCGTGGACCTGGTCTGGGTCCTGGTGTTCCCCTTCTTCTACCTATATTGAGGCGATTAACTTGGCACATTACACAATTTTTGGAAGAGACCCATACTGGATGAACTTCTATGGACTTATGCTTTTGACTGCGATAGAAGTCGGTGCCGTGGGTGCGAATCTCGAGTCCACTGCTGAAGCTCTTGGGATGACTGAGAATGGAATCACTCTTTGGATCTTGACGATTATCGCTATTCCAAAATTCTTCATGATTGCGGGGATATTCATGCACCTCTACGGTGATCCTGACTCGGGAATTCTTACTATGACCGCATTGTTCCCTGCATTTTTCATAATCATCATGATTTTGTTCATCGGGCTCACTCACCCAGATGCTGCGAGTGGGCTCCCTGCATGGTGCAGGCCGGGTGCATGGGGCCTCTGACACCTGCAAGGTTCATTCGGGGCTTGCTACTGGCCAGTACGCTGCAGACGTCGCATAGCCTGGTATTGCGCCGGATTTGAAATCCGGTGTCCCTTGGACTCGGGAGTTCGAATCTCTCCGTCTGCGCCACTAATAATTCGGGGGCTGGGGTCCGCCACGGACATGTAACTGATCTTGATGGAACTCGAATTTTACAGGCGTGGTCATGGATATCTCACCATCTAAACTGATGTACAGAGGTGGGCTGTGACCATGTTCTTCAGTGGGTTTCCCTTGCGAATCCAATGCCTTAATCTCGAATTTCTTACAGGGTTCCATGGTAATCTTGCCCCATCTGCCAACGTGCTTACCCTTCTCCAGTGGCCCCATTACTCTGAGCATTTGGCCTTTTGAAAGTCCAAAACCGAGTACGATTGATGCGCTATCGCCAAATGGGTGCATTCCCGGAGCGACTCTATATCCTCCCCCGAACGTCTCTGCTTGCATCATGGCGAAAAGACCCGTTAGATCTACTTCAGAGCCTGGTTTATCATCCACTTTGATCCATGCCATCTGACTCTTCCATGCGAGGATCGCTTTAATTGCAAGGAAGGTGTATTTCTTCTGACCGCTTATCCATGAGAATTTACCTTCGTCTTTCATTCGATTGATGGAAGATGTCACTCCTCCGTCGCATTCCAGGAATGCCCATCTAACCAAATTCCCCTCACGAGAAAGGTTCCCGGTGACGGGATAATGCTGTGGAGGGGTTATCCCCGGGTGTTCCGGGGCCCTGAGGCCCTCAACTCTAATCGCTCCTACGGAGTAGTCATTCCCGTCCTTGAGAATCGATATTGCTCCTTGAATATCGTTCAGAGGAATCCCTATTGCTCTCGCGAAGTCATCTCCATTGCCCATTGGGATAATCCCAAGACGCTTTGAAGAGTCTCTTATCCCGTTTGCGACCTCGTGAACAGTACCATCGCCACCCACAGCGACCACCAAATCATAGTCGCTATCTCTCAGGCTGCTAGCGATCTCAATTGCATGGCCAGTACCTTCCGTCATATGGGCGTCGTACTCTATTCCCGATGTCTCAAGTGCTTTCTCGATCCTATGGAAATTCTTACCCACTTTACCGTCTCTGGCATTCGGATTCACTATACATGCGACTCGCATCATATTGGCGACACAGGGATGAAGACTTCAAAGGCACGATGGGAGGGATGATGTGGAAGACATGGGGACGAGAGGGCATGGATGCAGCTGATTACATGCGGAGAGCGATAGAAATCGCTTATCGTGGCAAGGGCAGTGTGCACCCCAACCCATTAGTCGGATGCGTCCTTGTTAGGGATGGCGAAATCATAGCAGAGGGTTGGCATGGTCATCTTGGTGGCCTTCATGCAGAGCAAGCTGCTATTGCCGATGCGGAAGAAAGGGGGATCTCAACGAGCGGGTGTACTGCATATGTTACGCTGGAGCCTTGTAACCACCACGGAAGGACTCCGCCCTGTACTGAAGCACTCCTTTGGGCCGGGGTCAAGAAGGTGGTGATAGGGGCCCTAGATCCTAATCCAACAGTGAGGGGGGGTGGGATGGAAGCCCTCAGGGAACAGGGCATAGACGTTGAGTCGGGACTGATGGAAGAGGATTGCATCCTCCAGATGCGTCCCTTCATGCACTGGTGTGTGGAAAGGAGGCCGCTTGTTCTACTGAAAGCAGCGGTGGACTCCGATGGCAGAGTGGATGTGGATGATTCTTCACCTTCAGAGCGATTTACTTCTGATTCTTCATTGAATTGGGCTCACAAAGTAAGGTCTGAGCACATGGCAATACTAGTCGGGGTTGAGACGGTGGTTCGAGATGATCCGGAATTGACAGCGAGAGGGGTTGATGCTAGAATTCAGCCAACGAGAATCGTCATAGATC
The DNA here is from genome assembly GCA_002505455.1 of Euryarchaeota archaeon UBA52. Lineage (GTDB taxonomy): Archaea > Thermoplasmatota > Poseidoniia > Poseidoniales > Thalassarchaeaceae > MGIIb-N1. The sequence continues at coordinate 7,258 of DAVB01000011.1, read as the reverse complement.
CTGATGCGAGAATCCCAGAAAATAGTAAGGTGCTTTGTGACGGTTTAGCGCCCACCATACTCATCCATTCAAAACCCGTATTGTCCGAGGATATGCCACACGTTACAAGATATGTATTGCCTTCGGAAGATCGTGAAATCGAAATTGAGAAGATTCTTGATTTGCTAGGTGACCTTCGAATTCAATCATTGATCGTCGAAGGCGGACCCTTAACTTGGAAGAAATTCTTGAAGGCGGGCGTTGTTGATGACGCCGTTCTAATTCGTAGTCAGATAAGTCTCTCAAGCGGCAACCCAGATGCTTTTGGAGAGTTAGACCTTCATGAAGCGGCCATGCAACAGATTTCAGAAGAAGACTGCGGCGGGGACATCATGACTGTGTGGAGTCGTCGTCATTGACAATTTCGGCTTCGAACTCATCTTCTTCTCTGCGTGCCCACAAGAATATTCCAACAGCAATCGTCGAAAGAATAACTGCAAATAGCGCCACCACGGATAGGAAAGATATTCCCGACTTTGAAAGGAATGTGCTCTCTTCCTCGAATGCGGGTATGACACTCTCATCGTAAACAGGACGGAGCATGATCAGATCAAATGCGGATGATGGGTCGTACAAATCAGATGGTTGGGCAGGGTCGAGATCTGAATAGCCGTCAGTCCTTATGGGGACTTCTACGATCACTTCAGAACTCACATCGATGGTGAGTAGCACATCGACCGTGTATGGGACTCTAGGTTCCAAGAATTCAGAACCGGATATTATCGAATTGAGTGGCAGTGACACTGCAGTCCCGGTGACGTCGAACTCAGTCCATTTGCCCCAATGTTCGGGATCGACGTCGAGTTGTATGTAGATGGTATCTCCGACTGCTGTTCCTTGGCCCTGTGCATCGTCGTTTCCATCTGAGCCGAGATCCACGTTAGGCCTGATCTGTGCTGCCTGTGCCGTATTCGTGTCCCAACCCAAGGAGCTGAATGATATCTGCATCTCAAAAGTTCCATTTGGAACCCACACATAGTGTCGGTCGTCAGTGGAGAATGTGCCGAATGTGCTGGTTGGTCCGTTGTTAAAGTGGCTCCACTCGCCCTTCCAAGCATGTCTGAGCTGGTCTGTCTTCAGAGGTATGTTTCGGATGTCCATTACATCCTCATAGTGCTCTAGTGCATCCCATACCGTGGCACTCGGATGATCGACGAATCCATCCTCATCAGGGTCCCTCATCACCTGGAGCGTCCTTGCAAGTGCAAGCGCCTTATCCGTATCCACAAGCCCGTGGCCCACCCTCCAATCATGACATCTTCCGGTGTTCTCAGAGACGTAGCAATCCTCCGGGATGTTGTTGCATGCATCGTCGTCATTTCCTTCTTCACACGAGTTTCGAAGTAAATCGTAGTTAGATGTCAACTCGAGGATAAGTTCGACCTCATGTACCCTAGACTCATTTCTTTCTCTCCAATTCTCGAACTGAATGCCCTTCGCTGTACCATTGAAGTAGAGGCTTTCTCCTTCATCATGATCTTCGATCTGATAATCGGCAGCCCCCAACGACGGTGCTGCTGCAAGTAACAGTGTGGCTATACCCCCAATGTGGGGTGTCGCCATACTTGTCCCTGAGATCGACATGTAATACATGTCTCCCTGCGCGGTTGTAGAGGCATCGATAGCAGTGGCTCTTGGAGATGTAGCCCAAATGTCTCGACCTGGAGCCCCCAAGTCTGGCCATGTGTGCTGCTGTGTTGTCCAACCGCGACTTGAAAATGAGGTTATTGCAGATCCGTCGTGAGTCAGGGCAGCGATTGAAATCGCGCTTGGGGTATTTGCATATACATTTGTCCTAAGATCATCTTCCGATTCTTCACCGTTACCGCCCGAGTTTGAAGCAGCAAAAATCACTGCAACCCCGTTATCATAAGTGAGCATGTCGGTGAGCAGTGTGACTGCATTGCTAGGATTGTAATCTCCATTGGTACCCCATGAATTAGACACAACGCGTATATTGTATTCATTCAATCCTGGCCTACTGTGTTGGTAGGTCCATTCCAACCCCTCCACCGCTGCGAAGATTGAGGCTCCATCGCCTGTGCCAAGCGCAACTATTGTTGCTCCCTTAGCAGTGCCCAGTCGCCTTCCTGCAGAAGCGTCTCCGTTTCCTGCAATCGTTCCGCCTACGTGTGTTCCGTGGCCTGATGAAGTATCAGAATTACAATTGGGGGCATCAACCCATGCCACGCCGGTCCATTTTGCCGACCAGATCAATTTCTCTCCAGACCATGGTTCGCCGCAGTCGAAGTCTGGATGCTCTCCGTCTATCCCCGTGTCCAAGTCTACTGCTGTTGCTCCTTCGCCATCATATTCGGTAAATGACAAGTCTGATTCAGTCTTGACAATCCCATCGGTCCCGATAATCACCCTGTGCCAAGCGAGGCTGGCATTCACCACATTGACAGTCTCGTGCATCATTGACTCGACATCATTCTGATCACCAGGCAGGAAAAAATGCTCAATGAGGAGGTTTGCTTCCATGTGTCTCACGAAGCTGAATCTGGATATTTCGGCGATAGATTCGGGGGTTGCAGATATCAAGCCGCCATCCAGAATCTCCATTTCACCAATGACTTCTGCGCCGGTTGATTCGATGGCTCTCCAGAGATCGCCTTCAGCATCCTGGTCAAATTGAATTATTGCCTCTATTCTATCTGGATTGGAAAGCTCATGAATAAGTTCTGACGTCATTTTCGAGTAGTCGGAAGTCGTTGGGTCGGCAGTAACTGTGGAGGAAATTGATGTTCCGAGCATCAATGCAACCAGCAGTAATGAAACCCAGCGCATGCTCATTGGTCAAGGGCGTCTTTCTTCAAGGCTCCTAAATGCCGTTCAATTGAGGGGTATAGCCGATTAATGGTGGGCGATACAGGATTCGAACCCGTGTCCTAGCGTCCGAAGCGCCAGATGATATCCAGACTACACCAATCGCCCACCCATTGACGACAGTCCCCCCGTCTTCAATGCGACGGGTGGATGGTAACAGGTAGACGAGTCGTTGAAGGCTTATCTTGTCATCATCCTTGAGCATGGGTGGCTTTTTCTCGGCCTCTTTGATTGAATCTCTATTTTTGGGCTCCACACCCCACTGCTCTGACTATTATTCTAGACAGGCTCTTGTGGACCCTGGTCATGATTGCCAATTCGATTTGCCAGCCAATTTGCTCCATCCCATGTATCAAATCACTCCATTTTTTCCCCATGACCTCTTCAGTGTCGGGTATTTCGAGATTGTCGACGCGATATTCCGAGGAAGTGGGCAATATCGTTACTATGTGTCCTTCTGGGTCTATCTTTGAAGCAGTGTAACATGCTGACATGAATACCTCGAATGCATCTGAGGAGGATCTAGAATTCCTGGCATAAGGAGGATCGAAGATGAAGGCTGCATTTTCTCTAACACCCCACAAATCAACCATCTTGCTGACATCAGATTGGTGGAAGGCTGATCCAGGCGGTGTCGGGCCAAATACATGCTCAAAATTCACTTTAGAACCCTTGATCATCTCTGGATCTAAATCACTAGCTAAAACGGGTATTCCACGATAGTGTGCCTGGATGGGAATGCAACCAGTTCCACTAAATGGATCAATTACTACGGAAGGCGGTTCGCCTTTTGAGTAAGCCAGAGAGATGAGGAGGCTTGCAAGACGTGGGTCTAGGGTTACAGGTTTGAAGAAAGGCATAGAGGTCATTGGCTGGTTTAAGAAGGGATGGTTGACCGTATTTTCAATACCAATCACTGCAACAGGCTCTGAGATCAGTGAATCGGGATGTTGGGGTTGGTCTGCTGCACCTGCAAGGATGATGCGTACCGTGATCTCAGGATCGTTAAGATCGACGATGGCTCCCGTATCGGTGATTTCTTTGCCGATGGTGCCTTCGATGTTCCTCCTCTTGAGTCCCGGAACGCCATCGCCAAGAATGGTGGTTCTGACGGCAAATGTGTCATTTATCGGGTACTCAGATAGCCATTGCCGTATTGATTCCGATATCCCCTCAACCCTCATTGGGAGGATGATGGCGTTGTCGAGAATCATGCTGGAATGGGAGCATGTGAGATCGGGATTTTCTTTTTGATCCACAATTACAATCCTAGGATGTATTGCCTGATCGGAGTCGTATATTCTGAGTACCTCTTCTCTGAATAGCCGTGGATGCCATCCGGACCCGACTATCATCCTGACCATGGTGTGCGCTAGTGGAACAGTCCTTCAACCCTAAAGCCCTAAATCGACTCGCGGTGGATGGTCGTAACCATGGGATGCAACCTCAGAGACCTGGTATCGCCGCATTCCATAGATCTTTCAGAGTTGAGGGGGCAGCGAGTTGCGGTGGATGTTTTCCTAAATGCGTATCAATTCATAACCAGCCTTACCGGTCCAGATGGGAGACCTCTTTCTCATGAAGGTCGTGTGACTGCGCATCTGTATGGTTTTCTCGATAGGGCCTCGTCGCTTGTAGCACATGGGATAGATCCTGTTTTTGTCTTCGATGGCAAGGCACCTGATTTGAAACGTGATACGCTTGATGAACGTAGAAGCAGGAAGCAGGAAGCTCGACGTCGCTGGGAGGCAGCTATTGAAGCAGATGACCTGGACTCTGCAAAGAAGTTGGGGCCGCAGATTGCAGAGTATACTCCTTCCATGGTTCAAGATACAAAACGTCTGTTTGACTTGATGGGTATCGTGTGGATTGACGCGCCTATGGAAGCTGAAGGAGCTGCAGCGATGATTTGTAAACGTGGAGGGGTTTCAGCCGTTGCGAGTCAGGATTGGGACACTCTTCTCTACGGAGCGCCGGTAATGATCAGAAATCTGACCGCGCATGGGACGAAGAGATTTGGAAGAGTTCTGACAGCAGAACGCATAGAGCTTGAGGAGACACTGCTCAATCTTGAAATCTCAAGAGATCAATTTGTCGATCTTGGTATAATGATTGGAACTGATTTCCATCCGGGTTTCAAAGGAGTGGGTCCGAAAACGGGTGTCAAACTGATTCGGAAATTCGGAACTCTAGAAGAAGTAGCTGGGCATCGGGGAGTGGAAGTTCCCGAAAATATCGGAGAGATTCGCAACCTTTTCCACAATCATCCAACTGTGGAACAAGATCTCCCAGCATACTCCGCAGGTCACGAAGAGGGTATTGTGAGGATGCTTAGAGATGAACTTGGTTTTGGTGAGAAGCGAATCCTGAAGGCAATAGAGAGGCTCTCTTCTGCGAATCGACTGCGATCTTCTAGTAAGCCTACTCTTTTCGACTTCTGAGTGTTTACCATGATCAGAAAGGTGAGTTTAGAGGGACATGACAACAGTTGGATATCTCGTATACTTATCTTGACGGTGCTAATTATCTCAGTCATATTTTACATCTTAAATTATGATAAAAATGGATCAATGGATATAGAAAGTCTTCATGGGAATGGGAATTTTGACACTTGGTTGAGAGTCATCTTTCGTCTTTCGTGTGCCTATCTGGCCATTCATACAGTATTGTTCTGGATGGTCTTGAATCCAGCTCCTGGAATCATGGTGGTTCTTTTCAGGGAAAGCCTAGAGGTGCGAGAGCATCCTTCAAGGGGTCTTGAAAAGTTGGGAACTTTCAGCTCATGGACGTTGATCTTATTTGGATCATCGATGCTTTCTAATGGGCTGATATCTATCGCAGTTGCAACGGATACTGAAGTCCCTGGATGGTTGGTAAAGAGTGGCGTATCCCTATTTGCTGCTGGATTCGGTTCTGCCGCAATGACTGCGCTTATTGTTCGTCATATCATAATCCCATCCATGATTCAGAACGGTGAGAATCTGGAACATATGTTCAAGCCGCACGAACACGTGATGCACAACTTGGCTCTCGTACTGCTGGCAATTGACCTCCTACTCGGCGGTATGGTCGTTCCATGGACAATGATTAGTTTGAGTCTGATAGTCGGAGCTGTATATCTTATCTTCGCCGAGTTTTGGGCAATCTGGGGAAGAGGATACTATGTCTACGAATTCATAGATCCTCGACCTAGGCTTGCCCCTCTATTCTTGCTGGGTCTAATGGGGGTGTGCCTGGTTTCGTTCTGTATCGGCATTGCTGTATCTGAGATTAAGAGCAGCTATCCATTATTGGCCTCATTTTTGCTTATTATCTTCGTATCGCTATCAGTACGATTTCGAGAGCCGTCAATCATCTGATTGACACGATGGGCTTCCTCTAACCATCAGCATCTCATGACGTAGGGATAGGCTTCTTCGCGGGGCCTTTGAAAGGGCCCCGCGAAGAGCGTTTTGTTGTATCCTGATCACACGACGTCGGTGTCATTCTCTAGTTCGTCGAGAATCCCATCGCCGTCATCATCGTCATCTAGATGATCGTCGATTCCGTCGTTGTCGTGGTCGAACTGGCCGGTTAGGTCGTTGCCATCGTACATCTCGAACCAATCGGATAGTCCATCGTTGTCATCGTCGGTATCGATGAGATCGGAATATCCGTCGTTGTCGTGGTCGTACCTGTAGAAGCTCCACTCGCCGCCCTGCTCATCGACATCGAGTATGCCATCGTTGTCATCGTCGTCATCAAGAGCGTCGTCGATTCCATCGTTGTCGTGGTCTCTGGGCATATCGTCGGCATAATTCATCAGACCGTCGTTGTCGATATCGATGTCGACACAATCGTAGATACCGTCGTTGTCGTGGTCATAGATGTCAGTCAATGGGTTGCCATCCTGAACCTCGATTCGATCATCGAGTCCGTCGCCGTCGTCATCGTCGTCGTCTGCATCTGGGATGCCGTCGTTGTCGTGGTCCTGACCATCTGTGTCTATAGCATCAGGGATACAGTCGTTATCATCGTCTGTGTCCACGTCATCGGGGATGCCGTCGCCGTCGTTGTCATTCTCACCATTGTTATCCTGGTTGTCGAGCTGCTGGCCTTGTTGCTGATCAGACTGCGTGCCCTGCTGGCCTTGCTCTGATTGTGTGCCGCCCTGCTGCTGCTGGTTCTGCCCGTTCTGATTGTTTCCGTTCTGGTCCTGGCTCTCCTGGTCGCCCTGCTGGCCGCCTTGCTGACCACCATTTTGCTGCTGGCCTTGGCCGTTATCCTGTTGGTTGGATTGGGAGCCATCTTGGCCGTTGTTGCCCTGCTGCCCATCTTGGCCGCTCTGGGATCCTTGGCCGTTCTGACCCTGCTGGCCCTGGCCCTGTCCTTGGCCCTGGCCCTGTCCTTG
>DAVB01000001.1 GCA_002505455.1 Euryarchaeota archaeon UBA52 | reverse complement strand
AGAACAAACCAGAAAATCAAGAAAGAAATCCCAATGTATACTGAAACTAAGGAGCTCCCTCCCGACATTTCATTCAGTAAAATGAGTGATATGACTAGTGCAAAGATCGCATATTCGTATAATGAGGCCATAATGCCCATCGCACGAGCCATTCAAACAACATCTCCTTGACCAACACACACAATCCTCACTATATCATATACAGACTTCATTGGTAACCCATCATATACTGATTCATGGCCCCATCGATATGTCCGACACATCCGCCGTGGATTTATTCAGTGAGTGGGCGAAACTCGATCGCGACGAGGGAATGGAGAAAGGCCATTCTTCCAGCGTCAATCAAATTATTTCCGCAGTCAAGAGACGACTCCCATCTGAATTCACTGCTATAGACGTAGGATGCGGCAACGGATGGGCTGTTCGCAGGCTAAAGAGCATGCCAAGCTGCATATCCGCCTCAGGTGTAGATGGTTCTGAGAGGATGATAAGCAAGGCTCGTTCGATAGACTCGGAAGGAGAATATGCATGTGGCATGCTTCCAGAATGGTCTCCAAATAGTCCAGTAGACCTGGTCCTGAGTATGGAATTCCTATACTATCTGGAAGATCCTATATCGTTTTTCAAGACACTACACAAGAAATGGGTATCGCCCGGAGGATCCATTGCCGTAGGAGTGGACCACTATCTGGAAAATGAGTCCAGCCTTGATTGGTCCGAATCCCTTGGCGTGCATATGACAACCCTCTCGACAGAAGCATGGGAAGAGGGTCTCAAGATGGCAGGTTTCCAAAATATCGAGAGCTTCTTCGCAGGACCTAGAGAAGACTGGAATGGCACACTAGTTTTGATTGGCACCAAACCTTAACCAATCATTCAGGATTGTATTTAGAGTCAAGGATGTCGATTACCGACATTATCTCGTCCGTTATCTCGAAGAGAGAGTTGTCCTTGGTGTAGATTAGTAGTTTCTCGCCATCGTCGCTTGCCTGATAGGCGCATATGGCATCCATTCTTATTCGTGTTATTCCGCCCTCAGTTGTGACTTTAATCCAATTCGTCATGAATCCGGCCGCAATTGGTTCGGAATATAATCTATATCCAACTTTGTAGCGAAGAATACCCGTGTTTGAAACTCTCAAATTTGCATATTTTAGATGCATCATTTGAATTCACTTATGACTAATGAGTCAGAGGGAGCGTCATGGAGCATTTGTTTGAGTTGGATACATACATGGTCCGACAGAAGGTGATGAAAATCCTTGGAGAGGAGTTTCATATCTACTCCGATGAATCCATGCGGAGCATGATCGGATATTCAAAGATGGCCGCATTGAAATTAAAAGAGGATATCAGAGTATATTCGGATGAATCTAAGTCTACGGAGCTTTTGATAATCAAGCAGAAGGCCATCCTAGATTTCACAGGCGGCTTCAGCATCGTTGACGGACAGACTGGCGAATCCCTAGGAACACTTAGGCGAAAGGGAATGAAGTCCATCATTAGAGACTCATGGGTGCTCACGGACCAGAAAGAAAATGTGGTTGGGTCACTAGGTGAAGAAAGCGGAGGACTGGCTCTTATCCGCCGCTTCATTCCGTACCTTCACATACTATTCCCCCAACAATTTCACTTGAGGGTAAATGGGGCCAGAGGCACGGTAAAATACACGCAGAAGATGAATCCATTTGTCCATAAATTGTTGGTCAGCGGCGTCAAATCATCAGGTGTAGACCCGAGAATAGCCGCAGCCGCTGCAATTCTCCTCATAGCTATAGAAGGAAGACAGAATCAGGCCGGTTGAACATAAACCTTCAATCCCTAGAATCGGCCTTCTTTCTCCTCCTTGAACGACCCTTATTCCCCCTTCGACGTCTGTTGTTACGTTTGCCCCCGTTCTTATTCGAGTCCCTATGGCGATTGCTTTTCCGAGATCTCCTTGCCCTCTTATTGTTGCGGGAGGGACGTTCTCGCTTTCCCTCTGATTTCTCCGGAGGAACTAGGACAAACTCTCTCTCATCCAAGATTTCAGGTTCTGGATTTGTAATTTCACACTTTATGCCCACCTGACTCTGTATCCTTCGATACTGTCTGTTCTGAGATCTTTGTACGAGAGAGACTACTGTCCCAGTAGACCCCGCACGAGCGGTCCTCCCACTTCGATGCTTGTACGCCTTTCCATTTTCAGGGGGGTCGTAGTGAATAACGCACCCTACATCATCTACATCAATACCTCTGGAGGCCACATCGGTTGCTATGAGAACTCGTGCACGACCCGTGCTGAACTTTCTCATTGACCGATCTCTCTGGTTTTGGTTCATCCCGCCATGAAGAGTGGTATTCGATGAGCCCAAATCATCCATCTGCTTGCCGAGTCTGTTAACGCCTGCTCTAGTTTTACAGAATATGATGCTCCTGCCGCATTTCTCGGTAATATATGCCGATAGATCCGCTTTACCTCTAGATTCAACTTTCCAGAATATATGCTGCATACTATCCATGCTGACTTCTTCAGGCCCGATACCGATTATAGCGGGATCATACTGGTACGAATCTACTATCTCTTCCACATCATCGTCTAATGTTGCACTGAAGAGAATTGTCTGTCGATTCGGGCTACACTCGTCAAGTATGGAGCATACAGGCTCCATGAAACCCATATCTGCCATTCTATCTGCTTCATCAAGAACTACAATTCCGACATCATCAAGACGCAAAGCACCCCTGTCGAGGAGGTCAATCAATCTGCCCGGGCAGGCCACCAATATCTCTACGCCCCTATCCAATTTCCTCAATTGCCCACGATATGGAGTCCCCCCATATACGGATAGTATGTCCAGGCCTGCTGAACGGGCAAGCGGGTGGAGAACGTTACGAATCTGCTCTGCAAGCTCCCTCGTAGGTGTTAGAATAAGTGATGTGGGCCTCTTTGACTCTGCCTTGGCGGTTCTAGATATCATCGGCAATCCAAATGCAAGAGTTTTCCCGGAGCCCGTAGGGGCCCTGCAACAGATATCTCTCCCTAGCATTGCATCAGGTATTGCTTCGCATTGTACCTCGAAAGGCTCTGTAAAACCCTCCTTCTCAAGAGCAACGACCAAACCAGGTTCGATCCCTAAATCTGAAAATCGAACCAAGATATTCCTCTGTCTCGCCCGAAACCCTATCCTATTTAGTATGGGAGTAGGAAAAAAATGCATGACTGCTCATCACAGTGAGTCAAGAGTCACGCCAGTCCTTCGTAAATGTAGTAAAATCCACTAGCCATTATACCTGCCATCACACCCACATGAATTAAGTTCGATTTTAGAGAATCGAGCCATTTTTTCCCTACTCGCGCACCAAATATCGCCGATATTACCAGGATTGAGCATATTTGCGCATGAGCCACCAAATCCTCGCTACGAAATACCAGATAAACGGGTATCCTCGAAAGATCTACGCAAAGTGCAAGGATACTTGCAGTTGCTGCATATGCCATCTTATCTGGCAAACGACGAGTCAGGAACATCGCACGGAGTGCACCTTGGTGGCCTGATAGGCCACCCATGAATCCGGAACCAAAGCCTCCCACCCTATCATTCGCCTCCGGTATTCTGTAACCCGTCCATCTCTCTGAGAGCGTGAGTAGAGGCAGAATCACCAGAAATGCCCCTACGACGACCAGCAAAGGATCCTGTGAAACTTGATTCTGCAATCCTGCACCGGCCATGGCTCCCAATACCAGCCAAACACCGTAGTGCTTGAACGCTGAGAAATCTATCCATTCCCACATGCTCCAGCATTTTGCAGCATTGTGTGCGCCGTGTACCACTGCTACGATGGCTATTGCTTCATGAGGCGGCATGAATGCCAACACGAATGGAGTTAGCATCGTAGATAGCCCAAAACCAGCAGGAACGGTTAGAGCCGCCGCTATGAAAGCACCTGCTGCTATAATGATGATTTCCAACATCCAAGACCAGCCTGTATTTTTTCATCCCTGCAGGAATCCATATTCTAGGGGCAGTAATGTTTCAACTCCGAAAAGAGGGTCCGGATCACTCGAATCATGATATGCGATCACGGCACCGCCGTCCGGGAGAATTCCAATTGAGGCGAAGTCAAATCTTATGTCATTGCCCGCCCCGCTTGTTGAGTCTAAATCACCAAGGCCAATATTCGTTCTAAGGTCCGGTTCGAGTGATTCAGAATAGTCTCGAACATGCCATGATACATCGATATCCGGCCCACTAGACGATTGATACCTCACATTAAGAACAAATAAATCGTGAAAACCATTGGAATGAAACTCCCATTCCTCCAATTCTGACGCAACCCCTGAAAGATCGTATGTCTGATTATCCCACATTTCTCCGCCGTCTGAAGATATCATATGTGTGAGGATTATGCCATCTGCCCGAACACAATGAAGGATTCCACTGGAATCAAATGAGCAATATTGGGACGGAAGAGATGATCCATTCATCGTTACCCCTGTCCACCAATTCAGAGAAGTATCCAGATAGGCATCGTCTCCATCAATAAAATAATCCGGGAAGTACAGGCCCCCTGAAGGGACTGGGAATGCACGCATTTCTTTGTGAGGTTTGGTGTAGTCCCACTCGTCTCCAAGAGACCCAGGCATTAGATCGACTTCTATTTCAGGAAGGTCTGAATCTCTATCTGGGAATCCGAAGTAGTCGTAGTTCAGCCCGTCCGTGGAGATCTGCCCGCCAACATTCTGTACCTGATGCCAGAAGTTTGAGATTACCAAGCTAGCATAGGGCCCATTCCCATATAACCCGCCACTGATCGGTCCAATCACTTCTACTTGCCAAGATCTGTCATAGAATGGTTCTGGGGTCCTATTGAAACACCAACTCCACTCTTCATCATCTGCATCGTAGAAGAACGCATAGAACTGATCAGCACCCGATGTCGAGGGATAGGGGAACCACCCCATGGCAATCAGATCGCCATTGGTGGCCTGCACTATGCTGCCTTCTCCAAGCCCTTCTTGACCAGGAACTGTCGGTTTAGGCTCTAGACACCCAATTTGAGAGAACACTGAAGGAACATATTCCTGCCATGTCCTCCCTCTATCTTCTGACCAGGTAGGGTACTCCCCGCCGAAATTCAATATCCAACCTTCCTTGGTCATTGCAAGATAATGCTCGCAGCAGTTCCCTCCCTCTTCATTTCCAAATACTGCCCAGTGCGACTCGCCTATGGAGTCATTATCGAAAGCATATGCGACTGAAAAGTTACGAATATCATCCAGCCCCTCAAGTGAGAGTTGAGTAAGGCCCTCGTCCCACATTGCAATATCCTCTGACTCTCTAGAATCCTCGCCGATACAGCCCGAAAGTACCATTGCAGACAAGAGCAGGGCTGTCGTCCATTCTCTCATTATCTTCGACCCGTAACCCGACACTAATGGAAATTTTGCTACTACGTAGCTTTCAGGATGTTATCAATCGTAAGATGATTTGATATCCCGCCTCATCGCCTAGCGAATGTGAACCGAGCAGCCGCATTCACCATGGCCCTACTTCTTCTCCAACTAACGACTCCAGTAGTCGCACAGGATAACGACCCAAGAATAATCATCACCGAGGTCTACGTATCGCCTAACAGCGCTGATTATGATGGCATCGATTGGAATGGGGATGGGGAGATTGGGAGATACTCAAATCAATTTATAGAGCTGCATAACCCTGGAAACGAACCAATTGATGTCGGAGGTTGGTGGCTCGATGACACTGCCGGCGAAGGCTCTCCAGCATGCTCTATCGGTTTCGGCACGGTAATCGAGCCAGGCGCATACGTCTCTTTTTTCCGGGCACTAACCAGGATCGAATTAGATTTCTTTGAAGGCGACTCAGTCACGCTTTCAGATAGCTCAAAGACAGTCGTAGACAGTATGGGGTATTATGGCCCTCAGACGTGGGAGGGATCCCCTTATGCTATCGGAAACTCGTCATACGGTATTTCCTTTGGTCTAGATTCTAATGGCATTTGGTCTCAAATAAGTTCGGGCCCAACCCCAGGCGGACCAAATGACGAACCTTGGATTGGAACCAATCACCTACAGGGATCTTGCTATGGAGTAAGAGACGATGTCCACAGTGGTTCGTACATACTGGAAGGCAGGATAGTCACCATGGAGGCTGAGAATTCTGTTATCGACCAAGGCCGAATACTTGTCACTGACGGGATGATAGCAGCGGTCTGGGATGCATCATCGCCGGCTCCCGATGCAGCAGAGGGAGTAACTTCCATCCCCACTAGCGGGACAATATATCCCGGATTCATAGACCCTCATAACCATGCGAAATACAACTTGATACCATTGTGGGACCATGGTACTGAAGGGTGGGATAATCGATATCAGTGGCAGTCTTATTCCGGATATTCGGATGCCAAGGATATCGGTTGCTCCCTGTATGACTCATCAGCGATGAGATTTGCCGAATTGAGAGCTATCGCAGGCGGCAATACCGCACTCCAAGGAAGCGCCAACTCAAACACAGATACATTTGACTCCATACTTGCAAGAAATATAGAGCTGTACAACTTCGATAAGGATTCAATACACACCAAGGTAACGGAGTTGGAGTCAGATTATGTTGGAAACCATATCAAGACCGGAAATAATTCTGGAACCCTTGATGCGTGGTTCATACATCTGGCAGAGGGAATTGACGAATCAAGCAGATCTGAGTTCGATGTTCTAGTTCAGAATAATTTGCTGGTGGGTGAGATTGTCATAGTGCACGGAACGGCGTTAACTCAGACAGAATTCAGTGCTATTGGAGACGTCGGCGGGAGCATTGCATGGTCTCCAACTTCCAACCTTCTTCTGTATGGGGAGACAACCGACATAAAAACCGCGAAAGAAGAAGGCGTGAATATCATGATCGGACCGGATTGGGGGCCATCCGGGTCCAAAAGCTCGATGCACGAGCTGAAAACTGCTGATTGGTGGGATCAGAATGTTCTTGGGAATATATTCTCAGACTTTGAACTGGTTCAGACAATATCAACGAATGTTGTCGATGCCATCGGATGGTCGGATTATACAGGCAGGATCGTACCTGGTCTCGCTGCAGATCTGGTCGTGCTTGACACGTTCCACGCCGATCCTTACAGAAATGTGATTCAGGCAGTCGATCCAGATGTACGCCTCGTAGTCGTGGGGGGCCTTCCTGTTTACGGTGACGTGGATATAATGCAAGCTATGCACGATGATGCCGAAATCATACATGGAGTTGGTTTTAGCAAGGCAATTGACATCACGTACGAGGGGGTTCCAGAGGCTCAGCAAACATATGCGGAGATGATGGAATATCTGAGCCAATGTAACCAGGGCAAAGAGGTCCCCATAGAATATCTCTTCACGATGGGGGATGAGCGATATTTCGATGTATTGAATCGCTCCTCAACGTTTCAGAACGGACGCTCGATAGATCTCTGGACAATGTATTATGATGTTGATTTAGACGAGGATGGCCATAGAGTCGGCGGAACGGTCGGCGGAGCGGATCCCATCGAGACGAGCATAAACAATGACGATAGCGACGATTCTCAAACCGTCAATCCCGTGCAACTCCCGCAAATATTCGAAACATATGGGCCGTTAGGAGCAACTGTTGCCCACCCCGTGGAAATATCACAGGGCATTCATCTCGAGGCTTGTGTCTCCGAATCATCCACACTTCTTGCAGAGGGGGTCCCTTCTACGCCCATGGGACGAGAACTTGTTTGCGGTTCTATATCCGTTAGAACAATTTCCGGGGAGGGATGCCTCGAGACTCTCGATGCCAATTTCTGCGGCATAGGTGTTGGGAGGGCAATTGCGATCCCTGGGCAACTTTGTGCTGAACTCTCGATGCCCGCTGGAGTCGAGTGCAGAGACGCATGGTCTTTCTTCGAGCCCGGAGATGAACCATCTGAACCAGGCCCTGCAACTCTCGATGAAGAGGATTCAACAATCAGTGGACCGATTTATTGGATTGCAGTGGTGGGATTGTTGGGTCTAATAATAAGTTCGTTAACCGTTGCAGTAACAAACTGGAACCGAAGAAAGTGACTCAAAACTCCTTCATTCTCCATGTGGCGCCAGAGTCCCCGTCCTCGATAACTACCCCAAGTTCGGAGATTTCATCCCTGATTTTGTCAGCCTCTTCCCAATTACGTTCAGCGCGCGCATCTTCCCTCATCATGATGAGGCTCTCGACCTTATCTCTGATTTCATCACGCCGTTCGGATACGCGGCCTACCATCCTCTGGAGTGTTTCCTCATCAGGAAGGAGCCCGAGTACGTCACCAGCATATGCTGAAAGCCAGCCCACACACGCAGAAGCCATCAAAGAGTCTTGAGATGAATTGGCCTGCCTCAGTATCTTAACCACCGATTGCATCTCTGCAATTGCAACTCTTGTATTGAGGTCGTCTTCCATACCCCTTACTAGTGAATTTTCAGCATTTACCAGCGACTCAACACCATCCCATCGCTTTGCCTCGCCGATCCCTCCTGCTGATATGATAGATTCAATCAGTCTGCCGTGATTCTTCTCAGCATCGTCAAGAAGAACTTGATTGAAATCGATCGGCTGTCGATATGGGGCATTTACAAGTGCGTATCTCAGCACCATTGGGCCAACTGCATCAATGGCATCAGAAATCGTCCAAAAGTTGCCGAGAGACTTCGACATTTTCTCTCCATCTACGTTTATCATGCCATTATGCATCCAATGTTTTGCAAAAGGCTGGACATCGAAGCAGCACTCTGATTGAAATATCTCTGCTTCATGATGGGGGAACATTAGGTCTGAACCGCCCCCGTGGATGTCAACCTGGCGCCCAAAGTGCTCGTGAACCATCGCTGAGCATTCAATATGCCAACCAGGCCTTCCCTTCCCAAAGGGGCTATCCCAACTCGGTTCGCCAGGTTTTGCAATTTTCCAGAGGGCGAAGTCTCGATGATCCCTTTTCCCTGCCCCTGTGGATGCAACTCTTCCTCCGGCGCCCGATCGAACCATCTCGAGCGTCTGTCCGGTCAACCGCCCATACTTCTCGGGAGCAGTATCGATTTCGAAGTATACCCCGTCCTCGCCCAAATATGCATTCCCTTTTTCTATCAGGGTTTCAATCATGGAGATTATTCCATCAATACTTTCCGTAACTCTTGGATAAGCATCTGCATCGAGTACATTGAGATGTTTCATCGAAATCCTATAGTCGGATATATGGCGATTCGCCACCTCAAGAAAGTCAACACCTTCTCCTTTGGATGCATCGATTATCGTATCAGATATGTCTGTGAAATTTGTAACATATCTAACACGAACACCTTGGAATCTAAGCCATCTTACCAGTGTGTCGAATGCTACAGCTTGGCGGGCGTGACCAATATGGCTGGGCGAATAGGGGGTGATTCCACAGGCATAGATCGTGACCTCTTCGCCTGAGACGTCAATCTCCTCTTTCATACGCGATGATGTGTTGAAAAGCCTCAGAGGCACATGCACCCACCCTATGCCAATGGTCATGAACTTCTCGCCGCATTAACCAAGGCAGCGTACATCTGATACTGATTTATTCTCTCAGGGTGCCATTGTAGGCCGTGGAAGAATTTCAGATGTTCGTATACAACCGACTCAATAAGGCCATCATGGCTGGCTCTCCCAGTTACTTTCAGTTTCCCACTATCCTGAACTCCTTGGTGGTGTGTGGAATTAACTAAGATACTATCGCCCAGCACCCTGTGTATCTCAGTACCCGGTTCGAAAGTGACTTCATGATCTGAAAATGCACCATTCCATGAACCATGCGACTCGTACCCCGGGGTCTTCGGGAGATGCTGATACATGGAACCACCTTCTGCAACGCACATTATTTGCATACCTCTGCATATGCCCAATAGCGGGAGATCTGCCTTAATCGCTGCCTTAATCAGCGCAATCTCTCGCATATCTTGCTTTGGATACGTATCGAGAGTATCCGGATCTAGATCGGCACCATACATCGAGGGGTCAATATCCGGCCCTCCAGAAATGACAAGCCCGTCCATTGCAGATATTATCTCGGTAGCACCATCTTCCGGCGGAAGTATGACTGGAATTCCCCCTCCATCTATCACTGCAAGAGCATAAGTTGCAGGTATCACGGTCGCATCCATGTCCCATGGCCCCCATTTCGTCATACGAGTCGGCGCGGTGATCCCAATTATCGGCCTACTCATGACTGCCCCCCCTGTGTCTGAGCGAATGAACCCACCCATTCAAGTCGCAGCTCGTACTAATGCAGATATGATCGAATTCTGGCCAAGAGCCTCCGGATGCCACTGTACCGACATCACGAATTCTCGATCAGGGTCTTCCAAACCTTCAATCAGGCCGTCCTCCGATCTGGCATTTACTTCCAGACCTCCCGGGTCGGATACGCCCTGATGATGTGCTGAATTCACAATAGAAGACAATCCAATGATGTTTGAGAGCTTCGATTCAGGCACAACAAACACTTCATGTTTAGACCATTTTCCGCCCCATGCACCATGTTTCTCGTAAGGAGGTGTAGTGGGGAGATGCTGGTGAAGAAGACCACCGTATGAGACTGCCATAAGCTGATGCCCTCTGCAGATACCAAGAATCGGCAGTTCCCTTTTCTTTGCAGAATCAATCAGTGAAAGCTCCCACAAATCTTGAGAGCGCCGTAAATCATTCGTTTCAGGCAGAGAATCGTGTCCATAAGTGGCAGGATCGATGTCCCTGCCTCCGGCAATTATCAGCGCGTCTATCGCACCTATACACGCATCAGGGTCTCCTCCCTCGGATAATATCAGAGGTAGACCGCCGCATTCCTCTACGATTGAAGGATAATTCCAAGGGAGCATGACCACATCGCGATCTTCGGATTCGTAATCTCTCTTGTTAACCGAGGAAGTGATGCCGATCCTCGGTCTCATCACATCAGCTCTCTCTATTAAGACGAGCATGTCTGAAGGATTTCACTCCCGCAAATATGAATGAGGCTCCAACAAGCACTAGCAACATGTGGGAAACTAATACTAGGCTGGACATTTCCGAGAAATTAGTCAACATCCTGCTCCCTCCAGCTAGGAGCATAATCAGCGCCACAGCCATCGAGGCGTGCATGTAGTGATGTCTATTCGCCTCGTTAAATTTTGAAAGCACGCCCATTATGAGCAGTGGAAGGCCCATGAAAGCTGGAATCATTGCAGTAATAGAAGGGTCCGCACCCTCTGCAGGAGTCTGGGTAAGGTAAGAGAATAGGCCCCAGAAAATAAGGATACAGCCATACATGTTTGCAAGCCCGGGAATCGTCATTCCCCATTGAGTAAATTCATCGCTCATGATTATTCGTATCAGAGTTGATTTATGATAATCTCGATTGAATTTCGCGACTGATGATCATTCTCTGAATCTGACTGCTGCCTCCAAATATTTGGTATATTTTCGCACCACGCATCCTTCGAGCCGCTGGATATTCTTCAGAATAGCCGTATCCTCCGAAAATCTGCACCGCATCTGTTGTGACTTCCATGCCTATGTCGGCCGCAAATCGTTTCGCGTGGGCAGCCTTCAACGTGACCTCCCCGCCATTGTCTATTGCAGCAGCAGCTTGGTAGGTCAATAATCGCGCGGCTTCTATTTTCGTCGACATATCAGCGAGCATGAATGATATGGATTGATGTTCGAAAATTGGTTTTCCAAAAGTCTCCCTTTCATTGGCATACTTCCATGCCTCTTCCATAGCACCACGAGCATTTCCAACCGCATGAGATGCGAGCATCGGCCTGGAGCGATCAAAGGCAACCATGGCATCCATCCAACCATTATTTTCCTCCAACCCGACTAAATTTCCTTTAGGCACCCTGACATCAGTGAAGGTTATTCCTCTTGTATCTGAGCATCTCTGCCCCATTTTATCTTCCTTTTTTCCTATCTCCACCCCTGGACTGTCGGAATCTACGATGAAGCCACTTAGGGACTTGTACCCATTCTCGAATCCAGTTCTCGCCAAAACGAAAAACCAATCAGCATATTTCGCTCCACCTATCCACATCTTGCTCCCATTGATGATGTACTCATCACCATCCAATACTGCGGTGGTTCTGATGGCTTGTACATCGGATCCAGCGGCGGGCTCCGTGACGCAGTATGATGCGTATTTTCCATCACAAACTCTTCCCAAATATTCATTTTTTTGCTCCTCAGTACCTCCATACAGGACAGGGTGGCATGCTAGCATAGTAACTCCCGTGATGGTTGAAAAACCAGGATCCCCACGCCCGAATTCCTCATTTACAATCACTTCATCTAGGAAACTCATCCCCGCTCCCCCGTATTTTTCTGGAATAGTGCAATTCAGGAGTCCGAGATCATGTGCTTTTCTTATCGCGGCTTGAGGAAATTTGCCTTCTTTCTCCCATTGAGCAGCATAGGGCATTATTTCCTCGTCTGCAAAATCCCTGGCTAGATCTCTGAGCATCTGTTGCTCTTCTGACAGGCTACTCCCAAGCATGGACGAATGGTTGAAATTCGGCACTTAATTTTAGACCAGAGATGTAATTTTTAATCAAAAGTACGATTTCGATTTAGAGTCTCTCTTCGATTACCCGGCATGTGGGGGTAAGATGCAACTAGTCTAGATTCCGTTGTCGTATCATCTTCCTTTTCCTCCATCTGGACCATTTTCTCCCACAGAATCTCAGCCAAGTCCTTGACATCCATTTCACATCCAATCGAGTCCAGACCATCTTTCACCATCACAGAGCAAAATGGACATCCTATCGCAACTGTATCTGCACCTGTTTCTGCCAGCTCTTTGGCACGGATCACATTGACGCGTTTATCAGCGTCCTCCTCCATCCACATCTGTGCGCCACCTGCTCCGCAACAAAATGAATCAACTCCGTTTCGTTCCACTTCAACATCTACCCCTCCTATGACTGCTCTTGGAGCTTCTACCTCGCCACCAATTCTTCCTAGGTAGCACGGATCATGGAACGTTACGCTATCCTCATGATCGACGATTCTTGGCAAACGCCCTTCGTCCTGTAATTTTGCTAGAATTTGAGAGTGATGCAGCACCTCTAACTTATCTGCGCCATAGTCGGGATATTCCTTGCCCAACGTATGGAAACAGTGGGGGCAGGATGCAACTATTCTCTTCACGCCCAACTCTTGGAATGTAGACACGTTGGCCTCTGCAAGCATCTGGAATAGATATTCATTGCCCGCTCTCCTTGCCGGGTCTCCGGAGCACCCTTCTTGCATGCCCAATATGCCAACGTCCAATCCCGCTTCTTTCAATAGGGATATCGTAGCCCTCGCAACTTTTTGATTACGTTCATCGAAGCTTGCCGCACACCCCACGAAGTAAATGTATTCGGCTGGTTCTCCGATTTTCACATCAAGATCACTGGCCCAGTCTCCTCTCTCATGTGCTCCAAATCCGTATGGATTTGAGCCGGATTCCAAATTGCCCATGGCGACATTCAGTTGTTCGGGGTATTCCATGGTCTCCATCATCGCATTGCGTCGAAGATCTGTCAATTTCGGGACGTGTTCGATGTAAAGTGGACAGGCATCGACACAGGCGTGACAGGTAGTGCATGCCCACACTGCATCTGCTGAAAGACGTTCCATCATGGTCTCATCGGGAGTCTCTCCTGAGAGCAATATCGGAGCATGTTCATTGGCATATGATCGGACATCATGGACTATCTGCATTGGGTTGAGCGACTTCCCTGATTCGTATGCTGGGCACACGTCTTGACACCTTGCGCAGGAAGTGCAGGCCCATCCGTCAATTAGCTGCCTCCAGGTGTATTGGTCGAATGTTGAGACTCCGAAAGTATCGATATCCAATTCCTCAAGAGAAACAGCCATGCCGCTTTCGTCAACTGCCAATGGGCGCATTTTTGCCATGGGGGTACGATCGAAGAATAAGACATTGGGAAGCGCCATTACCAGGTGCATATGCTTGGAAAGAGGGATGAGGATGAGAAAGCAACATATGGCGGCCATGTGCATCCAATAAGATGCGATGACGAAGGTATCCGAAACTCCTACCTGGGCCACTAGGTAACCTAGAGGTTCCCAGAATTGAGATGGCCCCTCGGCAGACTCAACTACGAACGACGTTGTCGTAATTGTGAATATCAGGAGAAGTATTGCATTCCCCTCTAACTGAGACTTGCCCTTCAACTTCTCAGGCGTAAAAACAACTCTTCTAGTCAAAGCTGCGACACATCCAATCATTGCAGATGTATATCCTAGCTCGACCATTCCATTCCATGGCCCAACGAGTATTTTTGGGAGGAAAGATCCAGAGAACCAATTTGCCGTGGCAAGATCGAACATGTCGCTTGACAGCATAAGGAATCCCCAGAACATCAGGACATGCAAACCCCCTGCTACCCGATCCTCAAGTACACGCTTTTGACCTAGCCATCCAGTTACAACTTCCACCACTCTGCTGAACCAAGCATCGGTTCTTGGGTCTGAGCTGCCTCTTAGAACCAGTCGAATCGCCTTCTGAACTTGGTATACGAAGAATGCAATCGAGATGCCGCCCAACGCCAGGAGAAACATCCAGCCAGGAATCCCATTGTAATCGATAAGCAATGGGTGTTCCATCCGGAATCTCTCCTGCGGGGGGTGCCCCGGTGAACAACCTAGATTGCAATGAGGCCTTGAACATCACGTAAGTACGCGAAGGGGCTATCCCCAATACCGGGTACGGGAGGCTATGGCAAAAGCGCGTGCACCCGGAAAGGCAATTCTGTTCGGAGAGCATGCAGTCGTCTATGGCCACCCTGCTGTTGCTGTTGCGATTGAAGCAGGCGTAAATGTCACTGTTATGGACAACAAAGAATGGACGGTTGAAGATAGGCCACTGGACCCAATACGACATCCGCATCTGAAATCGATAATATCCAGGATGCCACAGGGCTCTGGGCCCTACTCTTTTCAGATATCTAGCACGCTTTTCTCCGCAGCCGGTCAAGGGTCTTCCGCAGCCTTATCCGTAGCTGCACATCTCGCTCTTAGCAATCAAATTGGCGGATCTTCGAACTTGATAGACGCTGCCAAGTCTGCCCATTTGGCGGAGGCTGCCGCTCAATCCGGACGCGCTAGCCCAACAGACACGGCCACCAGCGCTCTTGGCGGTTGCGTCGTCGTTTCTTCATCACTCCCTCCGATGGTGAAGCACGTGTTTGGGGCAGAATTGGAAACGTCCGAAGGTCTCCGCACATGGGATGTAGGTACTATCGATCTTCCAGATAATTCCAACCCACCATCACTGGTCCTGGGGTTCACTGGGAACCCGTCTAAAACTGGAAAAATGGTTGCCATGGTCGCAGATTTGATATCTTCGAATCCTGAACGAAAATCTGACTTGGACTCAATCGGAGATATCACTACAGTGGGGCTCATTGCTCTTGCCTCTGCTGAATGGGAAGCAGTCGGAATGGCAATGAATGCATGTCACGATAGACTCGAGGCACTCAGCCTAAGCACGCCATTCTTGGAGAAGTTAATCGCATCCGTGCGCCCTTATTCTCTCGGAGCCAAACTTACTGGCGCGGGCGGAGGCGGATGCATGATGGCTCTTACAAGAGACCCCAAACGCGTCGCTCAGATGATAGAACTACACGGAGCCAAGGCGATGATAAGCTCATTTCACAATGAAGGAGCTCAGATTTTAGTCTGATTTATCGCCACACCCCCTTATATACGGTATATAATTGCGAAACATCATGAAGAGTGATGAAGAACGCTTGACTGTAGTCAACGTAGTTGCATCTACAAGAGTTGCCGAAGAACTAGATCTGCCTGATATCGCGATCCAGTTAAATTGTGAATACGAGCCAGAGCAATTTCCTGGCGTCGTTTATCGAGTTGTGGACCCAAAACTTGCCATCTTGATGTTCAGATCAGGACGAGCCGTGTGCACAGGCGGTAAGAATGAGGAAAATATCCATGAGGGGATAACCCGCATGATAGGAGATCTAAGGGCAGCAGGAATTGAGACTTGGGAGATAGATGATGTCAAGATAGAGGTTCAGAATATGGTTGCCACATATGCGTTGCATTATCCCGAAGATTATGACGGAACTGCACGTATGGATGACATCAATACCAGGGTAATCGATCTAGAGGGTGGGGAAATCCGCCCTGCCGATGATGAAGAGATTGAAGTTTGGAATGCAATGACAAAGGAAGAACAAGAAAAATTCGGAAAATTCCAGATCCGCGGAATAAAACAGGGAGAGCCACTGGCCACAATGCCTAGGAAACTTAATCTGAACAACCTTACGTTTCATCTGCCCTTTGACAAGGTGGAATACGAGCCAGAGCAGTTCCCCGGCCTGATTTACAGGTTAGACTATCCACGCGTGGTGTGTTTGATTTTCGGAAGTGGCAAGATGGTCATAACCGGCGCGAGAAGGAAAGATGAGATTTTAGAGGCCGTGCAATTCATCCAAGATGAGTTGGCCGACCTACTCTGACAATACGACAAGTGATTATACCCTTGACCCTCGTCAATGGGTCGTGTTGTACGGGCCACGACTGCGAGATTTTTTATTTTGGACAGCAGTTACGATCCTCTTGATACCCGCATTGCCACATGAGCCCGTATCTGAAGAAATGCGCGAAGAAAGATCCGATCAGAGATTCTCTCATTCTTCAGGTTCTGTCGATACGCCTTCTTGGAAAATTAATGATCGTTGGGTCTATGATGGAGAGTTGGATGTTTACGATTTCATAGCCAGCAGCGGAGTTTCAACCAATGTGAATACGCTGACGGGCACTCTTGATGTTCAAGTGACAGATATATTGCAGATCGACGTCGGAGGGGTCCAGACAATTGCATATGAGGCTACAGGGCAGGGGGATTATCGTGCAGATAACATACAGCTCCAAGGCCAGAATGGGGATGTAATTGTTGAGATGGAGACTGTATCTATAATCCGAGCCAGCGATATGGCCGTTATCAGTCAGGCGGCAACAATAGATATCGAATTTGATGGCCCATGGTGGGTATGCCTGCTGATAAGTTGCGATATCGCCTCAATAACTGCCGCTAACGAATACTGGCCCCCTCTTGAGAGGCACGACTTCCCCTTGTATGTGGGCGACTCGTGGGTGAATAATTACACAGTGAATACAACATACTCTGGCTCGTCCGCATATGTGGACATACCCCAAGATTCCTCTGAGCAGATCGAGACGACATCTACGGTTGTGCAGGCCGGTTATCCGGGACTCAGCCATGCCGGCTGTGCCGTGAGTTACAATGTGACTGCGACCGATGTTAATGGGAGCATAGTTGGTTACGGTTGGCACTGCGACTCGATAGGAAATGACGTCCTAACTCTGAATGAGGTCTCTCTTGGATTGATGGCGAAACATGAGATCCAATTCTCGAACCTTGTGTCCAGGCCTACAGAGGTGCATGTAGATCTGGGCTACCCTCTCGCGCCATTCAATCTTCAATCCCCCGTATGGGTCAATGTTACAGACAACTCAGGCGTACCTCTGCAAGGCACTGGCGTAGAAGTTAGATACGATGCAACGGGTTTCGTTACAACTGCCACAACTGCTTCCAATGGATCAGCATTCATCACCCTCGATTACGGCGCGTATGGCGACGACTCGTATGTGGTCGGGGAGTATGGTTCACACGGTATTTTGGCTAGAGTCGGTACAGACAACATAGGGGTCTCAACAGTTACGCTTGATCCCGATATACACGAGGTGGACCTCAAACTCGAATCTGTTTCAATTTCGGTTGAGCGCAACAGGTCAGGCTCCATCGAGACCATTCCTTCACCCTACGATGCCGTGCCAGGGGACGTCGTTACCATCTCGGTACCAATCGTAAATGACGGCCTAATGCAAGCACCTCTGGGTACCGTGCAGGCATTTGGGAGCAATACGGGAGCCATAGGTTTGGAAGCATTCCCCTCCTTGCCGTCTCTCGGAACTTCTGTCGCCAATTTCGAATGGACCGTACCTGAAATAACGGGCAATGAATTAATCTCATTTTCGATAGATACTGGAGAATCCGACGGTAACCCCTCGAATGATGCTGCTGACATATTCGTCTACGTAGGCAGACTTCCCTATGCCGATGTATCCATCCCATCCGATCCCCTAACGCTCACAGACGTCTTCATCGATGCCACAGCATCGAACGACCCTGATGGCGGTGAAATATCATGCAAAATCGAATCACAGATGCCTGATGGTACAGTTCAGAGCGCCAACGGATGTACGCATACCCAGTCATGGCCGGATGACGGCCAATACGACGTAACAGTCACAATCACTGATGACGAGGGCGATATCACCCAGGTAAGCACCACCGTGAACATACTCAATCGCCCACCAGAAGCATCACTACTCCCTTATGATTCTTCGATTGTAATAGGCGATCAGATTACACTTCAATTGGAGAATGTAAGGGACCTTGACACTAATACCCCCACCTCACCAGTCGCGATCAGCTGGAATGAGTCGTGCATGGAGGGCACACTGGGCGTTTCATGCACATTTACCCCAAGTCAAGAGGGGGATGTGATCGCATCAGTCACTATCATGGATGATGACGGTGCACAGACTAAAATCGATGCCAACATACTGGTACTGAATGCGCCACCAGTATTGGAGTCCATTCAAGTTTGGTTTGGCCCAAATCGTCTGTCGCAAGATTCGAGGGGACTTTACACAGTAACTGAGGGCGATTTGCTGAGATTCACAGCAGAGGCATCGGACAGTCCCGGTGACATGTCTACTTTGTTTGCAATATGGAGGCCAGATGCAGACTCATCGAGCGGTCCAATCGTGGAAGACTTCTCCCCCGACTTCGTCACGGAATATGTGTACACCACATCAGGATTCCATCTTCTGGCCATAGAGATATTCGATGACGATGGGGCCTCGACAGGAATCACAACTGTGCCAATAGAGGTCATTAATACCCCTCCAACAATCGACCCAGTGTCTCCTCCTTTACCTGTTTTCGAGGATTCTCCGCTTACAATTTCCATATCTGTAAGGGACACTCCCGGCGACTTGGAGAATATTGAGATATGCTGGGATCTCGATTTGACTATAGACACATCAGCATCAGGCTCAGCAGACGACGACTGCGACTACACGGGCCCTAATTTCGATTATACGTGGGGAGATTCTAATTCTGCTCCTTCATCAATAATCTTGCATGTATCTGATGACGACGGTGCAACAGCTTCAGTCGAGATCCCCATAACTGTAAGGAACAAGCCTCCAGTTGCCCTAGGAGTAATCTCTGAAGGATCGCCCCTAGAAGGTGATGTAGTTACCCTTTCTGCTCAAGGATCATCGGATACTCCATACGATTTGCCAAATTTAGATTATGCCTGGGATTTGGACATCATGTCGGATTCAGATGGAGACGGGGACTCCGGAAATGATAGAGATCTCATCGGATACTCCATTCAAACTACGTTTAACAAGGAAGGAACCAGAGTGGTGCGGCTTATCGTAAGCGATGGAACTGAATCATCATATTGGGATGCCGAGGTGTCTGTCAATCCAGCCCCGCAGCCATTTGGAATGATCGCAGCTTCAGCAGGCGTACTTATCGTGGTAGCCTTAGCTGTGACGATGATTCTTCGAGGGCGCAAAAAGGGGCCAGACACAGCCCTGAAAACACTTGACGAAAGCAGAGAAAACAGAGGACCGATTAAGCCGAGTAAACCGATTCCCATAAAAAAAGAGATAGTCAATGAAGACCCAATACGCGAATCTATGGAAGATCTCGCAGAGAAACTCTACGGCTCCAAGGCCTCTGTCCCGAATTCACGATCTAATGATGATATTAGCGCTATTTCATCATCTTTGAGGGAAGCACTGATGGAAGACGACCCTTCCCGGGAACCGTGAAGTGGCTACAAAGGGCTCTCGGCCTCCCTGTCGCGCCCGACTCTGAGGATTGGAGCACAAATGGCGACTATATACGCGGAGTGGGCGCCGATCACCCTTTCCATCAGTTGGACAGAGCAGTATGGTCAGAGCGAACCGGAAGAATAAATCCAAGACCTTCTAATGTCGTTCAATACCTCAAACCAAACGATAGATTTGGGATAGATGCGAATATTCTCAATGACGCCCTCAGATCTGGCGAGACGGTGATAGTCGATCTCTCAGACTTGAGGCATGTGGAAACACAACGCGGAGCACTGAGAAAGAGAATAGGGGATTCAGCATCAAGCATTGGAAGGCCTGCATTCAGAATAGATTCGGAGGGTTGCCTCCTCGTTGTGCCTGGTAGAGGAGTGCGAGTTGACCAGAAGCGCCATGTGCTCGGAACAGCTATGTGGCAAGATTCCGAATCAGAAACAGAGTCTCTACCAATCTAGGGCATGTGCCCATCCAGCTGGGCCAATATCATTCGATAGTACCTCATCCGATATCTGAATAAGACGAGGACGACGTTCTTCATCGTCTTCTGATGCAAGTGTGATTGAGAGTACTTCCATTATTATCAGACTGGCTTTACAATCTTTCGGGAGACTTCTAATTTCTACGACTTCAGCATGTATTGTAGCAATCGCAGTGGAAAGAAGATCCCCCGTTTCACATTCAACCAATCTTCCTGAGACAAGATCCCACTCGCTCACATTATCGGGATGTGGTTGAGCACATATTTCCACATCCATTGCACTACGCCTGTCCCCGAGAAGCGCATGAATAGACACTTTCGAGCCCAATCCCCCTTTTTCTATATTCAGGAACGTATCTCGAATACGACCTCCCTTGTCCGAAGATAAACTCATTGAAACCAGCGGGGGCGTATTCGAAAGAATACTTACCGAGGACATAGGTGCCAGATTACGGACGCCACTCGAATTACGAGTTCCAACTAAGAATACTGGGCGAGGACCGAGCACTCTTGCAATAAGCCCTCTACGTTCGACATGGCTCAATTTCCCGATGTCTGTTGATAGTATCTCTGATCCAAGTGGTTCCGGAGCGCTTGGTAGGACGTTATCCGAACTCCCATCCAACCACTCATCAAGAGCACCTGATGCAACCTCAGAAGCAGAGTACGCAGTGAAATCACGATACGCCTCCCATCTTTTAATTTCATCATCACCCTCGCCTCTTTCGATTTTCCTTTCCAAGGACATCTCTGCATATTTTACGCATCTTTCCAGGAAAGACGAAATGAACTCTCGCTTATCCTCAATTTTCAAAGATAAAGGCCCCCTAGTCAATCTTCTACAATTATCCCCATCTCAGTTGCAACTCTTTCAACATGGCCTGCAGCTCTGACGTTGTATTTCGCGATTGAAATAATGCCCTCTGAGTCAATTACGAATGTTGAGCGGACGGTTCCCATGTATGTCTTCCCATAGTTTGTTTTCTCTCTCCAAACTCCGTATGCCTCTTGGACTTTCAAATCCTCATCAACAATCAGGTCAAATTGCAATTGGTTGTTCTCTGAGAAACGTACATGTGATTTTGCAGAATCCTTTGACACTCCCATAACCCTGTATCCTGCAGAGCGAAATATCTCATATGCGTCTCTGAAGTCACAAGCTTCCCTAGTACATCCAGGAGTACTGTCTTTAGGATAGAAAAATAGCACTAAACCACTACCTTCGGAAAGGATGTTTTCGAGAGACACCTCGGTCCCATCTTGTATACGAGCTTTGAACGAGGGCGCCTTCTGGCCTGCTTCTAACATGGTTGTACGACACACTACAGCCACATGAAGCCTCGTACAGTACCATCTCAACCCTATGTTCATCTCCTCCCTGCCTTATTGAGGTGCATGGAGGTGCCCGGCGAGCTCGCTGCCATGCTTGCTGGAGAGCACGGCCCAACACGTCAAAAGGCAGCGCGGTTAGTGGCCGACCTCGCCCTTGCTGCTGGGGCAAATCAATTCACAAAGGCTTCGAATGCGCATGTTTCCGGGGTCTCTGTGATTACCGGTGGAATCGGTCTCAGACGGTTCCTCGCAGATTTAGCTTCTGATGGCGATGCCAAGGTCGCCATACCCACTACTTTGAACTCAGCTGGGTGCGACTCCTCTAAGATTGATCAGATGGAAATCGATTACCCTGAATTCATGACCTTACAGGCCGAGATAGTAACTTCCTATTGGGAGATGGGCATCCAAACAACTCTCTCTTGCACGCCTTACGATCATGACTCTGAATCAAGTAGCGGGATAGGTAGCTGGGCCGAATCAAACGCCGTATGTTTTGCCAACACATACACAGATTTAGCCACAAATAGAGAATCAGGTCTTTCGGCACTGTCCACAGCGTTAACTGGCTGGGCACCTCTGTGGGGCCTGCATATTCCTTCTAATCGGAAGCCGAATATCTTGGTGAAAGTCGAATGCGATCTTACCGACTCAACAGATTTCTCAGTTCTTGGAGATTGGATAGGCCGTCAAATCGAGCCGGATTGGATACTTCCATTTGGACCAATGCCCAGGATACGGGGCTTGCCCGGGAGCGCTACATTCGAGATGAAGAAGGCACTCACCGCAGCAGCAGCAAATTTCGGCTGCCCGATGCTTTGGGCTGATGGTCTGACAAGGGACGCTCCAGATTCCGAATATCAGGGCTCAGTCACTTTCACACAAGAGGACCTTGACTTATGCTACAGGCGACTCGCTCCGACCGGCCGAGTAGACCTGGTGGTGATCGGATGCCCTCAGGCAAGCCTCGGAGAGGCGCGCGCTGTAGCAGCAGAAGTGCGAGCAAGAATGGAGCTGGGTGAAAAGATACCCGACCACCGCCTATGGCTATTCACATCACGCACGGTACACGATCAACTTCGTGCAGATGGTACCTCAGATATTCTTGAGGAAGGAGGGGTGCTACTTCTGAAGGATACCTGCCCGGAAGTTACCCCGTACAACAGGGATCGTTACAACTACTTGCTTACTAATTCCATGAAAGCTGAACACTATCTCACCAGTGGTCTGAATTCAATGCCCACGAGTGTTGCAAGAATACGTGATTGCGTAGCACACGCATTTGATCCAGACCTATCCGCAGGTCCTCCTCCCTCGCTTGAAAAATCCCATACAAAAGAAATGACATCTGCTAAAACATGGAAGAACGGGGAAATCTCGCTGAAGGGCTCAGGATTACCAAGTCAGCATTCATACGAGGTGACTGCCAGAGCACTTGTCACAGATATACCAATCACATATCTTGGATATGTAGACCCAGAAACAGGCATTGTAACTGAGCCCGGGCACCCTCTTCAAGGACAGGCTATAGGTGGTAAGATACTCGTTTACCCACGAGGCTCGGGATCCACTGTAGCACCCTATGTGCTGATGGGGCTCTCCTACGAGGGAAAGGCGCCTGCAGCGATCCTGAACAGGGATGTTTGCCCTCTTACCCTCCCTGCTGCTTCTATACAGGCAATACCCTACGGCCATGACTTTGATGGCGATCCAACTATCGAGATAAATTCTGGAGATCTTGTGAAAATGACCCTTGATGAGGGCATCGTAACAGTCACCATTCTGAATCGTGCACCATCTTCGGACAAGGCGGAATTGGTATGATGGAGGAAAATCCTTCTTGCAGGTCGCAGGATTTTGGAAAGTTCGAGATAGTAGACAGGGACGGGGCTGCTAGAATAGGGAAAATCCATACCAATCACGGAATACTGACCACACCCACTCTTTTGCCAGTTGTAAATCCGAACATACTTACCGTTGAACCAAGAGAAATGTGGGATAAATTCGGCTTCAGAGCATTGATCACGAACTCGTATGTCATATGGAAGCATGAGAAACTCCGGAAACAGGCACTGGAAGAAGGAGTCCACGAACTACTGAACTTCCCCGGAGTGATTATGACCGATTCAGGCACATTTCAGTCATATGTTTACGGAGATGTCGAGGTTGGCATTGAAGAGATAGTTGAATTTCAGCGAGATATTGGAGTGGACATAGGAACCATGCTGGACGTATTCGGCCGCCCTGATATGACCAGGGAAGAGATAGAGGACGCCGTAGACATAACTGCGAAGCGTGCCAGCGCATCTCTTTCAGCGGCAGGAGAAAAATTACTCCTAAATGGACCCATTCAAGGAGGAACACATCAAGATTTGAGAGTGGAATCATCATCCAAAATGGCCGCTTCAGAAGTAGATGGGAAGAGATTTTCGATCCATCCGATAGGAGGCATTGTCCCACTAATGGAGGCACAGAGGTATTCAGATCTATTCTCCGTAATACTTTCTTCCATGTCAGCATTACCTTCAGATCGCCCAGTGCATATCTTTGGCTGCGGACATCCCATGCTATTCCCGCTTTGCATCGCCCTCGGCGCAGATCTCTTCGATTCAGCAGCATACGCACTCTTCGCCAAAGATGGGAGGATACTCTCCGAGGAGGGGACCCACAGGATAGATTCCGCTGTTGAATGGCCTGTTTCGTCAAGATATCTTGAAGATTACACGCCAAAGGAGGTCAGGGAGATGGACAAGAAATCCAGAACAGCGCTTCTTGCGAGGCATAATCTTGAGGTCACGCAGAGGGAACTGTCCCGCTGCAGGGAGGCCATAAGGAACGGGTCAATATGGAATCTCGCTGAACGTAGAAGTCACGCATCCCCGCATCTCAGGAAGGCGTTTAAGCAGATAATCCAGACTATCAAAGAAGACTCAGAATTACCGTCAAGAC
This sequence comes from Euryarchaeota archaeon UBA52, assembly GCA_002505455.1. Taxonomy (GTDB): domain Archaea; phylum Thermoplasmatota; class Poseidoniia; order Poseidoniales; family Thalassarchaeaceae; genus MGIIb-N1. The sequence goes on along the minus strand of DAVB01000001.1, from coordinate 1,230 downwards.
GTCGGATGGAATCAATTATTTCCTCAACTGATCCAGTTCGACCTTCATCTGAACCATTTAGCGAAGACGCCTCCAAAAGACCACATATCATACACGCGGGTATGTTGCTGGAAAAGAGGTGGAGACTGCCAGGCTCATGGTGGGACGGGTCGACTGGGCCGCCATCGAGTGTTGTAATATTGCATGGAAGCCATCCCCCATGGAGAACTGCGTATGGGAGCGTAGTAGCAGAGATTCTTCAAAATGAGCCCAAGACTGCAATATTCGTAAACACGCCTCTTGGACTAATACCCTACTCTTTGGAAGACCTATCGCCATGGTGTCGCATCGAGGGCAGTGACGATTCCATAGCGGATGATCTCAACTTAACAGAATCTTACATTCGATTAGATCGCTTGGGCTTGGATAAAACCCCTCTCGAATACAGAATGGCATCTGATTCGGATGTTATGATGAGGAACGAGATTAGAGAATGGTTGGATAGGTGTTCTACGGTGGACAGGCTCGCAATCCTTTGTGGGGTGAAACCTTCTGACGGGTGCCAAATAACAGATGGAATGAATGTTAGACGTTCCAAGACAGGGAGACCAGTGAACGTGTTGGCGGACGATCGCCACCTATTCTCGCCCCGATTAAATGACGGCGGGATATCCCTTGCATTGGAAGGCGCCAAGGCCCTCCACTCACTAATGGATACAAGATCGCCCCTTGGATTTTCCAACCATCAGGCGAACAGCCTCCAGACTCACCCCGGCATCGCAAGAGTCACAATCCACTCTGATGCCATACCATTCGTAGGAGCCGGCAGGAATGTCATGCACGGATTTGTAATCGGAGCAGATGAATGGATTACTGTCGGGCAGCCATGCTTGATCGTGGATGAAAGTGGAGATCTCATAGCACATGGAAATTCCAATTCAACCATGCATGAAATGTCAGTACTAAGTAAGGGCGTTGCAGTGCGGGTTAGAGAGGGCGCATTGCCTTGAATGAGAAGATCTTCACAGGGATTGATTGATAGGTTGCTTGAACAATAGACAAACACGTAATGGAGGGCAAGGTGTGAGTGACTCAGTTATCCGGATACGTGGGCTCAGGAAGAAGTATGGTCCACACGTCGCCCTTGACGGTGTTGATTTGGATATAGGCACAGGCGGAGTAGGGATATTGGGGCCAAATGCTGATGCGCTTGTTGAATCTGCATTAAGACATGTTGAAATCCTTGAAAAA
>DAVB01000053.1 GCA_002505455.1 Euryarchaeota archaeon UBA52 | reverse complement strand
TATCGCCTGCATCTCAATTGCATTCCTTTCGATGTTGGGGCGGTCTAGCAGACCGGGCGTATCGACCATCTGGTACTTTCTTCTCCGATGTGTAAAGTGGCCCAGATGGAGTCTCTTAGTTGTGAACGGGTATGCTGCGACCTCGGGCTCACCAGATGATAATGCGGTGATGAGGGCAGACTTACCGACGTTGGGGGCTCCTGCCACTACAATACACGGATTCGCAGGATCTATCGAGGGGAGTTCGCGAAGACGGTCACGTGCCTTGTTCAGCCACTCAAGTTGAGGTTCGAGCTGATCGAGAACTGAGGCGAAACGTCCGTAGGCAGATCTCCGGCTCTCATGGAAGCCCGCTATTTCGCGTATTCTCAACATTTCAGACTGAATTCGACCTGCTATCCTGCGAATCTGCTCAGCACCCCATTGTATGCCTCCGAGATTCTTACGATATTCGTCAGCGCCGACTGAAGCATCGATGAGAGCTTGGTCGAAGGGGGAGAGGGCGTTGAGGCTTGGCCACCTATCAACCCAGTCAAGCAACGTGGTTGCTATGGTATCAGATGATGACTGCACCATTCTATTCATCTGCTTTCGGACCCTGTGATACTTGTCCGGATCCTCGACTAGAGCCGCCATCTTGCTTGCTTTCCTAAACGCCTTGTCGATGATTTCCTGAGGCAATAATACCGTGGGAATTCGCCTCCATTCCACTGACACCATGGCAATCCCTGCTTTGACGGTCTCGTGTGACGGTCTTGAACTGCGTGGGCGGTGAAAGCTGTATCTCTGCGTCTTCCTTATGTATCTCGGATTAGCAATAGGCATCATGCCGAACACCGATGGAGAGCAGGGGCAAGGCCTCCCCGACTGGGCTGAAACGATGTATGACGCGTACGGTTCGCCTGATCTTTCCACACGAGGTGATGTTTACGTTGGGCCGCTAATCGGCCGAAAATCGGGTCTTAGAAAGGACGATCTTGTTGAAATGGTGATTGACGCGCGATCGGTGAAATCTGAAGAGACGAATGTCATCAGGGGCATGCTAATCTCCACAGGCAGGAGTTCGATAGACATCTTAGATGAAAATGGCCGGTTTCGCTCATTCTCTCGTGATGTGGTTGTTGAAATTCGGCTAGTTGCACACATGAGGCCACAGTACATAGATGACGATGAGTTGCTATTCTTTGAAAGAGAAGACATGCGCCGCCGCACTAGTGTTAGTGAGCAGGCGGAAAGGAAAGCCGATGGCCACGATGATTCACACGTATGGGGGTGATTATGTTGTCTGATCTTGCAAGTAAGCGCTGTGAGCCGTGTGAGGGTGGTGTTCCGCCACTCACAGAAGAAGAATGTGAGCAGTTTATCCCCGGCATAGACAATGGGTGGGCTGTAGTGGATGGACACCATCTCAGGAGAGTATGGGCGTTTCCGGACTTCTTGACCGCTCTCGAGTTCGTGAATTCAGCAGGCGCCATTTGCGAGCAGGAAGGGCATCACGCTGATTTCGAAGTTGGTTGGGGTCGTGTTGAAGCGAAGATTTGGACGCATAAAATCGATGGCTTGACGGAGTCAGACTTCGTGCTCGCGGCTAAATTCGATCAACTCTGAAAGGTGGCATGATGAGCAGCGTGCAGGATAATATACTATCTAGGCGCTCAATCTATAGATTTGAAGAAAGGGCCGTTGAAATAGCCTCCCTTGAAACTGCCTTCGAGGCTGCCAGGCATGCTCCCTGCCACAAACAGACGCATCCTTGGAAATTCTATGTCCTCGGGCAAGACGCTCGTACCTCAATGATTCCTGAAATCGAGAGGCTGGCCAGGGAAAAGGCTGCAGGGAAGGAGGATGACGAGATCAGGGAGGGGATTGAGAAGGCTGTATCCAAGATTTTGTCTCCGCCCGTTCTAATAGCGGTCACATCTGCTGTAACACCTGAAGACGGCTTCAGAGAGATGGAGGATTACGCCGCAACGGCATGTTCGGTGCAGAATCTCGCCCTCTCACTTTGGGATCAGGGTATTGGTTCTCAATGGTCTACCGGAGGCATAACGAGATCTGATTTTGTCTATGAAGCACTTGGCATTTCTCCGACGAAGGAGAAGATTGTCGGATTTGTGAAGGCTGGCTATCCAGCAGCGATTCCTAAGAGGGAAAAGAAGTCGATTGAAGGGATCAGGGAATATCTCCCCTAGAATCATCCAATAATTACGACCTCTCCAGTCCAATGGAATACCAATAATCCTCCATCAGGGGTTTCTCCGAAACCGACTATCATTCCCCCAGACGATCCGATATACTCCTCGGACCAAGTTCCTGACTCTTCACGCATAACCCAAATTGATCCTGAACAGAAATCGCCGTAAAGGTACCCGTCCCGGAGAGTTTCTGGACCCCAATCCATCCAGAATCCGCCTGTTATAGAGCAATTCCCATTTTCGTGAGGGTAGAATCCAACTGGATCCGTCATCCCATCCGGCAGTGGCGTCTCGCCTTCATCTGGATTGCAAGTGCCATCTTCATTGGTGAAGCCATTAGAGTAGAATCTATGCTCGCCCTCCCTCTCTGACCAGCCGAAATTGGAACTCTCCAAAAGTGGAGCCATATTTATCTCCTCGTAGCAATTTTGTCCTACGTCTGCTATCCATAACCTGTCGTAGCTGTCAATATCGAACCGCCAGGGATTTCTCAAGCCGCTATGGAGGACATATTGGTCCCCAGTTTGATTTATCAAAATGGGAGTGATATCGCCTTGTTCGTATGCGAATAATAGGATGGATCCGAGAGGGTTTGAGTTATTTTGCCCATTCTGATGGGGATCGTCGCTGCCGCCTCCATCGCCGACTCCCCACAGATACTGATTGTCTCCGAGTGGTAGAAGATAGCCGCCATTGTGATTTCTGTACGGTTGTTCGATTTCCTTCAATAACGAAATCGAAGACGGGTCCAGCAGCCCCTCGCTGTCGATGGAAATAGTTGCCAAAGTTAGATTCGATTGATTTGGGCCTTCACATGGCCCTTCAGGGACGTATGACATCAGAACAGTGCCGGTTACCTCGAAATCATCTTCAAAGGCCACGCCAAGAAGACCCTGCTCCATATGGCACCTGTTTACGAATTCGCTCAAGTCTGCGACTAATTGCAAATCATTACCATCCCATGATTTGATGTAGCCACTTAGATATACGATCCATAATTCGTTACTAACCGGATTGATAACCGACTGATGTGGTATGTCAAATGCCTCTAGAAAGAGGCCGCAATCTAAACTGTAAGTTGCATCTAAATTGCAGTCCCAAGAGACAGGTTCAGGCCATTCGAATCCTTCTTCAGATTCAGACATGCAGCCGCTTGATGCTGTCGATAAAACAAGTATCGAAGCAGCTATCAGAACCCTAAGCAGATGCCTCACCCGAAGTAGGCTTGTATGCCCGGCACGTTTGAAACCGCTGCACCATATGTGCCAAGATGAGTTTCGGCAGTGGTGGGTATCATATCCTCCGTGTAGAGGGTGTCCCACAGTATTTCTCTCCCTTCTTCATCGTCACTCATCGCACCGAGAGCAGCTTGCACAAGGGCCACGGTATCAGCATCCATGTTCTCTGGGTTGTAAAGCGTCGGGTGACTGGGCGCCTGACCGAATGGCTCTAGCATTACTACCTCATCCCTATCTAGGCACCAGTCATATGCATCATCCCCAGTGCAGTATGTGTCGTACACTGTGTCCTTGATCAATGCGACATCTCCCGTGCCATCCATCATGCACCTCATGGCGCCTTTGTAGGACGAATATGGTGTACTTCCCCTCGGAATGCTGGAATCCTCCGAGAAGAATCCATGTACCGTTGCTTCCAAGGAATCGATATCATTAGGATCGCCCTTAACTTCAGCATATCCGTTCCCAATCAAGTACCCCATGGGTATTAGCATGCCTGCGCTCTTCAACCAGCCCGTGTGACACGATCTCTGACCCTCCATCAGGGCGAACGGGTCAGTATCAGGATCATCATCCAAATGAGCTGCGGCTATATCGGAGTCAGCCCTCACCCAGGCAGCAGCGTTGTAGTAAGTCCTGCCATCGCCCTTCGTCTCAGCAGCAAGGACATCCAGATCGTAAACTTCCCAAGCCAACCAAGCAGCCGCTCCGTCAACAAAACCGATATCTGCATTGCCCTTGTCTATAGCCTCGATCAAGGGCCCCGAGTCGCTGACAGGGTATATTTCAACATCCCAATCATCTCCCATCAAACTGCTCATCTTATCTGCAAAGTGCTGAGGGTTATTGTCCCAAACCTGGTAGTCTTCCTGAACCTGATATGCAATAGTCAAGCAGTTCTTCCCTTCATCACATGAATCGTAATCCGGCTCGTACATGAGAAGATAGAATCCCCCTCCAAGAAGCAGTAAGATTGAGATTGATATTGCTTTATTTGCCTGAGCCCAGCTAGTTACGTCGTCTACGTTCATGGGCCAGCCCAAGAGTAGGAGAGAAATAAAATTTAGGCTCGCCTAAAATAAAATAATAGTGCTTCATCGGGCAAACGTGGCCAAAGTCACAAAAGATGGCTTATTGAACGCTATGGGTTTTTTTTGTGCCACGATTTTGGTGTCGAGTTTTGCTATCGGGTCGATTCTAGACGATGGTCATCCGGAGTTCGTTATTGACGATGATTCGATACTCCGTGATGTTGAGAATTTAACCTCGTATGGTCCGAGAGTATCAGGTTCTGAAGCAGAGCGACAAGCATCCGAATACATAGGTGAAAGATTTGAGGACATTGGACTGAAGAATGTTGAGATTCGGACATACCAAGCAATGGGAAGTTGGGTCGAATCTCCAAATGCCGATGAAGAGCCCATCCACATGCATGCTCAGATTGAACAGGGTTCACCCAATATCCCGGGTTTCCCGGATGGGGCTGCCGGTACCGGGAGAATTCAGATAGAATCGACAGGAGATCTGAATCACATCGATTCTTTCAGCTTTCTAGGATATTCAGGCGGTTACCATAAGCACGATAATCAATTACTGGATCTAGGTTTTGGTTCTACTGGCGACTTCGAATCGTCAGGAGATTTGACGGACTGTGCCATAATAGTGCATTATGATGGAAGTCGGACATTAGCGGACATCTACAAAGACGCCATTGAAGGTAATGCCGCGGTATTGATGATTTATCAAGAAGGAGTCGAAGAGCCTCCATTCCGCACAGTTACTGTTGAGGAAGATGGAGTCATTGTCCCTTTTCCGGAAGCCTATGGGGGCCAATATTATGATTTATTGATTCCATTCATACACATATCCGAAAGTGTTGCTCAAACATTCATTGATTATGTGGTCGAGGCTGCGGCCGATAGTACAAAATATGCAATTCTTGATGGTAATTGGGAAGCTGTCAAGACGGGTACAAGAACAATCCGAGTAGTAACGGGCGAGATACCTGGAGACGATCGAAATATTATGATCGGTGCGCATCACGATTCCACATATCTTGGTCCTGGTGCTGTCGACAATGCAATTGGTGTTTCCCAGATAATCGAAATTGCAAGTCATCTTGTGGAACGGCAGGTAGGGCCGACTTTCCAATTTGCTAGCTGGGGGGGTGAAGAGCTCGGCCTATTGGGAAGCCAGGCTTTTATCCAAGAAAATGAGGCAGATTTAGAGGGATTGGATTTCTACATAAATCTTGATTCAACTAACTTGAATCCTTCAATCGGATTGGGAACCCTCGGTATTGAGACAACCGAGTCGAGGCTTTCTCAAAGTCTGAATGAAGCTAGAGGTATTGTTTTCGGAGATGATTGGGACGGGTATGAGGCTGAGGTTTTTACAAATAACGGAGGAGGCGGCAGCGATCACAAATCATTCAATTCAGCTGGTTTCTCTACTGTCGGTTTTTACGGATGGAAATATCCGGAGTATCATCTCCCTTCTGACCAATTTAATGTAATAAACCAAGACAGCGTTCAACTTGTGCCTGATATGGTACTTCAATTCGTATCAATGGAGTCGGGGTACGAAGGTGGTCCTGTAATCCAGATTGAAGGATTAGAGGGCAAATCTGAATCATGGGTATTTCCTTTCACCATAGCCCTATGTGCTGGATTGGCAACAGGAATAGGCGGGATCATTGTCATGGTCCTTAGGGAAATTACTCGCGAGATGATGGCTTTCATGCTGGGCATGGCAGGAGGAGTCATGTTACTAATCTCAATTGTGGATCTGTGGTTTGAACAAGCGAATGAGTTCGGATTTTTGTCGATATCTGTCTCATTCGGGATTGGGGCGTTGGCAGTTTTGCTTGCAAGTTATCTTTTATCAAAAGATGATGAGGAGGATATGACTGTCGAAAGGAAACTGTACAAATCAGGTATTCTAACAGCTATCGCGTTGGGCGTCCATAATTTCCCTGAAGGGCTGGCTATGGGAGTGGCCGTGCTTGAATCTGCTCAATACGGATTCGTCCTCATGATAGCGATAGCACTACACAATATCCCTGAAGGAATAGCTGTCGCGGCGCCTATTCAAGCAGGTAACGGTGGGAAATTGAAAGCTACAGGAATTGCTATGCTTACTGGTTTGACTGAACCTCTTGGGGCCTTATTTGCTCTGTTAATTCTAGGATCTATCCTGACTCCATTGATTGTTGGTATTTCCTTAGCGTTCGTAGGTGGGATAATGACGGTGGTTAGTTGTAAGGAGTTGATACCCCAGGCAATCAGTCAGAATAGGCCTAGACACATGATTGTGGGCATGTTATTCGGATCATCAATTATGCAACTTAGTCTGCTCTTACTGGGATGATATGGCATGGTAATGCTAAAGGCCGAATAGCCACTTTGGATACAAGTAAAGCCTTCCAAGGGCATGATATGAAAATCTGAAGAGTTCTACTCTGTGCCTCCCGACCCTTACCAATTTCACATCTTTCCGATTGGCCATATCTCTCCAACGATTACGGTCCTCGATTGGAAATGATTTGTAGAATCTCTCGGGGGTCGCCATCAACTTCCAACTCTTTTTACCATTGATTGAATCGAATATCTTAGCCCTACACTTATCGGTCATTAGTTCCTTTATTTCTATCATCACGGGTTCCTCTCTTTGCTCCAATTCGGATATTACCTGATCAAGGGTTGGTATGCTTATCCCGATTTCCTTACCTGCCAATATTATGTCGTCCATCTCTAAGAAGCGAGTCTCGGTGCTTTGCCCATTCAAACTTATATCATCGTCATGAAAGACGAATAAGGTGCCGTCGGCGGATTCCCTTACATCGAATTCCCAGTATCTGAACTTAGAGTCTGAGACTATTTTCAAAGAATCTTGCAGGCCCTGTATGGTGTTCTCAAGTCTAGTTCCGGATGCGCCGAGTCTATGTCCGAGATTACGCATGTATAGATGCCCTATGTGGCCCTATCCTATGATTTCTGTTACTACGTCATTCATGGCCATCCCGGTTATCCGGATGCTGGGCGACAATAGAATCGGGTCAAACGCCGGAGTGATCTTGCATGCCCTTGTACCATCCAGATACTACCGGGTGGTTCTGTACTATATCGAACCCATAAAGCCCTTGCATGGAACGGAGTATTCCGAAATTCGCATAATCTGCGCCATTGGGTTCTTGCTTTCCGAAGAAATCTCCCTGGATACCTTCCGACATGACATCTAACTGGTATTGGAGATTGTCGCGAGGGGGGAGTTCGAACATCTTCGCTCTACTCTTCCCCACCATACGCATTATGAGGCCTCCAACCCACTTGTTGATCAGTCGGCTACCAAAAGAGAAATTATCCACCTTTGTGACATAATCAAGAGCTTGTACTGAAGTTCTGTATGAGGTATAAATCACTGCGACTATCGACTTGCCGAGAATCTGATTCGAGAAATCCATCCAAC
>DAVB01000054.1 GCA_002505455.1 Euryarchaeota archaeon UBA52 | reverse complement strand
TGATGATGGAATAAAGCCCTGTAGGCATCTGATCTGGGTCTCGGTTGAACCACCCCTCCACGTAGATATCGCTCTCCATCGCCCATCGAAGAAAACCCGAGATCAGCGAGTACAGACTGGATATTCTCGTCACAATCGTGGACAGGTACCCCGTTGAACGCATGAAGTACCGAGATATCGACAAGGCGATCTCGGTAGTTGTCGAGCATTTCACCGAATGCATGTTTGAATTCTTCAAGATAGCTGAGAGGCACGTGGACGTCCTTTATCTCCAGGTAATCGTTGACCACGAACATCAGTATCCGACCAACTGGGTCTACTCCCTTGAAAACAGGGTTGTACCATCCTTGCCTGAGAACTAGGCGCACCTCTTGGATGAATCGGCTACAGAAAGGATCGGACTGGGAGAGTATTCTCATTGACCTATCTTCCTTCATGGGTGCGAGGAGTTTCTCCGCATCTTTTGGAGAGGCGTAATAATCGGTTGGATCGGGCTGTAGTGCGACGACCTTGGAAACCCTGCCGCTGGATTCGAGGATTCTCAGGGCTTCTGCGAGTTCCTCCACCGGCCTACTTACGTAGAATCTGAGTATCTGCGGCTTTATGGGACCTATTCTCTCGATCAATAGGTGGATGGAGTCCTCAAAGCTCATCGGCTCAACGGCGCCGTGGACCTTCTCGATGTAAGAAATTGACCTCTTCCTGTTTGGTACCTTCTCGTATCTCTTTACTGTGGCAAGTTGCCGTTCGAGATTTGATAGCGCACTCTTAACTGTCCTCTGTACGTGCTGATTCTCCTTTCCAGAAGGGTACATCTTCAGGAGTTTGGCTCTCGTTATGCCCGACTCGGGGATCTTCTCCAGAAGTTCCAGTTCCATGGGGCCGAGCCACGGTTCTGCCCTAAGTCCGAGAAGCAGGGGTATCTGATTACGATGCGTGTATCCGACACGATTGTGAAGTAGCCGTCCATTTACAATGTCTCTGTCGTGCTTTATATCGATCCAATCCCTGAATCGGTAATCCTTGACCCTGTAGAGGAGTTCATCCCTCCTCTGAACAAAAACTAGGTCCCGTATAGCGTCCTGGGGTTCTAGCCTACGCTCAAATGATTTGTTGTGTATTAGCGTCTGAAGGGTTCTGTAGTCGACGACATTGAGTTTGCCTCCAGTGATTCTGTATTCATCTAATCTGAGAATATACTCGCCCTCGTCAGTCTGGGTGAAGAAGCCGATGGCAACCAGATTCCTCATCTCGAGTTCCTGAAGCGCTGCATCTACCTGCGCTTTAGGGAATGGCAGCCTATCTGAGATCGCATCGAGAGTCCTTGGACCCTCTGAGCCTAGCATATCCAGAAGTTTGAGACGCAGGCAGTCTACTGCATCAGAGAGTTCTGTCTTCATCCACCTATCTGGCGTGCCACCGGTGAAATCCGACGCTACCTCGAAAGATAAGCCTCCCGTGTAGAGTTCGCGTAGATCGTCCATTTCTGAGGCACCAGAAACTGACAATACCCCCAGAGTGCCGTGGACCCCGGCCATCCTCTGAGAAAACCACTTGCCGTCTATCTGGTCGTTACCCGTTGATCGTATCTTGGTTATCTTGCCTTGCTCGGCTAGTTCGTGAACCCATGATCGGATGGTATCTAGGTCGATTCCCGAGAGTTTATCGCTGTACAGGGGGTGTGTCAACTCCCTTTCCAAACCCCCGCCAATATCCATCAGTCTGAGTAGTCCCTCTGCATCAGAGGGGACTTCTACCTTGGACTGGTAATACGTGTCAAGAGCGTCGCTGTCAAGTTCAGTTGCCAGTGACCTTGCACCGAGTAGGCGACGAAGAATCTCGGGGTCTACATCCTTGATCAGGTAGGCTCGTGTCCTCAGCGAGAGGAGGTCCTCGAATGCAGACATGAAGAGCGTCAGGCCTAGTGGTGACGGGATTTTTACACGACGATGTACGATGCTTAGTGATTCTGAAGCTCTTCCAGACATGAGGTCTTTCAATTCATCTAGTTCTAGATCGTGATGGGTGATTTCCCTCATCGCCTCCCTAATCAGCACCGAGTCTTCTGCCTGCTTGTGCTGCGTCAGTAACTGCTCAGCACGCTGTTGGAATTGCTTCGGACTAATCTCGTCCGCACCAATCCTTCTGGGATTCAGCATACTTCTCGAGGAGACCTCTCGGAAGCGCTTCGCGAACAGCTGCGTTTCGAGCAGGTACTTCCTTAGCACCTCATCCGCCGCATCCGAGGAGAATAGATCCGTTATGGAAGATACCTCCAAATCATGACTGAGTTTGATCATGAATCCATTCTCGTCAAATGAAACCTCATGAACAAGAATGCCCTCGCGGTCAGCCATTCCCGCGAACATATAGCCCAAGGCGAGATTGAATCCCCTGCCTCGACACGTGGTGACCACGTAAGTGGGGAGGGGGCCTTGAATTTCTTCAATCAGAATGGTTCGCCTAGATGGGACTTGGAAAGTGGTGGCTGCGTGTTCATCCAGGAACTGTGCTAGAGCCCCTGCCACTGGTTTGCCCAGGCCATAGTTCTCCTGAAGGAACTCAGGCAGGTCGCCGGAAACCTTCTGCACATCGGAAACATTCGAGAGTAGTTCGAGAACCTCTTGAGAGAGTTCGATTGATCTGCTGTTAGCTTCGCCTGTCCACGAGGGTATCGTCGGCCTATATCCAGTAGCGGAAGTCACATTGACGCGTGTCCCTATTATACTCGATACGCGATACGTAGAGCCGCCCAGGAGGAAAACGTCGCCCCTCCTCAAACTAGACACGAACGAGCTCGAAAGCTGCCCGACCATCGTGCCATCCGAGGAGAATACGAGGTAGTTATTGTCAGGGGCTATTGTCCCGATGTTTGTATAGTAAATCATCTGGGCGTAGCCTCTCTTTCCAATAGTGTTCTCTTCCCAGTCTATCCAAATTCGGCGTTCCTCCCCCAGCAAGTCTAGTACCTCGATGTAATCATCGTAAGGAAGGTTCCTATATGGCCAAGAAGATGTCACTAATTCATAGGCGTCGTCGATATCCCACTCTGAAACGATAGTCAGGCCTATCATGAATTGGGCCAGTACGTCTAGTGCGTTTTCCGGGAATTTCAGCAAATCCATTGATCCACGTAAAATGCCTGTTTGGAGCGCGGTTATCTCCAGGAGATCGTGAGAGGAGGTTGGGAGGAACCTGGCCCTTGGCACCCCACCGACCTGGTGCCCGGCTCTACCGACGCGCTGAAGGGCCGTTGCGATGGACCCCGGGGATCCGACCTGCACCACGCAGTCTACCGACCCTATGTCAATACCCATCTCCAGGCTCGATGAAGACACAACTGCACGAAGATGCCCGTTCTTGAGCCTCTGCTCGACGTCTAGACGGATCGATTTGTCCATAGACCCGTGATGTCCTTCGACCCCTTGGAGCCCTGCAAGCCTCAGCTTCTGAACTACGGTTTCTGTCATGCTACGAGTATTGACGAATACGAGCGTGGTGGTGTGAGCCTCCACCATGTTCTTGATGACGTCGACATTGTAATCCAGCAATTCTTTCACAGGAACGGATGAGAATCTCGGGGTAGGGAGCAGTATATCGAGATCGAGTCGCCTTGCACCCGATATCTTCGCTATCTTGATTGTCTGTGGTTCGGATTCTGTCTCTCTGGCGTCAGACGCAACTAGGAACTCGGCAACCTTACTCAATGGCTCCATTGTTGCGGATATGCCTATTCTCTGAACGGGGTTTTCGATGACCCTGTCCAGCAGTGCGAGACTTAGTGCAAGATGTGTGCCTCTCTTCGATGGGACGAGGGAGTGCATCTCATCCACTATCATCCACTTCAAACCGGATAATATCGGACGGAATCTCTTGGATGCGAGACCCAGTGCGAGAGACTCTGGCGTAGTGATCAGGATATGAGGCGGGCTTCTGAGGATCTTGTCCCTTTCTTTCTGAGAAGTGTCCCCCGTCCTGAGACCCACCCTGATTTCCTTAGCCCTCTTTGGGAGATATGATTCCCTAATTTCATTCAGCGGGCCTATGAGGTTCTTCTGAATGTCATTTGCAAGCGCCTTGATTGGGGATATGTAAACACATGAGACGCCATCCTCCAGTGTTCCATTCATAGATTTCCTGACAAGATCGTCAATTATCGTGAGAAATGCCGTGAGGGTCTTTCCGCTGCCTGTTGGTGAACAGAGCAATAGGTGATGCCCGCCCATTATCTGGGGTATGGCCATCTTCTGAGGTTCGGTGAAGTCGGGGAAGCGATCCTTGAACCACTCCCTGACGGGCTGGCAGAGACTCTCAAAGAGTTCCTTGGTCTCTGAGGATTCTAACACATATTCCAATCTAGGCATTTAGTAATGGCACCTATCCAGCCTCAGCGAAACCGGTCGATACATGAATACTTCGTTCCCAAGTATTCCCTAGATGGCCAGGATATGCTCTGTTGACCGCCAAGAAACGGGTTTGATTCATATCAGTACCAACGGAGCGAGCCGTATGGCCAGAGGCGATTCGGGGCGCATGGAGAGGCTTTCCTCCATCATGCGGAGAAGAGGCATCGTGGCCCCTGCATTCGAAACATACGGTGGAGTTGCAGGGCTTGTTGACTACGGTCCGCTGGGTGCATCCATCCGGAGAAGAGTCATAGATACCTGGATTGACTACTGGTCCTCATCGGGAGACATACTCGAGATTGAATCGCCCACCATAACGCCTGAGGAGGTTCTTGTGGCGAGCGGGCATGTTGGTGAATTCAACGATCTAATGACGACTTGCAAATCTTGTGAGTCCGTATTCCGAGCTGATCATCTCTTGGAAGGTTTCGTGGAGGATATAGACGGCTTGTCTCCTGATGAGATTTCTTCATCATTGGCAAAAGAAGGGATCGTCTGTCCGGGATGCGGAAAGACTGACTGGTCCGAAAGCGTCCCGATGAATCTGATGTTCAAAACTTCTGTAGGCGCCATGAGCAGGGGTAGAACTGCATATTTGAGGCCTGAGACGGCTCAAGGCATGTTCATGCAGTATCCCATGCTCTATCGTCACTTCCGACAAAAGCTTCCCTTCGGGGGAATTCAGACGGGTAAGGGCTACAGAAACGAAATCAGTCCCCGTCAAGGCATGATAAGGCTTAGAGAATTCACGATGGCCGAATTGGAATACTTCTTCGACCCGGAAGAGCCCCCCGTAGGAAAAGACGGTGATTGGTCAACTGCTGTTCAGATGGTTCCCAGTTCGACGGGCCAGATAGCGACAATGTCCGTGTCGGAGGCTCTCGATAAGGGGCTGATACTCCATCCGACGGTGGCTTGGTTCATTGCACGCACTCTCGAATTAGTAGTCTCACTTGGGGTTGATTCTTCTCGACTCAGATTCCGGCAACACGGACAGGATGAGATGGCTCATTATGCATCTGATTGCTGGGACTGCGAGTTGCATGGCGAACATGGGTGGATAGAGTGTGTTGGCATAGCCAATCGGACATGTCATGATTTGGAACAACACGCGATGCACACTGGAAAAAGTGATTTCAGGGCATGGAGGTCTTTCAAAGAGTCAAAGACTGTGAAGATTGACAAATGGTTCCCAGTTCAATCATCGATAGGTCCTTCATTCAAGGGTCTTGCTTCAGCAGTCAGCAAAGCTATAGGAGATCTTGATGAGATTCCGGAGTCTCTGCCATTCACAGTCACTTTGGATGACGGCACAGAGATATCGATCGATGAAGGCATGGCTGAGCGTAGGACGGAAGACCGTATTGTAACCGGTGAATGGTACACACCCCATGTTGTAGAGCCAGCATTCGGGATAGACCGGATAATATGGCATATCCTCGATCATGCGTATGAGGAGGGTGTGAAGGAGGGGGAGCATTATGCAGTACTAAGGCTTCCACAGAAGACCGCTCCGTTCGATGCAGTGGTCCTTCCGCTCTTCGACAAAGATGGGATGGACGATATGGCGGAAACTATCGCTGCAACTCTTTCAAAAGTGAGGGGGTTGAAAATACAGTATGATAATTCTAAGTCTATCGGGAGAAGATACGCCAGAGCAGATGAGGCAGGCATACCGTGGGCCATTACAGTGGATCATCAGTCGCTGGAAGATAGTTCGGTAACCCTCAGACGAAGGGACGACGGCAGGCAAGTAAGATGTAGTGTGGCTGATCTACAATCCATGCTGTCTAGCTACGGGCTGGATATGCTCTTCTGATTAGGAGTGTTCATCATCCTCCTAGTAAAGTAACACATCGTGGCGAACGAGCAGGACTGGAGCGAAGGGTATCGCCCGACCACCACTGAGGATCTGGTTGGAAACTCTGAAGCGATAGGGAAAATTCGTGCATGGCTGAATAAATGGTCTAATGGTCAAACCCCGGATAAGAGGGGGATGCTACTCATCGGACCCCCTGGAACTGGTAAAACCACCATCGCAAGAGCCGCTGCATCGGATTATGGGTGGTCAGTGATAGAAATGAATGCGTCTGAGGAGCGAAATGCTGCTGCGATTCGAAGGGCTGCTACGATAGGTTCTCAGAATACATCTTTGAAGGCATTTGGGAGTTCTGACGAAACTGGTAGGACTTTGATTCTTCTAGATGAGGTTGATCACCTGAGTGGAGGATTTGCAGTAGAGAACGAGGGGAGGATAATCAGGTCAATGGAATCAGATGATCGAACGAAGAAGATATCCGGAGACAGAGGCGGTAAGGGAGAGGTCATGCATCTCCTCAGGACTACTAAACACCCTGTGCTGATGACATGCAATGATGAGATGCGCCTTTGGGGCAGATCATCATGGCGCGCAAATAGAGACAGGATGTACCGTCTTGCGGAATCCGTCCGATTCAAGAGAGTGGATCCCTCATCCATGATGCGTATATCGCGAAGAGTTCTTTCTTCTGAAGGCGTGAATATCGATCCAGAGGCCCTGCAGATACTGATTGACGGCAACCCGGGGGATCTACGTGCTTTGCTAAAGGATCTGCAGGCTTGTACCAAGATATCGAAAGATTCGCATGTGGATGTACAAACTGTTCGGAGAGTATCTTCCACGTCGCGAAGAGACGTTAGCCTAGATGTCTTTCAATCCCTCACTGACGCCTACACATCAGGATCAGGATCTGAGGTCTATCAAGCATTGAGAACTTCGGACAAGGAGCCTCGAGAGTGTCTCGCCTGGATATCATGGAACAATCAGTCGATACTGGAAGAGGAATTGAGGCATATCTCAGCGGGAATGGTCAAAGGAGACAGGGCTCTTGCAACCACGTTTCTTAGTACTGCGCACAGAGGATACTACTGGTCTATGGCTCTTGCAGCGCAGAGTGTAGCAGCCGCAGGGGCGAGATCGTCTCGTCCCCGACTGAATTACCCAGACTTCCTAAGAAGGGGGTCAGAGAGTTGGAGAAAGAGCGATATTGCCGCACAGCTGGCAGAGCTATTTCACACGAGCGAGGCATCGTCACGAGAAGACCTGCTGCCTCTGATGCTAGCAGCAATGGAGGGTCGGACGGGCTTCGAGGACTCTTCGATAGATTTGAGCATGAGGTTGGGGCTAGCCGTAGAAGACCATCTAGCGCTTAACGGAGTCCGTCCCAGCAGTACCGAGGGGAGGAGAATGGCCAAGGCGTATGACAATCGAATAAAAGATGACTCGAGAATTCCAGAAATGCCTCCTGAAGAAGATGAGCAAACAGCCGAAACTGTATCAAATCAGCCTTCTCTTATGGACTTCTAAATCAATTGCTCTTTGACCATAGACGAGGGTTGAACAGTATCAAGACAGTGAGAATCTCTAGCCTTCCAAGCCACATGAGTACAGAAGAGCCCAACAAACCGAACTCGGACATAGAGGCGTAAGTGTGAGTGGGCCCATAGGCCCCCAAAGCAGGTCCGGTGTTACCAAGCATGGAGAATATTACCGATACTGCAGATTCCAAATCTATACTTCGCTCTAAGACGGATAGCATCAGTATGGAAATAGCGCACAGGAGGATCCAAGCGCATATCATCCCGATAGCAAGACTGACCCTGCGTTCGTCGACTACCTCCCCGTTCACCCTGATCGGGACCACGCGTTTGGGTTGGACGATTGTCATGATCTCGCGGCGTGCTATTTTGAGAAGCATAGTTGCACGCATTACCTTCAGGCCGCCGCTAGTCGATCCGGCTGTGGCGCCGATGGCCATCAGAATTAGCAGTATCAGTTTCGGGAACAACTTCCAAGAACCCCAATCCGCAGTACTGTATCCCGTACTTGTGATGATGCTGGTCAGAGTGAATGCAGTCTCCCTTAATGAGTCGCTGAAGGATGATCCTGCGAATGCCATGAATCCAGAAGCTAGTGCTATGGATAATACCCATATGAAGAAATAATTTCTCATCTCCTCGTCCTTTATTTCATTAAATTGGGCCTTGATGACGATTAGATATATTGCGGCAAAATTGAGTCCTGAAACGAACATGAAGAAGATTAGTATCAATTCCAATATTCCAGACTCGTAGCCCCCGATACCGCTATCGGTGGGCGTCATGCCGCCAGTGGCTATGGTGGTCATGGATATGTTCACAGAATCGAATAATGATAGGTCTGTGAGGTAAATTAGCAGTGTGAGTTCTATGAGAGTCATCGCAACGAAGACTGCCCACAGGATCCTCGCTGTCGATTGGAAAGTGACTCCCGTGGGAGATACCGTGGGTCCAGTGAGCTCGGCTCTTGCAAGCGACTTTCCACCACCAACTGTGCGTGAGAATATCAGTAGACCAAGCATTATGACGCCCATCCCCCCGAGCCACTGAGTGGCCGACCTGTAAAGCAGAATCATCTTGGGGAGGCTTGCAAGGCAATCGGGTGTAGATTCAGCACACATGGGGCTCGAAGAAGTTTCGATGACCGTCGCACCGGTGGTTGTGAAGCCAGCCATAGATTCGAAAAGCGAGTAGACGAGTCCTTGAAGGGTTTCTGAAAATGAGGCATCCGATCCCGGGCCAGTAAATATCCCTCCAAGCCAATAGGGTAGTGTGCCGATTAGAACGATCGCCAGCCAACCCAGGGCGACGGATGCGAATGCCTCTCTATCGCGGATTCTTTCTTCGATCTCCTCCGTGTCCACTCTACAGAGGAGCGTGCCCAAAACCAAGGCAATCAAAGCAGGGGCGGCGAATGAATGGACTGGAAGATGCCATGAAGACTCTGGGCTCATCAAAGCAAGTGCGAATGTCGCTATAATGAATGGGACGGATATTATTCTGAGAGTCTGCCCGACCACGTATCGGACTACGTCATAGTGCATGAGCCATCACCCGTTTATCTCATCTGCAAGAGAGAGGTGCTCTTGTTTGAGGATCATGGCAACAGTATCCCCTTCCGCAATAATCGTATCAGCAGCGGTAACTATGCTTCGTACGCCTTCTTCGCTTTCCCTGAATATGAGCGGCATCGTTCCCTTGAGCCTATTGCTAGCGCTTTGAACTGTTGAGCCTACAAATGGATGTTCCTCTATAATATGGAATAAAACAATTACAATATCATTGAGAGATGTCGGTACGCTGAAGTCTCCAAGATCTCCGAAATGTATCGCTCTTAGAATCGAAGTAATCGTGATTTGCCTCTGACTTACTGGTCTAGTGAGGCCAATTCTCTTCACCGCCTCGACCAATGCCATATCTTTGAGGAGGAGCCCTGATCTGGGGATACCCTTGTCAGAAGCTTGCATTGCCATGGCGATGTTTCTGTTATCGTCGTCCATACTTGCTACAGCCACATCAAATCCTTCTATGCCTATCTCCTTGAGGAGTTCTTCATCTTGAGGATCCCCATGTATCACATCAAGCCTCTTGCTAGACCCTACCTTCGATCCTACGAGCTGATTTGCAAGATCCAAGTCTGGCTCTATAACAACGACGTCAGCCCCTGTCGATAGATAATGTGATGCGACTTCAGAGCCAAAGGAAGTGGCTCCAAACACTAGTGTCCGAGGATGTTCGGGGATGGGGTCCAGGGGTATTCCAAGTGCGGATGATACCACTCTGAATTGGTCAAGACTAGTTATGGCAAACGCGACTCTGTCTTTGATTTCTATCTCATGGTCTATGACATCGAGTTTCGCAGAATGCCCGTTTGTCTGTATCGCGACGATTGGTGGAAGCGAAGAGAAAGTGTCTCCAATTTCTTTCACTGTACTGCCGATCAGGGGGTTGCCGTCTCCTGCCTCGGCAACGAGTATGTATGCGCCCTCGTGGACGGGCAGGGCCTCTTCGAATGCTGGAGCGACCAATCCGCTTGCAAGTCTGCTTACTATTTCCTCTCCAGCGCAAACAATGTGGTCTGCTTTCGACCACTTCGGGAGAGGGCCGGCGCCGTACTCGGGATCCAAAAGTTTCCGATCCGATATTCTGGCAATGGTCCTTATTCTCCGGTTTGATGATTTATTTTCCTCGCTGAATATTCGCTTTGCGAATGCGCATGATAACAAATTGAGTTCATCAGAGTTTGTGCACATTATCACGATCTCGGCATCCGTTATGCCTGCTTTGACCAGCGTTCTTCTGGAAAGAACAGATCCGCTGATGACAAGGCAATCTATTGACTGTGATTCGTTTATCGCATCTAGGTCATTGTCTATCAGGACGATGTCCCGCCCTTCGTGTCTGAGGGCAGAGGCCACTCCGCGGCCGACCTCGCCGGCCCCTCCGATGATTATTCTCATCCGTTCTTACCGCAATACGAGTCCGATATAACCGTCACCGTAAGAGAAATTGCATTTTTTAGGCTCTTTTCTTACTTCAGTGGCCCGTTTATGGGTAGAATAATGGATAATACGTCCTAAGACTCTTTTTTACTGACTGCATCCCTTCTTATTGCTCTCCTGTATTCCTTCTTGGAAGGTTCAGAAAGCGTCTCAAGAGCCCATCTTGGAGCATTGTTGAAAGCGAAGTAGAACGCTGGAGGGGTTGCTAAGATAATCGCCAGAGGTTGGAATACGGATAGCACCACTGATGCGATCATCATTGCACGGAGTAT
>DAVB01000055.1:96004-112724 GCA_002505455.1 Euryarchaeota archaeon UBA52 | reverse complement strand
GGAGCCACTGGGGAGATTCGAACTCCCGGCCTTCTGATTACGAATCAGACGCTCAACCAGGCTAAGCTACAGTGGCAACAAACCGTCCGTCCGCATTCCCGGAATAAGCAAATCGGTGGTATATTCACTTCTTTGTCGGCACCAAGGTTAACTATGTAGAGTTTTTACACTGGGTTATGACATTAGAGGGCGAAGCAACCTCTGCACCAGCCGGAACAACGATCGTTTATGCAAATCAGAAGAGTGGTGGGCCAAGAGTTTTCGGAGCCCTAGCCATGCTTCTTGGAGGCATAGGAGTCATAATGGCACTGCTAGATTTGGCGGGCGCAGGAGAGAATATCGAGTTATTCATGGCGGATGAGACGTCATATTCATTCTGGTTCTACGTGTCTCCAATTCTCGCAGCTGCATCCGCCGGACTGTTCGCCTATGCAGGTTTCCTGCTATGGAACTACAAGAAGAAGGGCGTATGGATGGGATTCGGTGCTGTCGGTATCAACGTCGTAGATGGCGTACTTGGCTCAATCATCATTGGAATGATCACCGATGAGGTCGGAGAGGCAGCAGGTGTCGAGGGACTCGGCGGCCTTATGGCCGGCGCAGGACTCGTTTTCACAGCCATCGGAGCAGTATGCTGCGGACTAATTGTCGCACTCCCGCTCCTCATGAACGGAAACGATCTCGACGACGAGTGATTCAACGCAACTCTCTGAGATTGATTACCCCGCCTATGCGGGCACGGACATCCGATAGGATAGACTCTAGCGCAGCTTCCGTCCGACCTTCGGCCCTCATGATCAGGATTGGCTCTGTGTTCGAGGGCCTGCATAGGAACCATCCATCCGGATAAGCGACCCGCACTCCGTCGACCTCAGAGAATTGTAAGTCCGAGAATGATGAGCGCACCGATTTCATTATCTCGCCCCGCTCACCTTCAAAACCGATTTTCGACTCTCCCGTTGATGGGTACTCCGGAACCGAAGAAAGAAGATCGGAGAATCCAATACCACCATTCTTCGGATCGGACAGCCTCGCTACGAGCTCTATGAGCCTCGCACTGTTATAGAGTGAACAGTCGAATCCGTTCCAACGATCATTGAAGAAAAGGTGACCGGACATTTCCCCGGCGAATCTTATCGAAGGAGAGGTGGCCAATTCTCTCTTCATGAAAGAATGACCCGTCCTAACCATTCGACCAATACCCCCACTCGATGCTATGGCCTCATCAACGCCCATGCTACATTTCACATCATACAGGACAGTGCGGCTCTCTTCCGAATCCCCTCGCGGCTCTTCGTTGAGAAGGATATCCTTGGCAAAAAGTCCAATCAAACGATCTGGATGAATGAATCTTCCATCCTCATCAACTACGCCAATCCTATCGCCGTCTCCGTCCAAGCCGATACCAAATTCGGCCCCTGAAGATACCACTGAAGATGACAACTCCCTCATGTTTTCAGGACGAGTCGGATCAGCCGGGTGAGCAGGGAAATCAGCATTCCATTCACAGTTAATTGCTACAGTTTGTACACCCAATTTCTCGAATAGATCAACAACATACGGTCCAGGAACAGCATTGGCCGCATCAACTGAAACCACTATTTTTCGGTTTATGGGCCCTACATCTTTCACTATCTCTTCGATAACGGAATTAACATAGCCAGCCTCATCAATCAAGGCGCCATCAAGACCATCTTCTTCTTCCGATATCGAATCGAAAATGGATCTCAGATCCTGCAGATCGCTCCCCGCCATGGGCAAGCCAGAATGAACAATCTTGAATCCATTATATTCAGGAGGGTTGTGACTTGCTGTAATCGCTACAGCCACGTCTATCTCCATATCCACAGTCGAGCGATAAACAACTCCTGTAGGCACTATTCCAAGGTTTACAACATCACAACCAGATGATCTGATTCCATCCATCATTGCTTCATGCAATTCCTTTCCAGATGTTCGAATATCGCGCCCTATGGCTATCGATGAAGCCCCCGTAAAGTCCACGATAGACCGCCCTAGCCTTCTGGAAAAAGAGGCGTCAATTTCAGACCCCGCTATGCCGCGTATATCGTACGCCTTGAACACGCTCACAGCCCGGACCAGATACGCGTATTCCTAAGCGTTACCAATTTAGGCCATAGTCGGAGCAAATCGAGACTCTTCTCGTACTGGAAGATGGATCAATGATGAGAAAACGCCCACTGCTATACCTATCCACCAAACAATCGTATAGCTGCCATACACATCGTAGAGAACTCCTCCAAGATAGACACCAACGAAACTACCCATTTGATGTGAAAAGAATACTATCCCATACAATGTTGCCATATATCTGAGTCCGTATATATGTGCCACCAATCCGCTGGTAAGTGGAACTGTGGCAAGCCATAGAAAGCCCATTGCGAATGAGAATACCAGCACGGTGTTGGCGGTTATTGGAGTTAGAATAAACCAAGCAGCTGCTATCGATCGTCCGGCATAAATCCCCGACAATAGCCATTTCTTGCCGAATCTCTTGCCAGCCCATCCTGCCATTAGGGTCCCAATTATGTTGGCCGCCCCAATTACAGAAATTGCGAAACCGCCCAATGCAGCAGTAGTCTCTATACCTAAATCACCACACCATCCAATCGGTTCCACAGGTGCACTCATTTCTGTGATCAAAGCTGGAAAATGCGCTGTGATAAATGCAAGTTGATATCCGCAAGAAAAGAAACCAACGAAGATCATCATGTACGATGGATCTTTCATAGCTATGCGAAGTATTTCTCCAAGACTTTCCTCAATCTCTTCTTTTGCTGCACGACCGGGAGATTTCATGAACGGCAGGAGCAATAGCACAGCAAGAATCGAAGCAGCGAATACGATGAATATCGATTGCCATGACATGCTTTCCAGAAGCAAGACTGCCACCATGGGGCCCACTATCTGTCCAGCAGATCCCGCCGCAGTTGCAATTGCAAGACTCATCGCTCGGTGCTCTGGCGCACTTGCACGTCCTACCACTGCTAGAATGACTCCAAAACCAGTGCCTGCAATTCCGAAGCCGACAAGAACCTCATACAATTGAATCGAGAGGGCCGTATTTGCTCCTGTTGTGAGGACCAAACCCAGGGCATACAAGATTGATCCTAATACAATCGCCCGCCTGTCCCCCATTTTTTCAGCGAAGGCGCCAAAGAAAGGCGCCCCAAAGCCCCATGCTAGATTCTGAATCGCTATCGCCAGACTAAATTCCGCTCTTGCCCACCCATACTCTTCTTGAATTGGAATCTGAAAAACACCAAAAGATGCACGTATCGCAAAACCAACGAGTACAATGATGCACCCGATTGCCAAGACAGGCGTAAACAGACGGACCCTGCCATGATCAGCATCTATGCTCATCTTTTCCCACTTCCAAGAAAGGCCTCAGCAACGATTTCTACCTTGGCCCCCCCTGGCAATTCCTTCACAGCGTATGCCGCTCTTGCTGGAAGTACAGTTCCTTCAAGCCATGAACCGTAGATACTGTTGAATTCAGAAAAGTCAGACATGTCAACAAGCAAAACGGTGACCTTCACCAAGTCTGATTTTGAAGAGCCCGCTTCGGACAGCAGATCGTCAATCTTTTGAAGCGCAGTGCTCGTTTGCTCCTTGAGGGAATCCCCGCCGTCAGTTCCAATCTGACCCGCCACCCAAATGTGGTTTCCAACGGTTATGCATGGGCTGTAGGGTGCCAATCGAAGCCCCCCGAGATCGACTGCGCGTTTCTCGAACATGCTCTAGCCTGTCATGTCCAGTCATTCAGCATTACTAATCATGCCAATCACTTGCATATGGTCACCAGCTACATTTTCGGCACTCATCATTCCGAGAGGTACCCAGTCCGCACTAATGGCATCATCACCTGCTAAAGGCTTGGAGTCAGCATCGACATCAACTCTGTAGAATAAGCCCACACAATGCTTTCTAGGATCCCTTCCGGGCGAACCGAGTACACTCAGTAGAGTTGGATTCCGGCCACACACCCCCGTCTCTTCCACCAATTCTCGTAGAACTGCGTCAAGTGGGTCTTCGCCCACATCAACGAAGCCCCCTGGAAAGGCCCACTTACCATGCCATTCAGGGGGTTTAGGGCCTCTTTGGATCATGAGGGCCTCAATCTCTCCATCGCGCATTCTAGTCGCGACTGCATCAACCGTAACTGACGGTGAGCTGTAACCGTCTCCTCCACAGACATCACATGACTCACGAGCCATACCTGCGCCCTCTCGCAACATAATCTTCGATCGCCCAATACAGGTCTTGTCTTGAAAAGGAGGGCCAATGAATATCTGTGAAATACAGTTCCGAATATGCGATTTGCCAGAGAAGGAAATTCGATATCCGCTCCTCTCCGCTGGTCCTGATCACAAGATCGGGATCCGGCAACTCGGAGGTGTACAGCCTTGACGATATAGCGTTCGCATCTATTGAATCAATCTCAACTTCACCTTCGGCATGGTCTTTGGCCAATGATTTGACAGCGTCGATTATCTCTTCTCTCCCACCGTATGCTAGGCATACCGTGAATGTGAAATTCTTGTACTCACGAGTAACCTCTTCAGCTCTGGATATCGCATCCCTAACACGCTCTGGAAGCATGTCGAGACGCCCTACGGCATTGACGCAAACTCCATTTTCATGGATAAGAGGATCGACTGAAATCTCATTCAGGCCTTGGACATACAGGTCGAATAAGATTTCAATTTCTTCTTCGGTCCTGTTAGTGAGATTTTCGCTGGATAGGGCATAGACCGTGAGATAGGGTATATCAAGATCTAAGACCCATTTCATCACCTCTTTCAATCGTTCTTTGCCGGCTGAGTGGCCCTGTCCAGATTCCATCGAACGAGCCCATGCGAACCTTCTATTCCCATCCATGATAATTGAGATGTGCTGGGGCAGTTCAGAAGGATCAAGGTTGCGGAGTCTAGAGCGTGCTCTTACCCCCCTTACACGTTCAATCCTGCTGACTAGACTCCATGCGAGCCGAGAATTAACGATCCATTTCCCCGGGATTCTGAAGATTCTGAATTTGAGTAGCCATTTTGCAGATCTGTCTATTGATCGACCGAGCCACCTTCTGCGATTTGCCATGTAATGCACCTCACGTGAAGATAATGTCCGCAGAGTCGCCGACCAAGTCTACCAGTCCTCTCTCCGGATTAACGACAATCACTTGCCCTGCAGCTTCCCAAACCGGGATATCGATGTGGCTGTTCCCAGCATAGCCAAATTGGCTCTTTCCGAATCTCGCGGTAAGGGCCTCGGCCTTATTGGCGCCTCTGAGGTTGATATCGCCATCTGAAGCCATCACGTCATTGAATATGCCGAGATGCGCAGCGATGGCCTCTGCAATCAGCCTATCAGACGCCGTCACAAGATACAGTTCTCTTCCGCGCGCATATTCGCCCGTTACCCATTCCATGAATGAAGGATGAAATTCTAACTCTGCAGGGTCAAACTTCAGCAATTTTCCCAGCCGCTGTTTCCAAAGCGCTCTCTGTCCTGTAATTTCAAGCCAAATAAATCTCAGAATCCTCCATGGCCTAGGAAGCAAAACTCTGCGAATGGAGACCCAACTCATGTCTGTGAGAATAAGGGTCCCATCCAAGTCCACGGCTAAGGGCAATTCTGAAGGCTGGCCGACCACGATATCATCTGGCCGAGCCTCCACGTTCAATGTTCTGACCGTTCGTCTGATACCTGTGTACCCAATCCTACCGTCATGGAGTCCGGTGGTCCCGCCGCAGAGACTGATTCCGGGGCACCCTTCGAAATGATCGAAGTACTAGGCTCAAAAATACACAAAATTACCCTTGATAATGCCCCGTCATCCATCGAAGAGTGGGTGAAAGCCACTCAATTTTTCGATGCTTGGGGAGACGTTCCGATGGAACCGATTTCTTTGGATGGTCAAGGCCAGAAGATCACGATTGAAAGCAGAAGCGGATCGTATCGAGCCGAGTTTTCCAGATGGCCTGTTTCCGGAATGCGGGCTAGGATGAGGTCGGGAAACAGTCGAGTTGACTGGCCAGTGGGGGGGCTAACTATCGAGGGATTGGATTTCATTCTCCTGTGGAAGCATGAACCTAGTTCACCAGATGCAGAGGAGGTTATTTTGCAGCATATCCGGTCGAGAGATATGGATTCGGCAATGAAAATCCTGGAAAGGTGTGGCAGAGCACTGGCATCTGCTCAAGAGGACCTATCCACTCAATGGACAGGGCCATCCGACTCTCGTACCTGGAACTCATCAATTACGAGGTTAGAAGAGGCCACTAAGAGTAGAACATTGTGGAGAGCCCCTATCAAACCGGGAATGCCTGCCATGCTTTCTTTGGGCAAGATGTCTCTAGATCGTTTTTCGGAGTCATACGAGGGTGTGATGCGACTTCGCCCGCCAATGTGCGGCCCATCTGACGCTGCCTCGAGGTCAAGGGGCATTGAGTGGCCGGCTTTGAGGGATTTAGCGGCGCTGCTGTACAACATTGGTGAAATAGCACATGGGAATGTTGAGGATGAAGACTTCGAAAATCTAAGGCTCGCTGCGATAAGAGGGTGGTCCAAATACCCGGGCCGCCGAAGAACTGGTGGTGTAAATCCCCATAGAGCTCTACAGATCATTGGAGGGGGGGTATCGATATGGGAATATGAGCAGGCGCTTTCTTCGAAATTCGACACCACCGAGAACTCATCGCCAATTCCTCCAAGAACGGATTACATCTTGAGCAAAGTCGCTCCCATCCAGAGAAAATTATTCACTACACGAATATTTTCTGCCGCTTCCCTTGTGGGTGCTTCTTCTGCATTTTTGGGTACTATCGCATCCATATTGGAGCCGACTCAAGCGTCTTTCTTTGCAGCTGCAGGAGGCGTCTCTGTTTACATTATGATGAATGCACTATACAGGTACGTGGCTCCAAATCCAGAGACGACATTCACATGATTTGCGTAGGGTGCCATGCACCAGATTCGTATTTGTAGGCCATAGGAACACCAGTTGGAATCTCTCTTTTCACTATCTCATCGGGCCCAAGGCCTTCTATTTCCATCACAATCGAACGAAGCGAGTTTCCATGTGCTGCGACGAGAACAGTCTGGCCGGATTTAAGATTAGGAACAATCTGTTCGAACAGACAGGGCAATGTCCGCTCTGAGGTCATTCGAAGACTCTCCCCACCAGGGGGGACGCCTTCGAAACTCCTTCTCCACATCTTGACTTGCTCAACCCCAAACTCTTCCCGGCACTCTTGCTTATTCCTGCCTTGAAGATCCCCATAATTACGCTCATTTAATCGCGAGTCATATGTTATTTCACCACTCCATGAATGATTGATGTCCAGTATTATCTGGGCCGTGTGCTGGGCCCTGACAAGCCCACTAGCATAGACAGTATCGAATTCGATTTCACAGAGTTTCTCTCCAGCACTCTTCGCTTCATTCCTGCCCTTCTCAGAAAGCTCGATATCCACCCATCCTGTGAATCTGTTCTGAGCATTCCAAAGGGATTGACCATGACGAATAAGGACTAACAATCCCATTCTGACACCTCAAGAACGCCTTAAGCGTGGCTCGTGGAACTCAAGACCGAGAGTGTCTGCGAACTTCTTAGCCTCTACTAGAGCGTCTTCGCTCATTGCCCTCTGTACATCAGAAGACTGTTGGGTGTAGAAATTCGCTTGCACCATGATGCTTGATGAACCCATGGAGAGTATCTTCACCCATGATGATTGTTCGTTGACCGTCCGCTCATCGGCATTCAGCATTTCTGACATTTTCTCGCAGAAACTCTGCAGGGCCCCAGATTCACTGGAAACCTCGAATTCAAACGGCATCACAACTCTTCTGAAACGACGTTGCGAGAAATTCTCTATCGGCGAATTTACCAGATTAGCATTTGGAACGGTGATGATTGTATCCAGACCAGTTCTCAGTACCGTCATACGCATTCCTATGTCTACGACCTCACCTTCTATGCCATCCACTTTTATCCAATCACCGAGATTGAAAGGCCTGTCTATTATGATCGACAGAGCACCGAACATGTTGGAAACCGAGTCCTTGGCCGCCAGGGCAAGCGCAAGACCGGTGATTCCGAGACCCGCGATGATCCCATTCAGATCGAAACCAGCGACACCAGCCACTACGAAGGCACCTAGGACAAATACTCCCATTCTGGCCAGTGATTCACCTATGCTTGCCAGGGACTTCTGAGATGCACTGCTGTTGTCATCATGGGATAGCATATCCCCTATGGAACCAACCAACCCGTAAGCGGCGAATAGGAACACGAGTACGTAGAGTGAAACAATTGATGAGAGGGCCCAGTCTACCCAATCCTCGTCCCATACTGGCTCAACTATGTTACCTAGAATCTCAATGAACTCGACGAAGAAAACCAATGCTATCGCCAAGGAAAGAGCTCGAGCCCCCCTTACTCCCAGCATGTCATCCACTTTTTCTCGATCAAACATTTTTTCCATGGTCTTGGGAAGTACTATCTTTCTTACAAACCGCCCAAGTAAAAGTGACAGAATTCCAATGACTGCTATGCATGCTAGGGTCCCTGCCGAGAACCCCATGATGTCCGCCTCTAACCCGAAGTCAGAGAATGGCCCGCCACCCGGAACTGCCTCACTCATGGGGGGTCCCCTACTGGGGGGCCTGATAAACGCCCCCCAGTACTTTGTAAGGAACCACACTTCTCCGAGGGATTGAAGGATGTGCCCCCTCACGTGCGCCTATGGAGGAGGCGAAGAGGGCAACCCGCCCGAACCCCGCAAGAGGTCTGAGAATTCGTCTGACATGCCTCCTGTTGCCATTCATGCTCTCCGTCGTGGCTCCGGCCGCCATCGCGCCAGCAGTGCTCGCACAGGAAGAAGAGTCAGGAATGTCACCAGATGAGATATGGTCACCTGAGTACGTAAATCAGGTATATCCTTGGGGAGGTGATGAAAAGGCCCAGTTCTCAGAGTACCACGACTATTTCTCAATGAAGAACAGGATGCAATTCCTAGCGGACAGCAATCCGGACATTCTATCTTTTCACGAAGGGCTTCTGGGGGGGGTAAATGCAAGAGGAAACCAAATGACCCTCGACGATTACAAGGGATGGCATTACAGACATCCCAGCCCATGGGTAAAGATTACCGCAAATGTACAAGGTGGCGACTATAACGAGTTCAACGATGACTCAGGTAACTACCCTGACAGACCCGATGTCATGCTGGTTGGCGCGCACCACTCAAGAGAATGGATGTCATATGAAGTCCCAATGTTTTTCCTCGAGACAGTGGTTCACTATTATGGAGAAGCCGGTATCGACAACGACGGTGACGGACTTGTTGACGAGGATGGCTGGGACGGTGTCGACAACGACGGCGACTGCACCTCGCTCAACGCTTCATTCCAAGACTCCAATGGAGATGGGACTCCATGCGGCCCAGGCGATCTCGGGGTGGATGAGGACTTCAGCGAGCAATTCATCACAGATATGATCGATACTCGTGAAATTTACCTCATCCCAATGCTTAACGTGGATGGGGTGAGGTACGACAGGGAGGAGTTCTGTGGCGAACAGGCATACGACGGTTGTGACTCAGGTTCCCCAGGATGGAGGAAGAATCTAAGGGATAATACGATCACTGGGGTTACTCCAATTCCAGATACCGACGAAGAGGTCAACGAGGGGTGCGATGGAGTAGACCTGAATAGGAACTACCAGTTCGAATGGGGACTCCTGATTGGAGTTTCGCCGGTTCCAGGGGTCTGTACCTTTGGAGATCCGGACCTCGTGCAGACTTACCCCGGCCCTCTTGATACCGTTGATAACGACGGAGATGGAAGAATCAATGAGGACCACGTTGACGGAGTCGACGATGATGGAGATGGCTTGATAGACGAGGATTGGATAGGGGGAAACAGCGAACCAGAGACCAAATTCATCCAAGACCTAACTGAGATGAACGATGATAACGGAGACGGAGCTTCTGACTTCAAGGCCACACTGTCATGGCATTCATATTCCGAGCTCGTTCTTTGGCCATGGGGCCATTGCAACGATTGCCAAACGGTAGATGACGAGTACCTAGTATACCATGGGTTTGTGATGGGGGAGATGACAGATTACGAACCCATGCAATCGTCGGACCTTTACCCAACACAGGGTGATTTCTGCGATTGGCACTACGGCGTTCACCAGTCCTACTGCTACACGATAGAGATTGGTAATACCTTCCACGAACAGCCTGATGACATCGCTCACATCGCAGTTCGGAACCTCGGCATTCCATTCTACATGGTTGAAATCGCGGATGATCCACGTTTCAGAGCCGTACATGGAATAGAGAATATGAGCGCTAGGCATTGGATACAAACCCCGTCCGAGGTGAATGTACCTGAGAAGGGAGACATACACATCGACCTGTGCCTTGACCCGTACTTTCCATTCTCTACCCAGGAAGACAGGTCGCATTTGTCATGGCGTTTCGTCGAGCCGAACCGCCAGCAAGACGATTACGGTCCGACGGAATGGAGACTGGTGCCTTGGGAGAAAGCACCCTTCACAGCCTCGGGAGCCGATTGCCAGTTGAAGGACGGCACAAATGGCACGGTCCTGACCAGCACCGTTCCGATACCCGATACGTCTGTGGGGAAACTCCAGTATCGCGCACAGCTAGGGACCACCAATGGCGCATTCCCATTCACATACCCGACTATCGAGGACGGAGGGAACTATTACGAACTCACAATGCCCTACAGGGCAGGATTCGGATCAGCGATCTTGTCAGTTCTCATGTTCGCATTCATCGCTGGCGTCGTTTGGGGCGGCTTGGCATTCCTACTGAGAACCATGCTCGACGAAGACGCACCAGTTCTATCTCTCCCACCGGGGGGGCATGAATGAACAGCTCATCAGACGAGTTCAGTGGCCGATTAGGACTGATATTCGCTACTATAGGCGCTGCGATTGGAACAGGCAACATATGGCGATTCCCGAGAATGGTCGGTGCCAACGGCGGGGGCTCATTCCTAGTCCCGTGGCTAATCTTCCTTTTTCTGTGGTCCATCCCGCTGGTCGTCGCCGAATTCGCGCTCGGCAAGCGATCAAGAACCGGTACCGTAGGTACATTCAGAATATTCAACGGCCCAAAATTCGCTTGGATGGGGCTATGGACTGCATGGATTTCCACAGCTATAGGCTTCTACTATGCCGTGGTGACCGGTTGGTGCATCAACTACTTCCAGAGCGCTGTTCGAGGTGGCCTAGGGTCAGACGTAGATACGACTGAAGTTTGGAACACCTTCTTGCAAGACCCATCCCAGGTAATCATGTTCCAAGCACTTGCAGTGCTGATCACAATGGCAGCGATATGGAAGGGCGCTAAGGCCATCGAGAAGGTCAATGTGATTCTGATGGTCTCTCTGTTCATCCTTCTATTCTCAGCGTTGTTCCTCGCTTTCGTCATGGACATGAATGACGGTTCACTGGATGGTTTCGTATACATGTTCAGCATACAACCAGAGTACCTTTTGGAACCAGAGACCTGGATAAACGGGCTGTCGCAGTCAGCGTGGTCTTGCTCAGCAGGAATGGGCATGGCCATCACCTACTCGGTATACATGAGGAAGGACGAGGACACAACTCTGAATGCAGCCACCATGTGCCTTGCAAACAATAGCATCTCGATCATAGCAGGGCTAACCGTCATGATGGCCGTATTCTCCGTCGTGGACGACCCCCTGTCTGCAGTGAGCGGAGGCAGTAGCGCGATCACGTTCCTCGTACTCCCCGAGGTATTCGCACAGGCCCCAGGGGGGCCTGTCGTTCAACTTGCGATGGTCGCGATGTTCTTCCTCGCGCTTTCATTCGCCGCTTTGACCTCGATGATATCGACGGTCGAGCTATGCGTTCGAAATTTCGTGGATCACGGAGTGAATAGGGAGAAGGCGGTAGGACTAACCAGCGTCGCAATATTCCTGTTCGGGATACCCAGTGCTGCAACCTGGATCCTAGTAGACGAATCTACGGGCGTTGCCTTCCCGCAGTTCCTCGAGGTGCAGGATCACATCTGGGGATACGGCCTGATGTTCAGCGGCCTGTTCATCGCGTACGCTATCTGGAAATACGGATGGTCCAGATACAAGGCTTGGCAAGCGGAAAATGATGTCGAGGGCTTCTCGATGCGCGACTATCTGGATCACGGGGTCTCATCGTTCAGGGACGACTTCATCAACACGGGCGACAACGACTGGTGGATAGGCAAGTGGTGGGATTACATCATGTATCTCGGATTCCCTATCATGTTCGTGGTACTCATGGGCACATTCTTCTTGGACATGCTGGCTACCGTTGAAGATCCATGGAACCCGACAAATCCGAAAGGCATCACGATAATCCTCATTTTCTGGGGCATAACCGCGTTTCTATTCATCAGCATGAACCGACTAATGCTCGTCAATAAGGTCGTACCGACAGGGAAATCCGGATTCCCGATGTGTCTCTTATCCGGCGAATACGTGCTTGAGCCAAGACCACTATTCAGGAACGTCCCAGAG
Organism: Euryarchaeota archaeon UBA52; assembly: GCA_002505455.1. GTDB lineage: Archaea > Thermoplasmatota > Poseidoniia > Poseidoniales > Thalassarchaeaceae > MGIIb-N1. The sequence continues at coordinate 100,139 of DAVB01000055.1, read as the reverse complement.
GGAGCAGACGTGCCGATCGACACGTTACCGGGTGGCCAAGACCCTTTCATCGTCAAAGTTGGCGATCCTCTCCCCGAGCTTGAGAATCAGCCATTCGTAGTCTCAGGCGGCTCTGTTATGGACGCTGAAATCGTATGAAAGACCACGAACAAGAGAGTTACAATCTACGCAGACTTCTCACTGAGTACGCGTATTTCTGTGCTGTTGGAACATTCAACGTCCTCATCTTCCTCGCTATGTACTCCGTTGCCTACTCCATAGCAGGGGAAATCGAATACCGTGCTGCGAGTGCCTGGTCAGTTTCATACCTCATAAGCTCGATAATCTCCCACTCGATGCACAGGTGGTTCACGTTCCGCTCGACCTCCCCATACGGTAGAAGCCTCGCCCTCACAATGATCGTATACACGACTTTACTCACCATCTCCACGGTCTCCCAGGCCATCTTAGCAGATAGAATGGGCTTCGACCATCTCGCTGTCTGGGCCTTGAATACAGTTGCATTCGGATTCCTCTCATTCATAGCATTGAGATTCGTTGCATTTCCTGTGTCGGATGGAACCATTTCAGTCCGTGAACGCATGGAGATTGCCAAATTGGGCCGTAGGTCTTGAAGTGCATTCGCAAACAGCGAGTGACGTGTCTGCCGGCGTGCGAGGGACTCGCGACTTCTATCCGGAAGAGATGAGACTCAGAAATTGGCTATTCGAACACTTCCACGCCGCTGCACGTTCCCATGGATTCGAAGAGTACGACTCACCGGTCCTTGAGAGTGAGGAACTCTATACGAGAAAGGCAGGCGAAGAGATTACTGCACAGCTGTATAACTTCGAAGATAAGGGCGGTAGACGCGTAACCCTCAGACCTGAAATGACGCCTTCACTGGCACGGATGGTCATGGCCAAATCGGGGGCGCTCCCCACGCCTATCAAGTGGTATTCCATTCCGCAGTGCTGGCGATATGAAAGAACCCAAAGGGGCCGTGGAAGGGAGCATTATCAGTGGAATGTCGACATATGGGGCCTGCACGGGGTCGAAGCGGATGCAGAACTGCTCTCAGTGCTCGTACACTTCTTTGAAGCCGTCGGTCTCAAGTCCGACGACCTCGTAATACGGGTGAGCAACAGGAAGGTCCTCGAGGAGGTCCTGGGGGCACTCGGAATCGAGGGGGAGACCTTCTCCAAGACGTGCATCGTCATCGACAAGATGGACAAACTCCCCCCTGAAGCCATAGAGCAGCAACTCGCAGACTTGGGGCACGGTCATGATTCGATAGATAGGATAAGGAAAGTACTCGGGATGAAGGATCTGGATGACCTGAGTATTGAGTTGGATAGCGACAGCCAGGCGGTAAGGGAACTCCGAGATCTATTCGCCCTGTGCGAATCTTACGGAATAACGAGCTGGCTGGCCTTTGACGCCTCTGTGGTCAGGGGCCTCGCATACTACACGGGATCCGTGTTCGAGGCCCATGACAGGGACAACGAACTCCGGGCGATATGCGGTGGCGGCAGGTATGATCGGCTGCTGTCCACACTGGGGGGGAAGGACCTCCCGGCCACGGGATTCGGATTCGGCGACATGGTAATCATGGAACTCCTCTCAGTTAAGGGCCTGATACCGCATCTGCCAAGTGGGAATGAGGACATAGTGATCCCTCTCGACAAGGCTCTGAGGCCCGCTGCCATGGCGGTCGCGTCCAGGCTCAGGGCATCCGGCAGATCCGTAGACCTGGTTCTGGATGATAAGAGAATGAAGTGGGCATTCAGGCATGCTGAGAGAACGGGTGCCCAGAGACTCGTCATGGTCATGCCAGAGGAATGGCAGGCTGGAAAGGTCAGAATCAAGAATCTGGAAACCGGCGAAGAGTCCGATTTTGATGCAGAGTCTCTGTGACTCAAATCAGCCTTCGCGATGGAGTCTGCTTGCCGCCACCGCTCCGATCGCCATTGATCCTACCCCTGCAAGAAGTCCGAATCCGGGCAACAAGCCATTGTCTACCGCGGACGGCGGAGGATTGTCGCCACCGACGGCGATTGGATCGGAGGCGTTGATGACTGGGAAAAGAATCTCCGTATTCATACCGTCTTGATTATTTGAATAATACAATCTGAAAACACCCGTACAATCGAATACGATGCACTCCAACCCTCCTGGATTGGGTTTTGAGTATTCGAATTGCAACTGTGGCTCCTCAAAGCTCTTGTTCCACCTTGTCATATTGTCTGCTACGGGGATTTCCCAGATTACCTGCTCGTCCTCAAAAGAATTGGTTGCGAATTCATTCACTGCAACCACGGTACTACCCTTCATGAGTGAGATTCGCAACTCTTGACATTCTGCTGTGTCGCTACAGTCACCGGATTGAACATAGACACCCACATCTATCCTGATGGTCCCATTTGGATTGAGGTACATATCTTCCTTGAAGGATTCTGACATAGCGCAATTGAAGTTGACATCAACCTGTTGATTTTGTGCAAACTCCTTCTCCCCATAGCCATCTACGGCGGAAGTAGTCTCATTTGCATCGAAGTGGGTCCAGCACTGGCCTATGTTGTCGGTGCCCCAAATGTGCATGTGAGGATTCTCCACAGAGGGCTGCTTAGCATCTGCAGCCTGTGCGGAGGCAGGCGCCCCTGTGACTGCGATTAGCATAACCGCAAGCAGAGTAAATGCAGTGACTCTCTTCCCAATCATGGCTTTCATGTCAATACTCTCGTGTTTCAATCTATGGGGGTTCCGTGCACCTTAACCGTCAAATCTGTGCAGTCCGTCCTCATCCCGAGCACTCTTTCGAGCTATGTTGAGCGCATCTCCCAGGAGGTCTGCGGCCATCGACCCCCCAGAAAGCCTATCACCGGCCACGCCTGTGATTATCGACATCACTTTGATGGTGTCCCCGAAGGCAGGGTCTTGTCGAGCACCGAATATCACCTGAGCATCAGGCGCAAGTTTCGCGGTCATGAGCTCGACGACCTGGTTGGCTTGTTCCAACGTCATGTAAGAACCTCCAGTCACGTGAATAAGCGCACCCGTCGCCCCCTCTATGTCAACATCAAGGAGAGGGTGATTCATGGCCTCGTGAACGACTTCTTCCGGCCCCTTGTCACTCTCCCCGTAGAGCATCATCGTCACGCCTCCCCCCTTCATGATGGACCGAACATCAGCAAAGTCTAGATTTATCAGACTCGGAACAGTAATCGTTTCGACTATCCCCTTGATTATCTCGGCGATCAGTTGATCCATGATGCTGAAAGCCTCTTCCAGGGGCAGATTGGGTACAAACTGGAGTAGCCGGTTATTGTCTAGAACGAGGACCGCATCAGCAGCACCCCGAAGAAGGTCAAGACCCTCCAAAGCACGCTGCATCCGCATCTTCCTCTCAACAGCGAATGGCGTGGTGACAATTGCAACGACGAGGGCACCCACCCTCTTGGCCTCAGCCGCTACCACGGGAGCTATCCCGGTTCCAGTCCCTCCGCCTAGGCCAGCAGTCACGAATACAAGATCCGCTCCATTGACGATCTGGGTAATCACGCCTCTCCCGGCCTCAGCGGCCTTACGGCCCATGTGGGGGTCGCCCCCTGCTCCGAGCCCTCTTGTGATGTGCCTCCCAACGAGCAGCTTCTGCTGGGCACGGGTATTGTCCAGATGCTGCTTATCCGTGTTTATCGCTACCGTTATGGCTCCTTCCACCCCTATATGCGTAATGCGATTCATCGTGTTGTTTCCAGACCCACCGCACCCGCAAACAAGTATACGCGGGTCAGGTGGCCCGAAGCTCTCGAGCTGTTCATCCGTAAGGGCGGTGGATGAGCCCGGTTGGCCCATGGCCCCCCAAGCTGGCGCATTACCGATCGTCATGTATTGCCCTCCACCCCAAATGGATGCAGGCAATCGATTTCTTGGCCTTCTTAATGATTGAGGGAGGCACGACGCCCACAGGGCCGATTATCGCCCATCTTGACGGGAGCCGAAGTGGCTACTTCCCGGAAACGGACATAAGTCTCCTGCTTGCCGCTCGGACCAGCCGCGCTTAGCTCAGTTGGCTAGAGCACCTGACTGTAGACTGGAAACACATGGTTGTGGGCAGCCATCAGGGGGTCCCCGGTTCAAGTCCGGGAGCGCGGAC
>DAVB01000055.1:1273-95726 GCA_002505455.1 Euryarchaeota archaeon UBA52 | reverse complement strand
TTCAAGTCCGGGAGCGCGGACCAAGAACCGTGAACTTCATTTGTCAAGGGCCCGCTATGAGAATCAGTATGCAGCATGGCCCAATGGCATTCATATGCACTCTTTTGATGCTCTTGATGGCAGGACAACAGGGTCTAATGCTCGATGATATCAGAGAGGATAGATCCGAGTCATCGCCCAATCAGAACATATCTAGCATAGCGATCGTCCAGAACCCACCTGTTTCCAAAGCAGATTCGGTAGTGGCCCATGGAAATGATGTCTATTACTTCAGTGCGAGAGCACAGACAGATTCAGCAGGTGGCGGCGCAGAAGTCCCTCGCCTCATCATCGCAAATAGCACTGCAGTATTGTACGACGATCCCGTGGAATATTCAAGAAGTGCCCCTGATGAAGCTGGCTCACAAGCATCCGTGACCACGATGCTTGCAGCGAGCTCCGAGAGAATATATTTCGCTTCCACCCTCTGTGCAATAGGTAAGTTCGGCTCATGGAACCCACCCAATTCTGTTAAGTGCACGAACTACGGCCATGACAGCGATGGCTCGATCGTGGAATTCGGCTATGTCGACTTGGTTTCCAATCATGTGATCAGACTTGGTACAATGACCTACGGACTATGCAGTGGGGGGCACTCATCAGCTCATTCCCCCTACACTGCGCATATCTCCATGACAGAACACGGCTCAAATGCATCCTACGTTTTCTTTCATACGAATGGGGGTGCAGGCTCTTGCAAGGTCTACATCGACGGATTGGAGGTCGACACCATCAACACCGGAAACGGAGAAGCCCAAAGAACGATTCTGGCATCACTCTCTCTGAACCAGTCATCTTCGAATGAGTCTCTTGTCTACAACGGCTACGAGGGGGTGCGGTCGAGCAATCTCTTCCACTTCCCCGGTCTCCGACTCGCCGGGAAGTCGATAATCAGGGGCAACGACTACGGGACCTTCTTTTGCCATGACATAGATTCGATGGATCAGATAGGACATATCCAGCTGAGCGGGTCCAACCTCAGACTTAACGGAGATCACCTCCCCGTGTATCCGTCAGGCTGGAATGCGACAATCCTGGGTGGCAATTCTGACACTCATATAATCGATGAGAATTGCAATCATGTGAAGTCGTGGAATTACACCCAGAGTAATCTACCATTCGACGGCGGAGCGAAGGAGAAATTCCACATGTATCCGATTTCTGACAGGCTGGTATTCATCGGGACCAATGAACATAATACCAACATATCTGTTTTCGACGTTAACATAACTCCGAATTCCGATTACATCATCCATACCGATCTGAATGGAGCCCCTTTGGGCCATCGCTTAATCCCATTACTTCATGATGAGTGGCAGAATCTGAATTATCGTTTCTCGGAGGAGCGCGACATCTCCTCATGGACGACTCCTAGGAAATCAGCTTTCAATGCGACAATGATGACATCGGAATGCACGTACACCGCGCTGGACAGTTGCCAGAGCATGGTCACCTCGATAGGACTCTTCGACGAGGACGAGGACAGTGTACCTGATGTCTTGGACGTATTTCCGGGTATTGGGACCCAGTGGGCAGATGCGGATCTCGATGGGTTCGGAGACAATCCATTGGGCCACGAGCCGGACGATTGTCTGAACCTCCCGGGGAACAGCACATTGGACCGCTATGGGTGCGTGGATGCGGATGGCGACGGATGGTCCAATCAGGGCGACGTCTTCCCGACCGATGGGACCCAGTGGGCCGACTCAGACTTCGACGGGTACGGCGACCAGCCAGGGGGGACGCGCGGAGACCACTGCCCGGCCGTGTACGGCGAATCGTTCAGGGACATGCGAGGCTGCGTGGACAGCGACGGTGATGGGTGGTCAGACGCAAATGACGACTTCCCAGATGACCCCACCCAGAACAGGGACACCGACGAGGACGGGTTTGGAGACAGCCCAATCGGAATGAACGCTGACGGCTGCATCGAGGTTTCCGGGACGAGTACTCAGGACGTCTTCGGCTGCCCTGATTCAGACGGGGACGGCTGGTCGGACACAGGCGATCCCTTCCCCGACGATCCCGCCCATTGGTCCGACTCGGACATGGACGGGAGCCCGGATGAGATCGACGCCTTTCCCAATGACCCGACACAGTCCGCCGACACCGACGGCGACGGATTTGGGGACGACCCTTTCGGAAACAGGCCGGACATGTTCCCTGATGACTCATCGGAGTGGTACGACTTCGATGGAGACGAGGTCGGAAACAATGCGGACGACTTCCCATTGGACCCCACACAGTGGGAGGATGCCGATGGGGATGGCTATGGCGACAATGTATTCGGGATAAATCACGATGCGTTCCCAGCGGATGAAACACAGTGGGAGGATGCCGACGGCGATGGGTACGGAGACAACCCGAATGGCAACAACCCCGATCCATATCTGAACGATTACGACAATGACGGATTCCCAGATTCTGAGGACATCCTCCCCTTCCTATACAGCCCCGGCGACCAAGATGCCGATGGTTGCCCCGATCTTATTGACAGATTCCCGACCAATCCACGAGAGTGCCTAGATAACGACAATGACGGCATTGGGGACAACTCTGACCCTGACGACGACAATGACGGGTGGAATGACATCGACGAGGAAAGGCTCGGATACCTCCCGTTCGACAACACTTCTGTGCCCGTGGACACGTGGGAGATAGTGGTGCCAGGGACCTCGATAGGCCTGTCAGCCTGGGACCTGATTGGCATATTCGGAGGCGTGCCTATCGCTTTCTGGTTGATATTCAGCCTCCTAACTAGGAACGCAAGAACAAGCATGTACACTACCATGATAGATGGAGCCACTTCAAGGAGCGAGCTGGACAAGATTGCGAGAAGATGGGAGTTCGCACTCCAAATTCGACTCATAGGCCCTCATCACGGTATCCGTCTCGAACGACTCAGAGCCGAGAGAGACGACATCCTCGAGCGGTTTGAAATTGGTATAGAAGATGTCGATCACACATCGCTGGTGATTCACGAGTTAGATGATTAGAAGGAAAAATGACTCTTCACAACCGGACTTCGGTTCAAGTCCGGGAGCGCGGACCATGACTTCATCAGACTAGAATCTTGATTCCAATTTATGACGGCTTTATTTAGGTCCGTTGTTGCGGGAGATTAAACTTGATCGACGTTCGGCATGGGTGAGTCAAATTTAGATCAATTGACGTTAGGACAACAAACTTTAGTTTGTCGGGGAACACAAAGCGCAGTGGTGGTAAATATGCTGGAACGGCCCATTGGTTTGGTGAACATATCTGATGCCAACCATACTGGATCCAGTGTGGACGCTTTGAATCACCCCCGTTCACATTCTCCGATGGACGGAGTGGTAATGGCTTCCATGAAACTCGATTCAGACACCAAAGAATTCGTTGAGGCACTGACCTCAGAAGGTCTCTCTAGGGAAGAAAAGCTAGAATATCTCACCAACCTGAAGTCTGCAGCAGGAGGAGAAGTTTTCGAATTCTCTACCTGCAACAGGGTCTTGTATGTTGGATTTTCAATGACCGACACAGATCTAGTCACAGCAGTAGGGGACGTCACGGGTGTGCGCGGATGCCCCTTCGAAATCTCAACCGGGATGGAGGTTTGGAGAAGACTGGTCAGAATATGCAGTGGGCTTGATTCCTTCATTCTTGGAGAACTACAAGTCATGGGGCAATTCAGGGACACTGTTTCATGGCACAAGGAAAATGAATACATTTCTCACTCGAATTCCGTGCTGTTCGATCACGTCATTGCTGCTAATCGAACAATTAGGAAGGAACTAGGCTTCGACAAGACAGCCGGGTCGATGTTGAACTTGGCAACAAACACAATGAAAGAAATGATCAGAGACAACGGGCAATTAGATACATTGGTTCTTGGCTTCGGAGAAATGGCCTCCAAAGCAGTCGAGGCGTTAATCGGATTCAACCAACAAAAGATACATGTCATATCCGGCGATCCTGCCAAAGCCGCTCTCCGGTACCCAGAACTAAATGACAAGATCGAAATCTTGTCGTTTGAACAATGGGTTCTCTCAGAAGCAAATGCTGATCTAGTGATATCGACGCTGAGGAATAAGAGGCCGACCTTCACAAAAGAGTCACCTTTTCCAAGCAAAGGGAACACTGTGATAATGGATTTTTCGTGGCCATCTTCCTTCACAGAAGGTGGCATCAGTAGCGGAGATCTCCTCTACGGCATGGAATACTGGATACGAAGGTCGAGGAAACTAGGAATTGATTGGAATTATGCTGATACAGCCAAAAGGGGTGCAGAAATACTGAGCCGCATAGAGGAGAATTTCAAGATCTCACTCAAAAACGTGGCAAAGGCCAAATTCAGATCCAGAATATACGCCACCTTCAATGATAAACCAACATCATGGGCTAAAAAATATAATTTTGAATCAAATAAAAAACCCCAGTTGGAAGCCTTTTCAAAAGAGATTGCAAGCTGGATATGTCAAAAAGACGGCATTTTTGACCTTGGAGATTTACATGAATTTGTCATTGGTACGAACCGGGAAATCGACCAGACCCTCCTGCAAAATATAGCCTCTGACATTAATCAAATGGTGACCTCCTTAGACACGTCCGCTGGGCCGGGGGCATGACGGTGAGGCCAATCAGGATAGGGACGAGAAAATCAGAGCTTGCAATGATTCAAGCCACTAAAGTCAAAGATGCGCTAGAGAGTAGTGGGCTGCGAGGAGTCCTGATTCCCATTAGCAGTCATGGGGATAGGTCACTGGGGGGAGACTTGTCTACCAAAGTGGGTCAATTTGTCGATGGGATAGACCAGTTGCTAAATTCAGGTGAGGCAGACATCACTGTACATTCGGCGAAGGACGTCCCAGTAGATACCAAGGACGGGATCAGGACACTCGCATATCTCGCCAGGGGGGAGACTTCAGATGTCGTAATCTCCAAGGATATGGGCGGATGGCCAAAACTCGATACACTACTACGGGACAACAAATCGAAACGCCTCGTTGAAGTGCTCGACGATCTCCCTATAAAATCGAAAGTCGGGACAGTTTCAGGTAGGAGACAGTCATTTCTGTTGAGCTCCAGGCCGGATATTATCCCCGTTTCCGTGCGGGGCCATATCGAAACAAGGTTGGACCGATTATTGGATGAACGCGCTCGTTTCCTCATACTGGCCGAGGTTGGTTTGAAGCGGTTATATGAGCAAAACGCGATTTCTAAAAGACACCTTGCATTGAATGCAATCAGGATCAGAGAGCAAGATTGGCCTACTGCTCCCGGACAAGGAGCAATAGCCGTCCACTGTCGTGACGAAGAATCTGAATTGAACGAAAAACTAAGCACAATTCTCAATCATGAACAGACATCAAACGAGGTGGAGAGGGAGCGCCGCATTCTAAAAAAACTCGGCGGCGGATGCCTTTACCCCGCTGGTGTCTTGTCCAAAGGAGCAATAATTACAACCGCGGTTTCACCTAGCGACTGGAGGTCAAAATATGCCCGAGGTGAAACTTTCGAAATAACCAGATATTATGGTGACTATGAAAATTTTAATTTTGAGGGCAGCCAACCAAGCCATGATCCTGTAAAAATCGACATTGATGAGCCGAGCCTGATAACCACTCTGACTTCAAACAGGATTTCTACCCAACTAAGGAGAAAAGGAATCCCCACGATAGACAAGCCGGTTGTCAAACTAAGTCCGCTGGCAGAAGCATGGCCGCAGGGCTTCCTAAGTGGGGAGGACAAGAAATCCAGTTGGCCAATACTCGTGCTAACCTCTCCCTTCGCGGCCAAATGTGCGGCTTTGGTGTCTGAATCAAACCCCGACATCTCCAAGATACCTTGGCTGACTTTGGGTGAGGGGACACACAAGGCGTGTTTCCAAGCGGGTATTACTGCTGCATATTGCGGAACGGCGAATAACAGCGAGGACTTAGTGACCTACATTCGTGATTCTCTCCCCCCCGAGTCCAGATTTTTCGTCCCGAGATCATCGAATTCCGACGACTACCTCTGTAATTCTCTTGCCGACATGGGCTTTTTCGTTAGGCAATGGATCGGATATGAAAACACGCAAACCGAGGTTGAAACATTCTCATTGGGAGATGACAGTATCTTATTGATTTCGTCCCCCTCATCAGCCGAATCGTGGGCCAGAAACCGATTGCCACTTCCGGGCACTGTTCTTTCCATGGGAAAATCCACCACAATCGCATTGGAAACAACACCTTATTTCCAAGACTCAGCCATTCACACTCTAGATGGCCCCACGGTTGAGTCCATTGCTGCCTTCTGGGAATCAAGATCATGGGGGGATTGACGTTGGAAATGAGGCCTAGGATAAACCGATGGACTCAATCAAGGAGAAACTTGGTTTTCGGCCAATCGATAGCTGAATCACTCGTTCAACCTCACTTCGTGGTAACCGGTACGGGAGTAAACGAACAAATCCCTGGAATGCCCGGCATCAACAGGCAGTCAAGTGACGTCCTAATCCGACAAATAACAGATGACGTAGCCATGGGTATTACCTCGCATATGATCTTCGGCGTCCTTGAGGACCACCAAAAGGACGAGAATGGAACATCCGCAGCCGACGATCAGATGCCTTTGCAGCGAACAGTTCGCAACCTGAAAAAAAAATTCGGAGACCAAATCGTAGTCATGACAGACTCTTGCCTTTGTACCTCGACGCGCCATGGTCATTGTGGACTAATTCAAGATGGTCTGATAGTGAACGACGCTTCAGTCGACATGTTGGTTGAAATATCCCTCTCTCACGCAAACTCGGGTGCGGACTATGTGTGCTTGTCTGATATGATGGATGGCCGAGTGAGATCCGTTCGCAGGGCGTTTGAGGTTAAGGGAATGAAATCCACTGGGGTGTTAAGCTACTCCGTCAAGTATGCCTCATCTTTCTATGGCCCCTTCAGGAACGCTGCATCATCAGCGCCCTCGTTCGGGGACCGATCTAGCCATCAAATGGATCCAAGGTCAGATTACAAAGAGGCCGTTCTCGAGGCGGAGCTGGACGTTCAAGAAGGCTCAGACATATTGATGATAAAGCCAGGGCTGCCTTATCTGGATGTGCTTAGGGAGGTCTCTTCGAAGGTTAACAGGCCTGTAGCAATCTACAACGTCAGTGGAGAGTATTCCATGGTCATGGAACATGCCAAGGATATTGAAAAGCGACATAAAATGGTAGTCGAGATACTCGGATCGTTCAAGAGAGCCGGCGCTGACATAATCGTCAGCTACCATGCCAGGGAAGCAGTCAGCCGAGGTTGGGTCTAACGGGGGTCATTGGCATCATCAGGCTCAACTCCTCGATACTCCATACAGAGGCGCAGGACCATTTGGTCGGAGGCGTCAACTCCCCCGTCCGGGCATTCAAGTCGGTGCATGGGAGTCCCGTGTATTTTCAACAGGCCAATGGTGCGATTGTAACCGACGTCGACGGCAATGAATACGTTGACTTCGTGCAATCATGGGGTCCCCTTATCCACGGCCACTCTCATCCGAAAATCATCGCCGATATATCTGAGGTAATGTCACGGGGAACCTCATTTGGCGCCCCGCATCTCGGAGAAATAGAGTTGGCGAGAATGGTCAAGGAGAGATACCCGCACATCGACATGGTCCGCTTTACTTCCTCTGGCACCGAAGCCGCAATGAGCGCTGTGAGGCTTGCACGGGGCTACACAGGTAGGGATCACATAGTGAAATTCGATGGTTGTTATCACGGACATATCGATGCTTTGTTGGTAAATTCCGGCAGCGGCCTGGCTACGTTTGGCATTGCGAGTAGCCCGGGAATACCCAAGGACACCATATCTACGACCCTGGTAAGTCCACTGGATGATATCGATGCTGTGAGGTATCTCTTCGAGGAATACCCGCAGAAAATCGCTGCAGTTCTCATCGAGCCTCTCCCAGCAAACAACGGACTCTTGATTCAACGGGACGAGTTCCTCCGAGAACTAAGGGAACTCTGCACAAAGAATGGAACGCTGCTTGTTTTTGACGAGGTAATCTCAGGATTTAGATTTAGAGAAGGAGGATACGGAGGGTTCTGTGGAATTACCCCGGATATCACCGCACTTGGGAAGATTATCGGTGGAGGGTTGCCAGTAGGCGCGTATGGCGCATGCAAGGAGGTTATGCAGCACCTCTCACCCCTCGGCCCGGTGTATCAGGCTGGCACTTTGTCAGGAAACCCCTTGGCAATGGCCGCCGGGATATCTACCCTGTCAATGCTGGATGACGCCGCTTATGCAAGACTCGACTCAATGGGAGAAAGGATGGAGCGACTCATAAGTCCGATTCTAGAAAAATTCGGCAACCCATTCAGATTGGCCAGACTGGAGAGCCTGTTCTGGTTCTCACCAGGAAAGGAAGATCCACCAAGAAGAGCGGACATGATCCCCTCAGATGCAGCGGAAAAATATGCAGACTTGCATAAGGGGATGTTGGACAGGGGATTCATGCTAGCCCCCTCAGCGTACGAAATAGGATTCCTTTCCACCTCCCACCAGGAAGGTCACATCGACGGCATGGCCTCTGCGTTGGAAAAAACCCTCAGCGATATGGAGATATGAGATGGAAGGCAAGGAAAGAATAACTCGTGCTCTGAATAGAGAGGAGGTAGACCGAACCCCAGTTTGGTTCATGCGTCAAGCCGGAAGGCACTTACCTGAGTATCGTAAATTGGCTAAAGAACATGATTTCTGGGAGAGGTGCAAAGATACTGACATCTGTAGTAGGATCAGCCTCCAGCCAATCGAGCGGTACCCCGATATAGACGCCACCATTGTTTTCAGCGACATATTGACTCCCCTGCCTGCGTTGGGGTACGATGTAAAGTACGGTGGAGGCATCAAAATCGATCCTTTCGATTTCGAGGACGTAGATTCATGGCCTGAATTCAGAGCAAGAGAACATGCTCCATGGGCGGGAAATGCCTTGGCAGAAATCGGGGCCCGAGAAGAAAGCAAAGCCCGCCTTGGTTTTGCAGGCTGCCCTTGGACCATTTCGATGTATCTAGTCTCTGGAGGAACGGGAGACAAGGACTTCCACGGCGCCAGGTCAGCAGTCTTTTCGAATTCAGATCTTTCTCTGAAACTACTGAACAAAATGGCAGAGACAGTAGGTGGCCTGCTAGCAGATCAGGTGAATTATGGCGGTGCCGATGCTGTCCAGTTGTTTGACACATGGGCGGGACTTTTGTCCCCTGCTCAGTATGAAAAGTTCGCGCGGGGGCCGACGGAAACCGCAATCGAAGTGTTCCGAGAGAAGAGTACAAGAGACGTACCGCTAATCCACTACGCCAAGGGCTCAGGACATCTTCATCAACAAATTCGGAGTATGGACATCGATGCGATTTCTCTTGACTGGAGAGACGACATCAATCTGAACAGGGTTAACCACGGCCGTAGCATCGCGATACAGGGAAACCTCGATCCATCATATTTGCACGGGTCACAACAAGAAGCAGTTTCAGCCACGAAAAAAGTCCTAAGAGAGGCAGGGAATGACCCTGGCCACATCTTCAATCTTGGCCATGGAATGGCACCGAACTCAAAGATAGAGAACGTCGAGGCAGTTCTCCATACTGTCACAGGAGGAATCAGATGAGGGAAGTTATGGTGAGCATGGTCCACAGAATCCAAGACCACATCTGCGAAGTAATCGGAGAAATAGACAGAACAGAGTATCGTGAAGATGTCTGGACCAGAGAAGAGGGCGGCGGCGGCAGGAGTCGCGTTTTTTCATCAGGAGAAGTGTTCGAAAAGGCAGGCGTGAACGTCAGTGTGGTCCATGGGACATTGAGCGAAGAGGCGGCCGAGAGAATGGGGGGCGGCAACCCCAATGATGGGCTGGAATTCTTCGCCACTGGGATCAGTCTTGTTCTCCACCCAAACAATCCGATGGCACCCACCGTTCACTCAAATTATCGCTACTTTGAGAGGGGCACAGGCCAGGAAAACGGGTCATGGTGGTTCGGAGGAGGAGCCGATCTCACACCATCATACCTATTCGAAGAGGATGCAGCCCACTTCCATTCCACCTACAGAGCAATATGTGAAAGGCACGAGATTGCAGATTATGCTAAATTTAAACGATGGTGTGACGAATACTTCCACAACGGCCATCGAGGAGAAGCTAGGGGTGTGGGGGGCATATTCTTTGACAATCTCAGGGGTGAAAGCAAAAATGAGTGCTTCAGCTTCGTAGAGGACTGTGCAGAGGGCTTCTTGGACTCCTACATGCCAATTCTTCTGCGCAGGGTCAATATGCCATTTGACGAGGGTCAGAAATCCTGGCAGAAGATTAGGAGAGGAAGGTATGTCGAATTCAACCTAATCCACGACAGGGGTACGAAATTCGGTCTGAGGACCAACGGTAGGATAGAGAGCATATTGATGTCACTCCCGCTTGAAGCTCGTTGGGAATACTGCCATGAAGTAATCAAGGGCAGTGAAGAGGAAAAGTTGTTGAATGTTCTGAGAGAACCCAGAGATTGGGCATAGGCTTTGATTTACCATGTACTCGTTGGAAGATTGGGTCCGGCACGGAAATGAGCTTAGGAGGCCACTGCTGGTCAATCATGCTCTCTTTGAATCAAACAGAGTTGTGATTGTCGGAGGTGGCTTGTCAGGCCTTTCTCTGGCCTACAGGATCGGGACAGAGAGACCGGATATTCATGTGACTTTGATTGAAAAGACCACAAGGCTGGGAGGAGTCATAGAGACCTGGAAGAAGGGAGCTTGGATTTGCGACGTATCAGTGAATGCCGCGAGGCCGCATCCGTCCTTCTGGAGGCTCGTCCACGACCTAGAGCTCGATGGTGCGTTCAAAAAATCGAATGAAAATGCGAGGTCCAGATGGATTTTGATTGGACAGAGAAAACATAGAATTTCTATGTTCACGGCTGCTAAAATAGGGCCCTCGGGGATTCTCAGGGGGTTTCTGAACTCGAAAGTCCCGGGAAAATCAGTTTTTGATGTAGTTCAAAACGGTCCCATCTCTGACGCTCTCACTCTCGGAATATTGAACGATTCGGCGAAGGAAGTCGACGCGAATTTCCTATTTCCAGCATTCACCGGATTTGGCCCGAAACCCCCTGTTGGGAAGAGGCGGCTAAGGAACATGATATCAGCCTCTTACCCCATTTTCACCCCAGATAAGGGCAGTTTAGCCTCCCTCGATGGCGGCATGCACAGTATCATCGATGCCCTGGAAATCAGGCTGAATAAAATGGAAAATATTGAGATGGTTTTCGGTACGAAGGAAAAAAATCCAGATGAGGTTTCAAGGGCCTACAACGTACCCATATCGTCAGTCATTTGGTCAACTGGGCTACCAACTAGGACAGATGGAGAAACCGAATTGAGTATATTCGCGGCCGGATACAAATCAACTGATGTCGACCATGTCGGGATAGGGTATGGAACCCTAATCCCTGATATTGAAAGTCCTGTGAGCGGAATTCTACATGAGTCTGACATCCACCGTTCGCGGAGGGCACCTCACGGACACAGGCTGTTCAGGTTGATGGTACCCCACCAAAGATGGGGTGGGGATGTGAGCGAGGTAGTTGAATCTGCGAGTAGACTCTTGAATACAGTGGAGAGACCCGCTCTGCTTGAGAAGATCGGAACTAGGAGAATTCCTCGATTCCCGCCTGGTTACATGCGCTCAATCGCAGAGAAGGAGTACGATTTTTCCATCGCTGGATGGACTGGCAGCGGAGTATCGATTACACATGTAGTCGACGAAGCCGAGAGAATTTCTGAGTTGTTCAGGCAGGCGGGGGAGCTCGCGCGGAATTAAGCAAAATACCGAGACTTAGGTTTCAATCACCCTCAAATAGGGAATGGCGGTCGCTCGGGACCCGGAGGTTCGATTATGGGAGTCGCGAAGCACATGCAGGCCACTTGGAATCGTCCTAAGGCAAGTATCCCGGCAAAGGCCCGTAGAGAGAGGATGGCTGGATGGAGACGCGAAGGCGTATTCCAGCGTATACAGCGCCCAACGCGAATCGATGCGGCACGAAGAGTTGGATACAAGGCCAAGCAGGGAATTGTAATGGTCAGGACCCGTGTCCGAAGAGGAGGCCTGAGGAAGGGCAAGGTCCACATGAAGAGGAAACCATCCAACGCAGGTATCAAGAAGATCACAATGGCGAAGTCAATTCAGAGAATCGCCGAGGAGCGTGTCAGTAGGCGCTATCCAAATCTCGAGGTTCTGAACTCATATTGGGTCGGCGAAGACGGCAAGAACAAGTTCTACGAGGTCATAATGGTCGACCCACACCACCCTGCGATTAAAGCCGATAAGCAACTCGGGTGGATATCCTCGGGATCCAGCCACTCCGGTCGTGCTTTCAGAGGCAAGACAAGCGCCGGGAAGAAGGGGCGCGGCCTATTCAACAAAGGAAAGGGCGCTGAGAAGCTGCGTCCAAGCCTCAAGGCGCATCAGAACCGTGGCAAGTGAGCAACGGCTGCGTCAGGTTGATGCCGACATGCGTCAGCCAACCATCATGGTGGACCGTAGGCTGACCGAGATGCACGGTCTTCCGGTGGTACTTCCAGACGCGCGCATACTCGGAATCGTGCACGATGTAGTGCTTGATGAGCAGGCAAAGACTTGCACCCATCTCTTCGTAATGGAGACCACAGATACAATCGTCGAAGGTGGGTTGAACGTCTCCGTTCCGTGGTCATGGGTCCGTTCGATATCCGACGTCATCCTTCTCAGGTGGTTCCCACCTACCCCCATACCTCGCCGCCCCGACTCCTAATCGTGAATCATGCAGCAACCATGGGACCGATATGATGTAAAGCATGTCTGAGCACGACAGTATCGATGAATCGTCTCAGCACCGCCGCAGTTGTGCTGATGCTCGTCCTCGTCCCTCTTTCTGCAAAGGCCGCAGAGCCGAAGGGTACAATCACATGCATTCAGGAGGACGCTTCTGAAGGTTTGGCTGCATGGAGCCTTTCAGATCAAAGCTGTCTGAGAGTGGGGATCGGGCTTCTAAGTCCGGGTACTGCTGTCGAGTTCAACATCAGTGCCGACGCCCCTGTGGATATACTCCTCTTCTCCTCGACCGGCGTCGTCGTTTACCAGCAAGAGCAGAATTATCGTAGGGCAGATGTGTGGGAGTCTGATTCGGTATTCGAGTCATTTTCCGGCGACGGAAGTTGGAGATGGTCCACCCCTTCTGACAGGGGAGCAACTCGCTGGTATCTTGTCGTGGACAATTACGATCACGCCCAAGACCAAGACCAAGGTGCCTTGGGGGGTTCGACCGTAGGGGTTTCTTTCGGTGTTTCAGTCGTCCAGGAGGAGCCATTTACTCTGTACGATGATATCGTTCACTTGTCCCCCTCATCATTCGCCACTCTAGCAGGCCCATTCCAGGCCGATCAGGGTACAGTGGTGAAGATCGCCGCCTCTTCAATGAAGGGGGAGTCTGATGTGTTCCTAATGTCTCAGAATCAGTATCAGCTGTATTCTGCTGGGGCTGCCCCGGCACGTATCGACGAGGGATCGATGCTGTTAGTTGGCGGTGCAAGAACCGTATTATTCAGCGTAACAGAAGATCTCGATGGGGCCGATTTGTACGTTGTACTCGATAACAAGGCGGGAGGCGGGGGAGTTGGAACATCCTCAATAGCAACAACGGTAACGGTGACCCTCACCCCAATATTAGATCCAAGAATAACTGACTCAGGGTCGCTTGCAGTAGTGGATGTAGGCCAGACTGTGACATTAGACGCCAGTACAACGCCAAATCGGTCAGGGCAGATAACCTCTGAGGGGTACCTCTGGGATCTCGATGGCGATGGTTTTAGCGATGCAGCGGGAATGACCGTCCAAAATACTTGGAATGACCCAGCCGATCTAACAATACATCTTCGAGTAATCGGCATCGATGGCAGGCCTGCCACGAAGTTCCACGAAATCAGTATCCAAGACCTATCTCCACCCTTCGTGCAAATTGATGGTGCAGAGAACATCACCAGGACCTTCGGCGAATCACTCTCAATGACCGGCACATATTCCGACAACTGGCAGGTTGTCTCGGTGAAGTGGTACTTGGGCGACACACTTGTTCTTACCGATCCATCCCCTCAGAAGCAGGGAACATCTAGCCTCAATCTAGAGATTGGAACTCTGGAGATTTCCGCAGGCACCCATCCTGTTCGCATGGAGGTCACGGATGCTAGTGGAATCATGTCAAACTCTACCTCGAACCTTACCGTGTATGATGCGACCCCCCCTTCAGTCAATGACGCAATTGTGGAGTTGACGAGACTATCGGGCGAGACCATACGGCTAGAGGCAAGTGCAGCAGATCCAGAGTCTGAAACACTGGCCTACTCGTGGGACATAGATGTGAATGAAGACTCAGACGGCGACGGGGTTACGAATAATGACCAAGATCTCAGTGGACCGGTTTATGTGGTCGCATATACGGAAGTGGGAATCTACTCAGCCATCTGCACAATCACAAATGACAATGGATTGCAGACAAAAATCGAGTATATAGTAGCTATAGAGGCCTCAGACACCGAACCCACCTTGCTAGATGCCATCATTCCATACCTTCCATTCATCGGCGCAGGCGTTGTTGTGATCCTCCTAGCTTTATCCCTGGTCTTACTGATCTCTCGTCGCGCCAAGCGTAAGATGGCGGAGATAGAGGAAGAGATGAGGACTCTGCAAGAAGAGCAGGCTCGCGCGCCCAGTGAAGATGAGCAGAAGCAGATGTTCGCTAGGAGAAGTGCCGATGAAGGGTATGGCGGGGGATATGGCTTCCGACGTACTGCAGCCCCCCCGGTATCCAACGACCCGGATATTGCAGCATTACTAGGTCGTTCACCAGACGATGTGTCCAGCACCCCTCCTCGAAGCAGGGGCGATGAATTGCTTTCGATGATGTTCGATGATGACCCTATCGACGAGAAGCAGGGAGAAGCTCCCCATCCCGGGCAAGAAGAACGACCAACAACTCAGACGCCCCCGAAGATCCCCGAAATCGCTCAATTAGAAGACACAACACCAGCGGACCCCGAACCGGAGGCCACGCCACCAGAAGCGGAGCCCGAACCGGAGGCCACGCCACCAGAAGCGGAGCCCGAACCGGAGGCCCCTGCGACTCTTTCAGAAGAGCCAGATGATAACACGACGGAAGAAAAGCCACCGCAAGATCCCGAATCCATCGAGCTGAAGTCTTCTTGCAGTTCCTGCTCATCTTCATTCAAGGTCAAAATACCGCCGGGAGCCCCGGGCGTTAGGGTCCCTTGTCCTGCTTGTGGCTCCATCGAGGTTGTCCGCCGACCGTGACCTCAGGGGGTCACATCGGGGAATATCCTAAATCAGCCTCGCAAGAACTCTGTTGCATGGCTGCGGATGCCGCCCGTGTCGTTCACCCAATTTCCGCTGCCTCTCCCCCATGGTCTGCACTGGTCATAGCACTCCTCTTTCTTTCAGCAGCATCTCCTACAATTCTCGCAAGCGCTGAGCAAAGAGTTGCCTCTGACGACTTCCAAATTCTTGATGATCTGAATGCAGTCTTATCGATGGATCGAGCAATTAAATCCGATTCTCGGGCGATGGACGAAGCCGGTGTTGCCCTAGACATGGTTAGGGATTCAATAGGACAGAGTGATGACCTGTCGCCAATCCATGGGACTGACAATTTGTTGAGTGGACTCAGCGAAATCGAGACAACTCCTCCCGAGGTGATTCATCCACGTCCATATCAGATTCTAACCAATCCCAACGAGGAACCACCAGGGGAGGTTAGAAACATATGGTCCACTATACTCAATATAACCGACTATGCTATCTGGATAGAGTATGAAGATCAAAGTGGCGATGTACAACAGACAATTGAACTCGTCACATTTGGCGACTCACTTCTTTCCTTGATTTTCAACAATGGCGACCCGTTCTTGCATCCAATGGATGTGGATGGGGATGGAAATGATGATATTCAGGTGGGACTGACTCTCGAATTCGACTTTAATGGCGGCTGGGGCATAAGTGGAGACAGACTTTGGATCAAACCAACTATTCAGTTTCAAGTGGATGTAATCGATGAGGAGACCCCTGAAGACCCTGCATGGGTGAATCTGCAGAGTATGGAGGTATCCTTAGTCAAGGCCTTTGCTTATTCAGATACATTCGGACTAAACCAAGGTGAGAGTTACGTTTGGATTATCGATTCAGCATTCACCCAACCACCACGTCAATTCACATTAGACGTGGGCATAGAGAGGATTTTCCTCGATATCTCAGATGCGAGTGCAGAATTTCTTGCTGCAATCACCTTCGGGATATTCGATCCAAATGGCGATTTGGATTCTGGGATTTCAATAACTTCCTTAGCCGCACCATATGTAATTTCAATAAATAACCCAATAGAAGACCAGTGTCCTGATAGGTATGACCCCGTTGAGCTGAATACACTTTCATCGATGGAGATTTCATGTGGTGTTAGGGCTGGTTTCGGCTACATCCATTATTCCCCCCCTGATCAGAGTGAACGTGAGATTTGGGAAGTTGCATATATCGATCTAGGAATCCACCCAGAAGGCCAAGAACTCGTCATTCCGACAGAAGTTTCTGTAACGATTCGTACAGATTCAGCTCTCGCTTCAGGTGTCGGTGGTGCAGGGGAGCGCAGTTTGAGTACATTGGAATACTACGCTGATCGAGGAGCAGACATCCACCTTCATTTCCACGAGGATAGAGTAAACGTACCTGAAGACAATGCAGATGGAGATTACGGCAACTCTACCGATTCATTGGGTTGGCTAAGGGGGATGCCCTCCGGCTCGCTTTCACCTCAAGAGATAGACCGAGTCTTCACAATGCTAGGTTCGAGATCGAGTCCAGAGTTACCCGGGTCACAACCTGATCGACTTGGGTTAATCATAGCAGTCAAGAATTTTACCAGAGACACTTCTCCGAATGAAGATAATGAGGATCTCCCAATCAACCCAGCAGACCCGCCAAAATCTATGATACTGTTCAGATCAGTCAGTAAAATAGACGCTCTTGAATACGACTCGTGGCTCACTAGGGGGGGCGTAATAACCGATCACCAGCGGATATCAATTCAAACCGGAGCAATACCAACTGCATTGATTGTGTATGGGGACTTCAATATCGGAGGCAATGAAGAAGGAAATGACGTTTCATTGGGCAATGACCCGAATCTGGACTTCTTATCAAGAATTCTGGATGCGGCTCTGGTGAATTTGGTAGACGTGTTCTTGGAAACGGCCTTGATAATCAACTCACTTCCCACTACTGTGGTCGATGTTCTAAGTGGGGGGGTTGAATTCTCTCCGGATGGCGGCGGACAGAATCTACATTTTGAGATTACAAACGATTTCCGAACCACCAGGGTGCCAAACATACTCCCATCCGTGAAGTTAGCAATCGGCTCGCACGACCACATGAAGCTGGAGTCTTCCGATCATCTGATTCTTTCAAGAGATCGCGAATCGGCGCTTGTCCAGGGCAATGATGGACTCATTGAACCCCTCGTTCCCGTTGCAGCATCCATTTCGTTTTCAGGTTTAGAAGCAGTGCATGCAACTTACGATTCCACCACTGAGGAGCGAACCTTCCAAATCAAATCAAGAAGCAGTGGCGCTCTCAAATTCTTGTACATCGACTATTTTGGCGACGATCTCTCAAATGCCTCGGTTCAAAGCCTCCGTATCTCCGACCTCCCTAATGTGATGGATATTACAATCGACTCCGATTCCTCATCATATACAGCTAGCCAGAACATAGAGACGTTCCAGTATCATGCCTCCAATGGAACACAACGACAGGCAGTAAGAATACTGGGCATTCCCGACTCCTTCGATGCTGGTTTTGGTGATACCCTCTCATGGAGTACCGACGGGGAAATCTCTTCAATAGAGGCACAGATAACCAATTCCGAAGAACCTGAAATAATGGCTGGAAATCACTTTCTCTACACACATGATTCTGAAAATGAGGTTTCTTCCCTTTCCACGCGGATATCCGGGTTGAATAGCATTTCATGGTCTCCTTCAACTGATCCGGATGCACTTGGCAGTATGGGCAGGAGTACTGCTAGAATCACTACAGCGGAGCCTGTACCTTTCGGGATAGTCGTAGACCACGTGCCGGTCATAGGCCAGAATAATGCACTAACAGCAACGATTTTGCTAGATCCCCTGCCTTCAGACGTCTCTCTTCAGATCCCCGGGAACTCAAGCGATGATGTTGGAATAGACATACCAGTCTTGGATCGTAGTAAAGGCGTTTCAGGTCTGGCATTCTTTTTGGGCGGATTTACGGACCTTGGCCAATCAGTCAATCGTCTTCTCGCCTCTGCAACCTCCGAACTGACGGCTGGAGCCGAAGGAGCTAACACTTCATTCAACTATGGGATCGAGTTAGAATCAGACTCGAATTTCGATCTTATCGTACAAGCGGAACAGGGTGAAGAGCCGGAAGTAGAGCCTCCTTGGGTACATGGAATCGCAATACATGCACCCACTCAAGGCCTGTCGTCAGGTTTCTCAATGAAGGTGTGGATACCCAATCTGCCCCCTTCAGTAGATCTTGAGATGGAAAGAAGGGCGATCGACGACGGCTCCCAGTGGACGGTGGCCGTTGATGCGAAGGGATGGCTACCCGGGGCAGAGTCCATGATCATCGCAACGGATTCCATACAAGGGATGGATGCCTTCGTGACTCTGCATGGTCTCCCAGTAGGTGTTAGCTCAGACATCGATCTCGAAATGGTGTTCGATGTAACAGAGACCACGGGCAGCATATCCGAGATAGATGCCGTTGCCAGATATGCAGCTTCATTCCCCCTCTCTAGCATCCATGCTGAGCTATTAGATCGGAATGTAGGTGCACGTTCGGAGATCCTCATTAACGGCGTTCCGAGCAGAGTCAATCTTGATGCCAGTCTTGGAACAGCCATCAAGATAAACATGGACGTTCCAACGCCATATCAGGATTCTCAGGGAAGATCGGTTGACTCAATGATGGTTCAACAGATGCAGTGGTTCGACGGGGAATGGCGTCCAGCGACAGTGTTCCTGAAGGACGTGCCCGGAACAATTGCGTTATCCACAGAACCAGGGAGAACATTTGACATAACGAAGAGCCTTGCTTTCCAAGGTATTGCACAACTCGATTTCGCATCGAGTACTCCCGGCATGTCGTTGTTTATCGAGGCTCAGGGAGAGGCAATTAACCAGAGGGGCGACATCCTCATGTTAGCCCAGGGGATGGCAGATAGACTTTCGATAAAACCTACGGAAGATTTTGGTCTTGCTGTGAAGTCTTCCGGGGAAGGTGTTGAAGTTCTTTACATGAGGATATCAGATGTTCCAGCTGCTCCTCCAGTTGTATTGGAGGATATGGAGATTCTATGCCAAGACATCAAGAGTGCAACTATAGAAGTACACAATTTAATCTCTCAATTTGGATACTTCGAGATTTCTGATGTACAGGGGGGGAGAATTGTCGCTTCTGCCCGTGCCCATGCAATTATCGATGATGATCGTAGGATAGACCTTCGAGGCGTTTTACTTGATGCTCAGTTTACCAATGGCATTCCCACAGGGACAACCTTCGGGGTGAATGGCATGGCATCCGATCTTTCGATCATAAACAGCATCCCGGGCGTCGATGGCTCAACAACTCATATTGTAATCCCCGAACCTCTAACATCCGGGATCACAACAGCGGTAATGACGATCATAGGAGGGATGTAGTCGTGGACGAATCTCGAAGATTCTCCCATCTTGAGCCTACAGATGCTGATGAAGAATTGGCCGATGAACTCTTGGAGTCCATCGAAGAAGTCCTTGAGCGCGTACATCCGGCCAGAGTGATATTCTCGAGTCTAGTAATACTCATCGTCACACTCCTTCTGCTGGGTAGCTCCCTGTGGGTAATTCCCTACGATGGAGTCACTGCAGACGTCGTTTATCGTCAATCTGGGGGAGGCCATATTGTATTGGTTGAATTAGATAATCGAGGTTCTAGGGCGATGGAAGACATCGAGATGTCAATAAGAATGGTCGACGATGTCGGTATTGAAATTGGAAGAACCGATTTTTCATGGGAACAACTTGGCGCCCATACTTCGATTGCCCATGACGATCTGGAACTCATCATTGACGGCGCCTCTGTATGGGAGAATTACACGATTGAGATAGATCTCGAATACTACGCGTACGACGGGGATAGAAAGACAGAGAGATGGACCCACGATGTAGGTCAATGGACTTCTGAGTATCACATCAACGTCGGAGAGTTCACAATCTTCTGAACTCTGAACCGATTACCCATACGCTCATAGAGAGCCAGAAGGCCCTCAATGCATATGAAGAAGAGGGGCGCAGCGCTCATAGCGGCACTTCTGACGACGATGATGTGGGGGTCGATTGACTTCGATAATCAATACAACCTCTCCGATGAACATCAAATCAGACAAGTCGATCTTTCCGGACCTTCGAAGATTTCAGATATCTCTGAGCCAGTCACATTCGTCGGCGTAGAAAGAGGCCGATCAATGGTTGCAGACACCCCCATTGGAATATACACTCTGGCCGGATTCATACCCTCTCAGACTATTCAATCCGAGTTCACCCAACCAAGGCAAGATCTGGTAATGCTTCTAATTGACGATATGATTGGTATGTGGGATGCCAGAATTACAATCGAGGAAATACCGGGCTTAGAGATAAGAACGGCCGTTCCGCCATCCGGTTACTTAGTCCAAGGCGATGAAAAGGCTCTCGAACAGGTAGCCCTTCTGCCCGTAGTAGCGGCATCTCACGCAGTCCCAACAGGTTTGCTAGTACACCCCTCAATTGAATCTACACAGGATCTTATCGAGGTGGAGATACTCGGGTGGAACACCCTTGAAGATGGTAGGTCAGATGACTCAATGCCTCTTGGAATCGGTAATCTTGACACTCTCGATCAGATGGGATTCATGGATAGCGGCATTGTTGATAACGGCCGTAGATGGGGTTCAATCGACTACGAATCAATCGCCTCAGTACTTGAAAATCCTGCTGTGGCATGGATCGCTCCAATGCCTCAACTTGTACCCTCAAACGATGAGGTCAGAGATCACACTGAATCTGAAGATGTAGAGTCATGGTTCTCAACCACACTCGATGGTTCAGGACAGAGAATTGCTGTCGGAGACTCCGGTATAGACCATGACCATGGTGATTTCGGATCCAGGATTGTTTCTAGAACATCAGTAACCCCTGGCGATAGCTCCACAGCAGATGGCTCCGGACATGGTACCCACGTAGCTTGTACGGCTGTGGGGTCCGGCTACAGAAGCTCGGGACAGTATGCCGGAGTTGCTCCAGAAGCTGAAATCGTCTTTCAGGCAATGGAGGACGATGACTCTGGCAGTTTGTACAGTTATGGAATTGATACCATGCTCTCCCAGGCATACAACAACGGAGCACGTTTCCATACCAACAGCTGGGGCTCGGGATCCGGTTACAACACATATACAACATCAGCAGAGGATGCCGATGATCGGATTAGCACATGGGATCAATATTGGACATACGAAGGAATGTCCGTCTTCTTCTCAGCCGGCAACGAAGGCAGCAGCGGCATCTCCCCCCCAGCCACAGCAAAGAATGTAATCGCAGTAGGGGCGCATCAGAATAGATATGGAGGGTCCCCAGATGCAATGTATCCATACAGCAGCCAAGGTCCAACTGATGATGGCAGAATCAAACCAGATGTGATTGCTCCGGGCATGTACGTTCGATCCTGCGAAGCACAAGAATCAGGCGGATCCAATGATCTCGGTCAGTGGTATGAAGAATCTAGTGGCACATCAATGGCAACTCCAGCAGCAGCCGGGGCCTCAATCTTGATCAGAGAATACCTCATGGAAATCGCGCAGAGACCCGCTCCGCAGGCATCGCTCATCAAAGCCATGCTCATCCTTGGTGCAGAAGATGTCGGTACGCCCAACATTCCCAATAACGTTGAGGGGTGGGGAAGAATAGATCTATCCAACAGCTTGATTCCTGAATCCGATGTTGGAATATTTGTCGATGACCGCCATAGGCTGAAAAGCGGTGAAATCGATGAGTATTCCTTCGAAGTTACTCGAGCCGGTGAGCCGTTAAAGGTAGTTCTCGCATGGTCGGATTACCCCGGATCTACCTCTTCTTCGGATCAATTACGTAACGATCTAGATCTCGAGGTGATATCCCCGGGAGGCACATCCACATATCTCGGGAATGTCTTCTCCCAGGGCCATTCAGTGACCGGCGGTCAGGCAGATTCCGTAAATAACGTAGAGGCAGTCTTGGTTGAATCGGCAGGACTCGGCGTCTGGACTGTACGGGTAAGCGATGTCTATCACGCAGGAGCACGACAGTATCAGCCGTATTCCATTGCACTAAGGGGCGTTAATGTGAACGACCTGACCCCTGATCCTGCAGTTGACGCAGACAGCTTCACACTTTCAACCCCAATTCCACAGGTGGGAGAGACGGTTACCATTGGAGCAACCATTGCGAATCTAGGCGCAGGATCAGTTCCTTCCGTTTCAATTTCTGCGTCTTCTCCAGGACAGCCCCTAGGTGTGAGAACAATAAGTATGGCTCCGGGTGAAGCGGTACCGTTGGAATGGCAGTGGACCCCAGCGGCTTCGGGGACGCGTCAAATTTCCATTGAAATCGATCCCAACGATCAGGTAGAAGAATCATCAGAACAAAACAATCTGTTCACGATACCAATAGAAGTCAGTGAGCCAGGTATTCGGGTTGAAACAGACAATCCCAATCCGGTAATGACGGTTCCAAGCGGTTCCACAACATTACAGATAGCCCTCACCAATACAGCATTATTCCCCACCAATGCCTCGATATCCGCTTCAAATGTTGTTAGGATGTCAGATGGGGCCACTGTGCCGTGGTACAGTTCGTTTTCCCAGACCGAAGTCGACCTGAATGCTTCAGAGGAAAAGCAACTATCATTCGCTTTAGCACATCCAAATCCTCCTGAACCAGGTGTATACAGAGTAATAATCACAGGCATAGACGAGGTAAATGACGTTACCAGCGAACTCATCTTGAGATTGACCGTATCCTCATTCCCAGCCGTGGAACTCAGGGTCCCCGGTGGCACACTGGCTGTTGACGCATTTGAACCATCAAGCGCTTCCCTCCAGCTGACAAACGAAGGAAACGGGCCACAGACGTACGACCTAGCCCTGGAGGCACCTGCCGGGTGGAGAGCGACCCTCGACAATCTCGGAACGTTTGTGGACTCAACACACGGTTCAACCGGGACTTTGACACAGGGGAATTCTCGTTCAATTGATATCACCCTCAAACCACCGTCCGTCGTTGTAACCGCTGGAACACAGATGAGCGCCCAGCTAACCATCTCTGCCCGTACAACAACTGACACATGGGTAGAGGACATACCGTTAATCGTCACTCCAACAGATAAAATCAGGTTAACACCAGACTCAGATGGCATAGATGAACAGGTTAGACCAGACGAACGACACGAGGTCCCTGTGCAAATTGTGAACGAGGGCAATCGAGACATCACGCTCACGCCCCAGATAATATCCCTTCCAGGGGGCTGGTCTAGTGCCTCTTCAACTCAAACTATCTCAATCGACAAGTCCTCCACTTCGATATGGGATCTAATCCTCGAAGGTAATGGACGCGCAGTCGGCGGACTCGTAAAAGTCAGATTCCTAACTCAGGATGGCAATGCTTTCTTGTGGAATCGAACAATAGACGTAACTTCGGGTGCACAGCCCCTCGTTTCATTCTCATCGATAGTGTCTGCAGACGGCTCCACATCAACAAGTCCGCTCGGCCTGGGCGCTCTTCCAGTTACCACTCCGTTCGATCTTTCTTGGGACGTAGCGAATCAAGGATTGGGGGCATGGTCTCCAGTTGCTGAACTAACTGCACAGGAAGATGGTTGGTCTACCCCCTGTTCACCTATCGGCACCGTACAGCCAGGCACATCTTCGAAAGTCTGGTGCTCTGTAACTATTCCAGAGACACAACAGGGCGGATCAGAAGCCATACTGACTCTGAGACTTGAAGATGGCGGGTTGGTGGCAATTGATACAGTATCCCTTCTGGTCAAGAAGACATCCAAAATGCAATGGTCGTTTCAAGGCAATATGCCCATAATTAACACAGGAGATACTGCACAGATAACCCTAGATGTGGAGAATCTCGGCAACTCGCCGATAAACAGCAAGATCCAGGTCGATGCACCGTCAGGGTGGTCCCATACGATAGCTCAAGATACGATTCTGTCCCTTTCTCCTGGAGAATCCAGATCAATAGAAATTGAGATCACCCCCGGTACGGCAAGAGGACCAGTTGTTATCGATCTTCAGGGCGGTTCAACCATCGAAGGCTCATCCTATGAGATACCACTCCAAGTTCGCGCTTCCTCTTCGGCAGGCTTGTCCCTGCCGTTGATACTCATCGGCCTTGTTATTGTGGTTGCAATTGGCGTGTTTACAACCATGCGACTTCGGCCAACAGCTGAGAGTAAACGCAGCTTGTTTTCAAAAGATGAGATAGAAGACAGAGCTGCTGCAATTGATTGGGCAAAGGCCGCGATAGATGCCGGGCAGTCTGAGGAGTCTGTTTCAATGCAATTACAATCCACAGGTTGGTCCGCACCTCAATCGAAGGCGATAATCGACTTATCCAAGAGATGACTCCGGGATTTGCCGGTTAACGCGCAATTTGGGATTTGAACCGCACTGAAGGCCGAAGCCCTTAGAGAGGTTAGGACCGGCAATTAGTGTCTATGAGGCCCCGTTCCGTCACCGTAGTCGCGGCGCTCATGCTCATCGCGGCCATCGCCCCGACCGTCTCCGCGGATGTAGACCCACAACTCTCAACCCCTGATACAGAGAAGCCTGCAACGACAAGTGATCCAGCGGTTTATGAGATCACGATAAGGAACAACGGAGATGACGACATGACATACACACTCTCGACCCAACAGGGGGCCGGGTGCAATGGTTTCACCTCGAGCGTCGACTCCCCCACGGGCAGCGTCAATTCAAACAGCGACGAACTTGTAGATCTCGAGGTGCAAGTAGATGACACAGCATCAGGGGATTGCGAGACGACATTGACAATCCAAGCAACGGGGCCGACGCCGCCACCGCAATCCGATTCACTAACTGTAACTACTACCGCTGAGGATGGAGGCCTGTATTCTGTAGTATTGACTACCGGCGCTCTGAAGAAAGATTACGACTTAGAAGGAGACTCAATCGATTGGATCGTCAATGTTGAGAATAATGGAGATCAGCAGGCAAACATACAACTTACGGTCGAGAACGATAGCGGGTGCGATTCTGATGATGAGACTGTTTCCGCTTCGGTTGACCCAGCCACGGTCAATCTGAATTCAGGCGATAATGAAGACGTGGACTTCCAAATCACCCTGGATGATGAGAGTGAGACCGATGCCGGCGAGCACTGTTTCATACTGAGAGCCACGGTCACCAATGACCCAACAAATGGGGCCGAGGACAACCTCACGCTCACAGGAGTAGTGCCTCAAATCAGAACATGTGTCGAAGAACTTGATTGGTCATTTGCAAATTTGCAACCCGGTCAGACAAGCTCCCCGAACAACATCGAAGTCACAAATACGGGAAATACTGCCTGGACTGCTGCGGTCCAAGCACAAAGCGCGGGCGGCGAAGACATATCCGGTTGGGTTTCTTTCGATTCCCCCACAAGCAAACTTCTCGCTGAGCCAAACAACAACGGGGATAGTTTCACATTCGGATTTGATATCACGCCAGACTCATCTGTAGAATCCGGATCAAGTGTTGATATCAGAATAATGGCAAAGGCAGGCTCATCAGTTGGCTGTGAAGCTACAGTTACGATAAAGGTCGGACAGATACATTCTGGAGATATTTCCATCAATACCGGGTCTGTATCGAATGTAGAACCCGGCAGTCAGCCGCAGGTGACGATATACCTCGAGAATACTGGAAATGGCGCTGATACGTTCACTCTTGCAACAGAACCGCTACCATCTGGATGGAGCATTTCGTTCTCACCCCCGTCCCACAGCCTCAATGCGGCTCAAACTTCTCAAAATCAAGGCTCATCAACCGCAGTCATCTCAGTTCCAGACGATGCATTAGCAGGATCAACTCAAGTGGTATTCAAGGTTACAGGCGGCGGCGGCTCAGAAACCCTCGACACAGTTGCTCTGAACGTGAATGTAAATCAAAGACATGAGGTCACGATAGACTTCGTATCAACCGCGCAGAATGGTCGTACAGACCAGATTGTAAGGTTTCCATTCGTTGTTACCAATGAAGGGAATGTGGAAGATACAATCAAACTCCAAGTTTGTAACCCCGGGGATCAGACTGGATGCAACTCCCCTCAATGGGACGCATCCTATTCTGATTCGAATGGAAACGGACTCAGCCAAGTACAGCTCAGCCCAGGCCAATCTCGAAGCCTCTTCCTCGATGTCAACGTTGAAGGCGAGGAGAATGCAGACTCAGCCAGAATCTTAGCCAGAGCTGCTGTTTTCGGAGCAGATGCCGATGCAGAAGAGACGGTGACAGTGACAGTCTCGAATTATAACTACACATTCGAGATATCTCCCGTAAATCCCGGCCTGACACCCGGACAACTTGACGTAACACTGCCACCCGGTGGTGAAACCACACTCTCCTTCTTCGTGGACAATACCGGGGACTATCCCGCTGGTGACGATCTTGTAATCGATATCTCCGGTCTCGAGGCTCTTGTTATTAGGACGATAAGCATACAGGGGAACACCATAACTGCCCCAATTCCAGTTCAACCAGGAGATAGGATACAAGTCGATATCCGAATGGAAGTGGTGCAAGGCTCTGCTAACGGGCTAAATGGGCTGATGAAGGTCAATGCGTACTCCGCCCTGAATCCCAATGAAATATCTTCAATCGACATAGCAGTTGAAATCAGAACCATTCATGACCTTAGACTGACTATGGAAGAATCAACTAAGCAGACAACAGCGTATCCCGATAAGGGCGAATATTCCTTCTTCGTAACCAATCATGGCAATATTGTCGAGGATGTGGTCATCATCCCAACCGAATCTCTACGCGGTTGGTCCGTTGATATCGTACCTGATGATTTTGAATTGGAGCCTGGTCAGACGATGGAGATTGAGGTGAGTACACTCCCGCCGGCTGATCTGATATCTGACGATGAGTACAGATTTACAATTGTGGTGCAGCCTAAGGGACTACCTGCAGCAGGGCAACCATTGGATCTGATTACGGCTACGGAGCTCCCAGCCGGCTTCCTAGCCCTCTCGGAGGACGCCGAGCAGATAATCGTCATTGGACTCATAGCAATAGGCGTGGCGACCGTGGCCGTTCTCGCGCTTCGCTCAAGGCGTGAGAGCGAGCGTATTCTAGAAGCTCTTGGCGAAGATCGTAGGGTATGATGAGCCCAATCTGATTGGATGGGTTTATGGAGCATTTTCCGGTGGGATGGTTCGTTGACCCCCCGTGGGTCTGTGGTGGTGCGGATGGATACCGTTACGGAGGCCTATCTTGCGTTCGGCATAATGACGCTTGTAGGCATCGGATTTCCAGTCGGTGCGTTCATCGCTTCATACTTCCTCAGACCCACAGAAGATCCGAATAATCGGTCCAAAGTAAGATCAATATTGTTGCCGGGATATGAGCGAGATCACTCACTTTACCCCCGAGCTACATCGACATACGAATGTGGAGCAGAGCCGTTGGGCGAGGCACACATAAACTTCCATTTCCAATATTACTGGTACGCTATCATCTTCCTGGTGTTCGATATCGCATTCATGTTCCTTGCGTTCGGAGGCATCATTGTCATCGATTCGAATCTTTCCCAATCGGATGTGATTGCCGCTCTAGTCACCATGTCCGTCTTCGTCTTACTCATGAGTCTCGGGGTCTGGCATGTCTTCCGGAAGAGGGGCAGGATATACATTTGAGGTGGCAATGAATGGCAGATGAAGATCAGAATTTCTCAGTTTTCAACAGCAGGATACTGGTGGATACCGTGGGCCATGTAACTGATGAGGCCCTCAAAGCATCAAGAATCAAGGACGTCATAGGAGTCCTAGCAGGACGACTTTTCAATTGGGGACAGAGAAAGTCTCTCTTCCCTCTTCATCTTGGAATAAAATGCTGCGCTCTCGAGATGGCCGCTGCTGGAGCAAGTCGATTCGACGCTGAGCGTTTCGGCGTTTTCTTCCGTTCAAGCCCACGACAGTGTGACGTACTGTTGGTCAACGGGCCAGTCAGCAAGAAATTCGCCGATCCACTCGTCCGACTCTGGGAGCAGATGCCTGAACCCAAGTGGTGCATAGCCATGGGAGAATGTGCTATCTCAGGTGGGCCATACTTCCAATCTTACAATATTCTCGAGGGTGTTGATACAGTAATTCCAGTTGACGTGTACATCCCAGGCTGCCCTCCAAGGCCTGAAGCACTTATCGACGGGTTTGCCAAACTTCGACAGAAAATAATTCGCATTGGTGCGATCCCAAGTGAGGGACGCTCTGAAATCGAAGTTCCCCTTATTCTTGGTGATGATTGAAGGAGGTGATTAAATGGGTAAGAGAGTCAGTGCTGAGGGCCAGAACGAAGCCGCTACGCAACTCGTAAATTCTCTCACATCCATAGAAGGTGTCACTGGAGAAGTGCTTTCCAGAACCAACGGGACCCAGACCCGGAATATTGCCCATCTTCAATGCGAACCAGCATCTTGGAGAAAGGTCGCTGAGACTATGAAATACGATCACGCAGTCGATTATTGCTCTATGATAACAGGCATACATTGGCCTGATTCTTCAGAGAAGAATTGGGAAGTTATCTATCACTTCCTAAGAACAGGGGTAACGGACCCACTCATCACAGAAGACGGATCCTCAATTATCCCAAATATAACAGAACCAAAGAAGTTGAGCGGGACGGAAGTCCCCATAGAAATTCAGGTTAACATAGCGATACCCGAGACACGCACGCCCTCCGTACCCTCGATTCAAGACATATGGGTTGGAGCTGATTGGAATGAGAAGGAGACTTGGGATCTTGTTGGAATTGATTTTGATGGACATCAGAGCATGCGAAGAGTGCTAAACCCGCACGAAACACCGCCAGGCTATCATCCCCTCCAGAGACAACACAAACTTCGATACCATGGATTCGAGGAAATGTATGACGATGCTCAGGGATTCTTGCGTAAGTCTCCTGACTCAGGACGGGTCAAGTGAGGGTGTATATCTATGGCAGAAATGTGGATTTCAATGGGCCCTCAACACCCCATGACTCACGGACTCTGGACTTTGAAAGTCAAAGTAGACGGTGAAACCGTAGTTGATACGGAACCCGATCTTGGGTATATCCATCGCGGCGTCGAGAAGATATGCGAGTCTCGCGACTTCACTCAAATCACCACATATTGCGACCGACTCTGCTATGCGAGTGCGAATACTTGGTCCCATGCCTACATTTATGCTGCTGAAGATCTGCTTGAGGTGGAAGTTCCCGAGAGAGCGGAATACATCCGGCTAATCGCAGTCGAACTTCAGAGAATCGCTAGCCATCTCATGTGGCTTGGTGCTTATGGACCAGATATCGGTAATCTATCGATCATGGTTTGGTGTCTCAGAGAACGTGAGATGATGATGGATCTATTACAGGAGTTGGGCGGATCAAGGATGCATTACAACTTCCCAAGAATCGGGGGGGTGAAGCGAGATCTTCCCTATGGCTTCGCACAGCGCGCCAGAGCAAAGCTAGACCTCTTCAAACAGAGAATCCAGGAGTATGAGTCGCTCTTCGATGAGAGTACAGTTTTCCTCGTACGAACTCAGGGTGTTGGATATACGAAAGCCGAAGAGATGGTGAACCACGGAGTAACCGGGCCAAACGTTCGAGCTGCAGGTGTCGATTACGATGTTCGCTGGGCTCATCCGTATTCGGTATACTCTGAGTTGGATTGGGCCCCCGCTGTCGAGAGGTCCTCGGTCAAGGGAGCTGATTGCTATGATCGATATCGAGTGCGAGTAACCGAGATGGTAGAATCAGCAAATATGGTCCTCGAGGCACTTGATAGAATCCCCGGGGGCTCTGAAACCCATCATGAACCAGGCGACCCTGCTATTCTCGCCAAGGCGCCATCAAGAGCGCCAGAGGGAACATTCGGCTCCCATCATTTCGAAGATAGTAGGGGGGAGTCAATGTTCCATATCGTGGGAGGAGGAGACGGCCGGGGCAAGAACCCCTACCGGGTTTCCATACGTTCTCCTATGTTTATCACAATACCTTACGCATCGAAGTGTATGATTGGATACAAGGTTGCAGACATCCCCGCAATTATGGGATCATTCGATCCCTGTATTGGAGAGACAGACAGGTGAGGCAGAGATATGGCAAGTAGTGACTGGCTCAACATTAGAGGGTGGATGGGTTCCATCATTGGATGGACCCTCGATAAGACTCACAACCTCATGCCCTCCTCGGATATCGGTCTCGGACCTCTAGGTTCCATCAATTTACAGGAGACATTCTCCTCAATTCAACCAGGGCTTCATATCTTCATATTCACATCCGTGATGTGCACAGTGGTCTTCGCTACCATGATGATTACACTAATCATTGTCCCGTACATCGAGAGAAAATTCATTGGGAGATTGATGGATAGGTTTGGAAACACAATGAGTGCAAGAAGCCTGTGGGTTGGCGAAGGCGGCGTCACTGCTGGAGAATGGTGGAATGCACTTCCATTTGGTCTAGGCGCACCAATAGGCGCCGTCAATCGCGCATTAAACAAGAATTTTGGAAATGACCACCATACTGAGTCGGTAACCAGAGTTGGAGATAGGGGGTATCATGGAATTTGGTTCCTACTTCCAGGCTTTGTGGCTGCTGTAGCAGATTTCGTGAAGTTCAATACAAAGGCGCACATTGTTCCTGAGAAGGCTGATCGCTTAGTTTTCGAAGTCGCACCAGTGATAATCATCTCAACCACGGTCATGGTCTATGCATTCATTCCTTTTGGCCCGCACATCTGGGCGGCAAACCCAGAACTTTCATTGGTATTTATGATGGCCATATTCGGCGTCGCACCGTTGGGTGTATTCTTCGCTGGTTGGGCTTCAAACAACAAATATACGCTGATTGGCGGGATGCGGTCAGCTGCTCAGCTAACGGCTTACGAAATCCCACTACTCGTTACAGTACTCGGAATTGCTGTTTTGAGCGGCTCATTCAATATCATCGAAATCGTCGATTTCCAGATTCAGTCGTCAGATACATGGAACATCTTCCTTTTGCCCCTCGGCGCAGTGCTTTTCATCGTCACCATGATCGCAGAAGTCGAGCGCATACCGTTTGACATGCCTGAAGCAGAAGCAGAACTCGTCGAGGGATGGTGGACAGAGTATGGCGGCATCCGCTGGGGTCTGATGTTTGCAGTCGAGATGATGCGTGCTTATGCAGCATGCATCCTCTTTGCACTATTCTTCCTCGGTGGTTGGGAACTTCCCTTCCAAGACACGCTCATCGGACTTCCTTTCGTAGGAGGGCTATTTGCATTCCTTGCAAAAATGACCCCCGGCATCGCCATTTTACTCATCAAAGCATATCTGATGTTCGCACTCTTCGTCTGGGTACGCGCCTCTCTTCACAGAATCAGAACAGATCAGATACTGGAGTTTGGTTGGAGATACCTTCTGCCACTTTCAATCCTCAATCTCGCCCTTGCAATGATTATGAGAGTCGCATTCTGGGATGGAGCATGGCCATTTTGGCTCGCCCCAGTAATGACCTTGGGAAGCCTCGCCATATTCGTCGTGTTGGCTATTGATGAAGATAAAGAGGCATTAGAGAGCTCGAACAGGATATACCATACACAGACACTCGACAAAGCATATCCTGGTAGGAGGGAGTAAGTTATGGAGCATTATGATTTCAGAAGCGGGCATCCACATGCCCAGCCTAATTTCAGGAACCTAGTGATCCGTCCTATGTGGATCACTCTGAAGACGGCCTTGAGGACAATACCCTTCGTCGGACGCCTGCCATTCCTTCACAATGATTACCACAACAAGAGAGTCAGTATGACGGACGGATTTACGGAGAGAAGAGTCGGTTCGGATCACGTTTCGATGAAGTGGGCAGATTCTGACTCCTATGCTGCCGATCGTGAAGCAACTGATGTAATGCCCTTCGTAGAGAGGCCAGTCACGGTTATGTACCCGTATGAGCGACTTGAAGATCTGGAGCCTTGGCTTTTCGTTCCCGGAGCGTACAACGGTCGAATTGGCATCATATGGGAAACATGCACTGCATGCAAAGCATGTGTGCGTGCATGTCCGAATGATTGCTTACACATGACCACAGAGACAAGAGTCAATGTTCTGGATACAGCAGAAAAGGGAGATGAGTGGCACGGATATGGCAGCGATATCGAGGTCGGAGGTCATGCTGCTCTCCCAAGAAGCGATAATAGCGCTGCAGAAAACTTCGATCTCGTAAATGACCATACTGCAGCACCCCAGGAGTATGATTTTGGAGAGGTAATCGATCTCACAGGCTCCATTGCTACCATAAAATGGTCCAATGGAGGGAGCGTCGAGGATATCCCCGTCACGGATCTGAAGCCGGCTGAACAGGACATAGTATCAGGCCGCATTGATATTGGGAGATGCATGTTCTGCGGACTTTGTGCAGAGGCTTGCCCCTTCGAGTCATTCTTCATGACGAATGAGTATGATGGGATGTCAGGATACTCTCGACAAGATCTTTGGTTCGATGCAGATAGGACCCGAGTCCTTCCGTCTGTTCACAAAGAGAGGGTGGATATGGAACTCGAGAAGAGGGCCAAGAAAGAGAAGACCAAGCGAGAGAAGAAGGCAGCTAAGGCAGCTCAGGCGTCTTCAGGAGCATGATCAAATGCTCACTCCCGAAGAAGTAGTCTTCCT
Source organism: Euryarchaeota archaeon UBA52 (assembly GCA_002505455.1). Lineage (GTDB taxonomy): Archaea > Thermoplasmatota > Poseidoniia > Poseidoniales > Thalassarchaeaceae > MGIIb-N1. Next base: position 62,627 of record DAVB01000055.1, on the reverse strand, counting down.
CCTATTCGCCGCGATAGCCATTGCAGGTGCCATAGGTTGCGTCTATGCTCGACGGGTAGCCCATTCACTACTCTCCCTGATGATGACTTTCCTAGCCGTCGCCGGCGTTTTCATACTCGCCGAGGCTGAGATGCTTGCAGCCGTACAGATACTGGTGTATCTTGGATCGGTCATGCTGGTTGTCCAATTCGGGGTGATGCTCACCCGACGCCAGATACAGGAGGGCGACATCGAATGAGGGCGCTGGGATTCCTAGCAAGGGTCGGAGTAACGGTACTCGTACTCGTGCTGCTGAGTGAAACTATGGCATATGATGGCTGGTCAGAGTCATCACAACCCCCAACCACCTCGTCTTTTGCTTTCGCCATGTTGGATGACTGGAACATGATGACGTTGGTCTTGGGCCTGCTTCTTAGCATGGCTATGATCGGAGCCTCATATCTTGTCAGGGATGAGAGATTGGCTAACCTGACTTGGGATCTCGGTCAAGAAGTTGAAACCCCTCAGATCGGGCTCCCGCCTGCTGCTGTAAGGTCAACATCATCTACAGTACTGTCCGAAGCCAATGGAGGTGAAGAGGAATGATTGATCCATCGTGGATCGCTGGACTTGCAGCCATTCTATTTGGCATTGGATTGATTGGAACATTCTCTAGGAAGAATGGCATTGTAGTTTTGATGTGTATCGAACTTATGCTCAATGCTGCGAACCTCAACTTCGTCGCTGGCGCCCTAAATACGGGTGGCGTGGAGGGGTGGGTCTACACTGCCGTGGCCATCGCCATCGCTGCCGCTGAAGTTGCCATCGGCCTTGCAATTCTTCTCTCGCTTTACAGTACCCAAGAGACAATATCTCTTGATGAGGCTACTTTGCTGAGGAATTGAGGTGAGAAATATGGGCGATAAACATCAACAGGAGTGGAATTTGCTCCTTCCGTTATTGCCAGCATTGCTTATCGTCCCAATTCTGGCGGTATTGGGGGTAGAACCGCTAGATCTCGGTTTCGCTGCAATCCTTGCCCCTTTTCTCATGTTCCCGATTGTTCTGCTAGTGGGGCAGATTTGGAATGGAAACGACATATGGGTGGGGAAACTCAAGGAGGGCGGAATACTCGCACTTGCATCGTTAGCCGTATCGCTCATAGCAGCTTTCTGGATGATCGTCCATTTTCTGAGCCTCCATGAAAAGAAAGTCCATGGCGACTCAATAACCTGGCTGAATTTCGATGTCCTGAGTCACGACGGAACACAATGGAGTGTGGACGCCGGATTCACCAACATATCATTTGGGATATGGCTCGATTCGGTAAGCATCATGTTGCTATTCGTAGCAACATTCCTCTGTTTCCTAATTTGTTGGTTTGCAATAGGATATATGACAACAGATGAAATCAACTCCAACCGAAATCATCGGTTTTTCGCCGAGTTCATCTTGTTCAGCATGGGCATGTTCGGCATGGTTCTCGCAGATAGCTTCCTTTGGCTGTTCATATTCTGGGAGATTATGGGTCTATGCTCATATCTTCTCATTGGATTCTACTATTGGAAAGAGAGTGCGGCCGCCGCTGCAAAGAAGGCATTCATGACAACAAGAGTCGGAGATGTATTCCTCATGGTTGGCTTACTCATGCTTTACGACATTTACGGGTCACTCGACTTCGCAGTTGTTTTCGACGACCCATCCACCGGTGTTGGTGGAACAGTAGTCGAGGCGTCGAAACTACAGCCTGCCTTGTTAATGCTGTTCATTGGTTGCGTTGGGAAGTCTGCCCAGTTCCCTCTACATGTCTGGTTGCCCGATGCAATGGAGGGACCAACCCCTGTATCAGCACTCATCCACGCGGCTACGATGGTAAACGCAGGTCTCTATCTGGTGGCTCGCATGGTCCCATTTGTCGACGTATACCACCATGGCGTTCCGGGTATGGAAGAACTCGGTCTAATCGTCGCATGGATTGGCGGTATCACCGCATTCATGGCCGCTTCCATAGCATTCGTACAGAATGACATCAAGAAGGTACTTGCCTACTCAACTATGAGTCAACTAGCCTACATATTCCTTGGTTTGGGATCCGCTCTATACCTGCTTGCTGCTGACCATCACCACGCGGGATACTTCGTTTTAGGGGGCGCTTTGTTCCACCTCTTCAATCACGCAATGGCGAAAGGCATGCTCTTCATGGCTAGCGGTTCTGTGATACACGAAGTACACCATGCTCATCACGACCTACACCATCATGGGCATAATGACGATCACCATGAGGAGTTCGATCCGCAGGACATGCGCAACATGGGCGGTCTGGCCTCAAAGATGCCAGTTACTTCGATTGCAATGATGCTCGGAAGCATGTCCATCATCGGAATACCTCTTATCGGGGGATTCTGGTCAAAGGAGGCTATAATCGCCGAAACTTGGCTCGGAGCACTCGAATACGAGCCATTGTTGCTTGGTCCTGCGATCCTTGCGGTGATGACCGCCGGCATGACGGGCTTCTACATGACTAGGATGTGGATGATGACCTTCGCCGGCCAGCCCAAACATGAAGCATCTGCGCACGTCCACGAGTCAACTCCATGGATCAAGACGCCCCTGGTCACTCTCTCAATCGTGACTGCAACAACCGGCGCGCTTCTGGCATCCATGCACGTAGGCGAGTTCCTCAGTGGCGAGGAAGCTGGATTCCATCTGGGCGTAGTCGATGCGCTGAAGCATACTTTCTTCCCTGAAAAACAGGCACTCATGGTGGTAGGATACATCACCATTGCATTGTCCTCATTAGTCGGTCCAATCATCGCCATGAAGGTCCATGGCGGCAAACTCGCCGACGGCGAGTCGGCCAATGGGATGGTCGCATGGCTAGTCGGTCTTTCTGCAGCATTCAAGCCCATGGATGTGTCAGGCATGGCAAACAGCAGGCTCGCAGACTCGCTGCAAAATCGCCTTCACTTTGATGACATCTACCAGTGGACCATCTCCAAGACAATCACACCCATGTCCGCTTTCTCTGCATGGTTCGACGCGAATGTCATCGACGGTATCGTGAAGCTTGTGGAGAGAACAAGCGTCAGCGGATCTATGTGGATTCGAACATATACCACAGGAAATACACGTGATTACATCCTTATGGCCGCAGTCGGCGCATTATCCATATTCGTACTTATTGTGGGGGTGAGTCAGTGACTTTCACAGACCCACTCAGCATCATTACGCTCGTACCTCTTCTCTCCGGGCTCCTCCTCCTCATTCTTCCGAATGTTCTACCTCAGCATATATCCCAACGCATGCAGAGCTCAGTTAGGAACGTTGCAATCGGGCTCTCTACAGCGGTATTCGCGCTTACGACATTGATATTCCTCGGTACAATCGGCCAGATTGACTGGCTATCGATTGGTATGGGTTCCTTCGTGCTCGAAACAGAAGACCCAGTTTGGCTCATCGAATCAATCGGAGTGACGTGGCACCTAGGGGCCGATGCTCTGTCATTCCCCATGATCTGGCTGACCACACTGCTGATCCCGATCTCGATGCTTGTTCAGTGGGATGTAGAACGAGGCCATCGATTCCACGCACTCCTGCTCATTATGGAAGGCGCACTTGTCGGTGTCTTCGTCTCCTTGGACTTATTCGTATTCTACGTCTTCTGGGAATTAACCCTGGTACCCATGTTCTTCCTGATCATGATTTGGGGCGGAGAGGACAGGAAGTACGCCTCGATGAAGTTCTTCATCTACACATTTACGGCAAGCGTTCTGATGCTTGTTGGAATCCTCGTGATGTATTTCAACACGGCCGATTCCATATTCTCCGGGAGTCTAACGGGCCATCACTTCAATCTGGTTGAGATGACTGAACAGGCCAGAGTAAGCGGTTTGATTGCGAGTGAGGGACTTAGGCACCTAGTTTGGCTGCTACTCCTGATCGGTTTTGCCACCAAGATGCCGAGCGTCCCAGTACACACTTGGCTTCCAGATGCGCACGTACAAGCCCCAACTGCAGGTTCGATGCTCCTGGCCGGAGTAATGCTCAAGATGGGCGCTTATGGATTCCTGAGGGTCGCAGTCGCGATATTCCCCGAATCCACGTTAACATTCGTCCCGCTCCTCGTCTTCCTTGGAATGGCCAGCCTCGTCTACGGGGCCGTCGTCTGTCTAGGTCAGACAAATCTCAAGAGAATGGTCGCTTACTCATCCGTTTCGCACATGGGACTCATTTTCCTAGGAATAGCCACAATGCAACCCATAGGTTTCGCAGGAGCTCTATTCATGATGTTTGCTCATGGGATAATCAGCCCACTCTTGTTCGCTGTGGCAGGCTCTTTCAAACACCATTATCACACTCTAGAGATTGGCTCGATGAGGGGTATTGCACACCACTCGCCTTTCCTCGCAGGCCACATGATGCTTGGTTGGATGGGAAGCCTTGGCCTACCACTTCTCGCGGGCTTTGTCGCCGAAGTAGCCATCATGATAGCATTCTGGATGACCTTTGGGTGGTGGGTGTTGCTTCCTGCCATCACCCTGATATTCACCGCCTTGTATTATCTGACCTCGATGCAAAAGATGATCTTCGAATCCGATGATCCCCACCAAGGCATCCTTCCCGATACGCTGCATGGCGAGGATCCAAGGGATGTAACGTGGCATGAGAACGTTGGAATGTTCATCCTCGGTGCACTGACAATCCTATTCGGAATCATGCCGTTTATCTTCTGGGACATGATGTCAGTTTGGAGTACTGAATTCATCGAGACATATCTCATACATGCAATGAATGCTTTGGAGGCGATGCCATGATCCTCTCTGTGGACGAATCCCAAGCTCTCGCCCCGGAGCTCGTTATGGTCGCTGGAATTATCCTAGCGATCATAGTCCCGAATCTAGGAGATGCCAGAGTAAGGCTTCCCCTGACATCCATGCGCGTCCCCATTCTGTGGGGCGGTAGAAGATTCGAATTGACCTCCGACCCGCGAGCACCCGGGGTATTGTCAGCAATCGCCCTTGCAATTGCATGTCTGCTCTCAGGTTTAGCTATCGAGTCTGCTGATGGCATGAGCATCTCCGGAGTAATCCAGGTTACCGGATTCAGTCGTTTTATGACGATGGTATTCACCGCTGCATTGGCCATAACCGCAATCGCATCGATCTACAGGATACCTTCCACGCGACTGCTTCCCGAAGATCTCATCGATCCTGATGATTCCGTCGAGAGCAGTTTGATGGATAATAGGAGGCAGGTCGACCTATACATACTCCTCCTCATGGTCGCTCTTGGAATGAGCCTGATGGCCCTTTCTAGCGATCTATTCTTCCTCATCGTATGCTTGGAATTAGCATCCATGGCTTCGTACGTATTAGTCGGTTTCCACAAGGAGACAGAAGTAGGTGGAGAAGCCGGTGCCAAGTATTTCATTGTCGGATCAATCGCCTCTGCCACTGGAATATATGGCATGTCTCTGCTTTACATCTGGTCCGGTAGTCTGGACTTCGATACCTTAGCAGAAAGCTGGTCCTCCATGGGAGAGCTCGAGCCGCTGGCCGGAATAGGCGTCGGACTCATGCTCGTCGCCTTCGGATTCAAGGTCAGCGCAGCCCCATTCCACCTTGCAGCTCCAGATGCCTATTCAGGCACAAATGCCCCTATCGCAGGAATGCTCGCAACCGCGTCCAAGGCCATGGGCTTCGTGGCGATGATGCGTGTTTTGATCGGTTTCGCAGGTCCGAATGACGGCGTCATTGCTTGGGGTTTCGCACTTGCCATACTCGCAGTAATTACGATGACATGGGGCAATCTAGCAGCACTCTCCTCAGAGAACCCAAAGAGAATGCTCGCATATTCCAGCGTCGCTCATGCCGGCTATATGCTAGCAGCACTTGCAGCATTGGGGTCAGGATTAGCTGATTCAGACACTCAGGACATGCTTCAGATGGCAATCGTGTTCCATCTTGCTGTTCTGGTTCTTTTCAAACTCGGAGCCTTCCTTGTTCTTACCTTGATTGAGATAGACGGCGGTGGAAATAAGATATCCGATCTGCATGGACTTGCTCGAAGAGATCCCATTATTGCAACTTCTATGTTCGTTTTCATGCTGTCCTTAGCAGGAATACCCCCTCTTTCCGGCTTCCTATCGAAGTTCCTTATGATCAACGGCCTCGTCACCACAACCAGCGGAACAGGAGCCCTGGATGCAGATGGAGTCATCCCATGGCTGCAGTCAGTGGACCCGTTCTTCCTACTTGCTATCGCAATCGTTCTGAATAGCGCACTCTCGCTATTCTACTATCTGAGGATTGGTTTAGTGATGTTCTTCGAGAAACCGGGGAGCGAATCGCCCCTTTCGCCGGCACTTGGCCTCAGGGTCCTCGTGGTCGTATCCATGATCTTCACAGTCCTCTTCGGAATGGGTCCTGCCAGCCAGTGGCTCCTCGCCTTAATTGAAACAGCGATAGCATCATTCTAGGTATCGCGAAGAAATATTCTCTAAAAACAAGATTATTTTATCGATAGGAGGGACCACAGACAATGAACGGAATCCTCTTGATGAATATAGGGACTCCCGACGAGCCTTCTGTTAAATCTGTGAGAAAGTACCTCCGGCAGTTCCTCCTTGACCCGGATGTGATTGACATCCCTGCTCCTCTGAGACATCTCCTCGTTCGGGGAATAATCCTTCGAGTAAGACCAAGAAAAATCGCACCCAGTTATTCTAGCATATGGATGAAAGAGGGATCTCCGCTGAGAGTGTACAGTGAGCGAATGGCTGACGGATTGAGATCAAGAATGCCCGATGCAGAGTGCGAAGTAGGGATGAGATATGGAAATCCAAGTATCAGAGACGCTCTGGAGAAATTGAAATCCAAGGGAGTAGAAAAACTGCTCCTAGCCCCCCTGTTTCCACATCATGCACAGGCAACTACAGAATCATCGCTCAAGGAGGCCTTCAGACAGCTCGAAAAAATGGGGTGGCAGCCCGAGATATTCCAACTCGCTCATTTTGAGGATGATCCGTCCTTCATTGATCCGTTGAGCGAATCAATCCGACCTCATATGAGCGAAGGCGCGCATTTACTATTTTCATACCATGGACTGCCTGTCTCACATGTCAAAAGAACAGATAAGACCGGATTACATTGCCAGGTTAAGGGCTCTTGCTGCTCGATCAAAAGCAGTGCTAACTCAATGTGTTACGCTCATCATTGCAACATGACTACGATGGCGGTGGTCAAGAAACTCGGTTTAACGGATTCAGATTGGTCCATTAGTTATCAGAGTAAATTGGGACCGACCAGATGGCTTACTCCATCTACCCTCTCAATGGTCGAGACACTAGCCAAGAAAGTTGACAATCTCGTGATTGTATCGCCTGCATTCGTTGCGGACGGTCTAGAGACTCTCGAAGAGCTGGATATCGAGGTACGCAATCATTTTATCGAGAACGGAGGGAAAGAAATGACTGTAGTGAGTTGTCTGAATGACAATCCAAGATGGTTGGACGGCCTTGAGAACTTGGTTAGAAACGCGTTTCTGAATCCTATGATTCAAGACTAGGTATTCTTAGAATGAATATGGTGCCTATGCCCGCTAACAAAAGAGTCGCATACCTAGATATCTCAGGCGCACTATCTGGTATTGCAATAAGAACAGCGAATAGAACAAAAATCCACATCGTTCCCAAGATAATCGGCTTACTCCTCTTGGGAATTCCATTACCTTCCCGGTAATTATTGACATGCTCCCCAAACATTCTGTTGTTGATAATCCAATCATAGAATCGCTGACTCGATTTCGCGAAACACGCAGCAGCTAGAATCATCAGAGGCGTCGTAGGAAGTCCCGGGACAGGTATTCCGATGAGCCCTACAACCATTGAAAGAAAACCAAGGACGAACCATGCAGTCCTGCTCAGATAGGACCCATCAAGATCAACCACGTGTATATCCGCATTAGGATCATCAGATGAGACGGTCAACCAGATGCCCCGACTCGCCCACCAATTCAAGACATTTCAACAATCCCTTCAATCCATTTCTTCTAGACTACGTGCGATATCCAGAACACTCGAACGTCATTCATTTTTGACTCGATGACTAGTGTTAGGTTCACATAGGCAACCCTCGACGCAAAAGCATGGCACGTCGCGCAGAACGAGTCGATTCCGAGCTACTAGCTCGTCTCGAATCAGGCGGGAGCGATAAAATCAGAGTTCCATTGCCGAATAGGAAAATCAACGAGATGTTCGCAATAGCGGATCAAATATTGGGGGGAAGAAGGGTCGCAGCAGTCTGCGAAGATGGCGAATCAAGATTGGCGAGGATACCTGGAAAGATGCGCAGACGCCAATGGGTGCGCGAAGGAGATCTAATCGTCGTTCAACCTTGGGATTTTCAGGACTCTAAAGCCGACGTTAGGAGCAGATACACCAAGACTCAGTCAATTTACCTGTCCAGGAAAGGAGTTCTTCCAGAGATTGTCGATCTATTCGGGTATTCGGATGATGACATAACTGCGATGGACGAGGGCGATATGGGGTATGATGATCAGCCAACAGAAGACCGATCGAAAATCGATGAGAAGGCAACTCCAGAAGAGATTGAAGTTGAAGAGGAAGTAATAGTTGAGCAAACTCAAGCGTCTCCCGCCACTCGTGACGAAGATGACATCGACTCTTTCTTCGGATGAGGCCGCATGTCTTCTCTAGAATTGTCTGCCATCCTCCTTCCGGCACTATTCGCCGGATTGGTCGCAATCCTTGCAACTGTGGTAATTGAGAGGGGTGGCGGCGCTTTAGGCGGGATAATCACCCTGCCCACTACAATTGTACCGGCCAGCATAGGGATATGGGGTGGTGTGAGCGGGATTGAACCCTTCAGCCATGCAATGTCGATGGTACCAATTGGCATGCTTCTCAATGTCGCATTCCTAGGCTCATGGAGAATTCTTCCGAGAATGATGGGAACTAAGACGAGTGGTGTAAATCTCGTATTCGCGGTTTCTATAACTTCAATCTTCATTTGGTCCCTATTTGCATGGATATCGACATTCGTGGTTGAGATGATATCTGATGATATAGGCCCCAGCAGGATTGGGCTAATCGCCACAGCCTTTGCTGTAATAATCGGCGTCTTCGCGGTAAAGACGAATCTGCCTGCGCCCCCAGGAATCAACAAAGTCGGCATATTCACTCTTTTCTTACGAGGTCTCGCCGCTGGTTCTGCAATAGCCGCTTCAGTGTGGATCGCCGGCCTAGGCCTTCCATTCATATCGGGAATGGTATCGGTTTTCCCCGCCATCTTCCTTACCACAATGGTATCATTGTGGATATCCCAGGGGGCCGAGGTCCCTGTTGGGGCAACAGGACCAATGATGCTTGGTTCTGCTTCGGTCTCTATCTATGCTCTCTTGTGTATACCGCTCTTCCCAATTCTTGGTCCATGGGGGGGACCCCTGGTATCATGGACTCTTGCAGTAGGGTTGTACAGCTTCCCAGCAGGATTCTGGATATGGCGAACCCTTGATGATGGTCTTAACGGAGCGACGGACTAATGGCGGGCGAACCAGATGAGGAGTGGGACAACCATCTCGACGCTCTTCAAAGAGCAGCGACCCAACACCAATGGATGGATGAGCCCCGTTACAAACGACTCTTTCGAGACATTGAAGATCGAATATCAGGAGTACTCGGCACGGGCGAATATGAATGGGCGGATAGACGGGTCTTCGACAGTGTATTCGATCAAAGCACACTTCTCGCTTTGCATAAATTGATACAGGGCGGAGAGATAGAAACGCTGGATTTCCCAATTGCCAGAGGCAAGGAAGCACATGTCTTCCATGCAACTACAGCAAACGGCCCAGCAGCAGTAAAGATATTTCACACCACCAACGCCGTTTTCAAATCCCTTTCCAAGTATATCGACGGTGATCCGCGTTTCAGCGGTCTGAAAAGACGACATAGAGAACTCGTAAATATCTGGGTCAGAAAGGAATTGAGAAATCTCCGCCGTTGTAGGAAACATGGTATTCCCGTACCGATGCCCCGTGCAAACCTCAGAAATGTGCTAGTTATGGATCTGGTTGGGAATGAGAACTCACCCGCTCCGCGTTTGAAGGACGTAAGTGTGGATGATGTGGAGGACGTATTTGAGAAGCTAATCACATACATCGCAGTATTATGGCAAAATGCCACTCTGGTACATTCCGACTTCAGCGAATTCAATGTTCTTTGGCATGAAGGCACGCCTTGGATAATTGATGTCGGTCAGGCAGTGGTTGAACAGCATCCATCTTCCAAGGAATTCCTCGTCAGAGACGTGACTAGAACGGTTGAATGGGCCAATCGGAATGGAATGACCGTCGACACCGCGGAATCCGTGTTAAGGGTGATTGAAGATCCAGCACCAAATCTGGAACCACTTCCTGGATTGGATTGAAGAAGGGCGTATCGTTTGAGTTGTCATGGAGCCACTTACGAGGATCCCCAAGGAACGAATTGCAGTCCTCATCGGCAAGGGCGGAGCAACTCGCAAAATGATCGAAGACTCCGCTGGGGTGAAGCTACACATCGATTCTGAAACAGGAGAGGTTTCCGCGTCATGGCCCGAAGACGCTGATCCGGTTCACAGAATCAAGCTACCAGACATAATCAGGGCCATAGGAAGGGGATTAGCCCCTTCTAGGGCTGTCCGACTGATCTCTGACGACACCTTTTTGCGCATGTATGACATCAGGCAATGGGTCGGTCGTCGAGGAAACCATACTCGAAGGATGAGGAGCAGATTGATTGGAAGAGATGGTAAAATCAGGACTCTGATAGAGAGCTTTACGGGTACGGAGATTGCAATCCACGGCTCAACTGTTGTAGTAATCGGAGACGAGGCAGGACTCATGATGGCCTGTACGGCGATAGAGGGACTATTGGATGGCGCCGAACACAGCACCGTCATCAGGGGCCTGGAGAAAGACGGTAGGAGACGACGTATAGAAGACAGGAGCCTAGGAAGCTATCAGATAAGGGAGTCAGAAGCCGACGATCAGTCTGGCTTCGAAGATCTGGTACCCGGCCTCTCAGACGCTCGAAATCGACGAAATCGCCGTTTCAAAAATGCCCAAGTAGATCTTGAGGACCAATCACAGATTGATGATATGGTGGATTTAGAAGATGATGAGAGCGTCACATACTCGGAAGAGTGACGGAAAAAAACACCTCACGCGCCGATGCCCTCAAGGAGACGGTACGATTCGCAATCTCCGTGAACCCCCTCGAGACCCTCTATGATTACGAGCGCTGGGCAATACGCATCTTGCTGGTAGTACTGCTACTATTCGGCATCGGTATAGCGGGGCACACCCTCGATGTAGAGAATCCACTATCTGAGGCAGTGTACACATATTTCCTTGATTCAATTCTAAACGAATCAAGTGGGGATAGCGGTTACAACTACGTCAACACCGCCTCATACGGAATCGGTCTAGCGTTATTTGTAGTATCATTATCGGGACTCCTGAGGGTTGCTGGTATCGATGGCTCTGATGCGATGCTCATCGCGCTTCTCCCCTGGGTTTTGTGGGCTCCTCTCGGGGAGGTCATAGAAGATGCCGGACTCTTCAGTAACTCCTTCGCTCCGTGGTTTGTAAGCCCAGGAGTTCATTTCCAGACGGCAGCATGGGTCGTTCTCGCTGGCCTGATTGGCCACCGGGTGTCAAACGGTACAATTGAAACAGAGGCTGAGAAGAATGCCGCCACGAGGCATTTTTCTGCATTCCTCATAGCCGCGCAGGCCTCCATATATGGGATGAGCGTCCTGAGCAGCGACAATGTCGAGATACTCTCGGAGGCATACGATCGAGAGGTAATGCTCATCATTGCAATGTTCGGAGTCACTGCTCCCTACTGGCTCGCAGGCTCGTATGTGGAGCGCTTTGATCATATCCAGCGAACTGTGTATTCCACTGGAGTGGGGGGATCAATCGTGCTCTTCGGGATGCTCGCCGGCTTCGCCATAGGTAGGGAAACATCTGAGATGACCGCATGGCCGATAGTAGTCGTATTCGGCGTCCCAATCCTTGTTTGCTATATTTTGTATTCATTTGGCAAGGATGATGCTGAGGAATCACTCAATCTTGGGTACATTCCAGGGGTACTCCCTCCAGGGGTAACAGAGAGCGAGTATCTTGAATTAAAAACCCCCTTGGGCGAAAAGGTCGATGAGCTCAGGAAGAAAGCAGTCCTTGCAAGCCCTGCAGTATTCCTCCCAGTCGGTGGCCAGATAGGGGATGGTATCGCTACCTGGATTGGGATAGATTACTTCGGATACACCGAGAAGCACGTAATTAGCTCAATGGTTACTGACTTTCTGGATACCTCCCTGACATTCACGCTACTGAAAGTCGGTATTGCCGGTGTCATCTGTTGGTTTTATTCACAAGCCGTATTCGAATACAGACAGCAGCATCTCCGGGTTCTCATCGCATTGTGCCTGATGGTCGTGGGTATGGCACCCGCTCTCAGGAATGTGTTCAGGCTCACTCTGGGCGTTTAGGGCCAATTCAAACATTCAAACGCAACATCCTGTCAACTAGTAGCATGAACGTACTCCCAGATGACGAATTACCCTTTGAAGCGGAGATGCTGGACCGTCTCGCTGAAGTTTCGATAAGAGTCGGCCTGAACTTGCAACCAGGACAGGATCTAATCATTACAGCACCAGTGGAAGCACTCCCACTCGTCAGAAGGCTGGCAGCCGAGGCGTACAGAAATGGAGCAGGCATTGTGACAACCATGCTCTCCGATGACGATCTGGCCCTAGCTCGATATGAGAACGCATCCGACGAGAGTCTGGACAGAGCGCCAGACTGGATGTTCAGGGCCATGGCCGAGGCATTCGACAACAATACCGCAAGACTCGCTATTTCGGCAGCCAACCCCCTCTTACTCGCTGGACAAGACCCCTCCAGAGTTGCGAGGGCCGGAAAGTCGATGTCTCTGGCTTCAAAACCTGCTATGGAGCGAATCACAAATTTCTCCACCAATTGGAACATAGTGTCCTACCCCGGTCTTGCATGGGCCAAGCAAGTCTTCCCGGATATGGGTGATGACGAGGCCGTCGCCGCTCTGGCTGAGGCCATATTCTCAATATCGAGGATTGATAACGAGGATCCGATAGCTGCTTGGAAATCACATCAGGAGATCCTAACGAAAAGGCAAGAATGGCTGAACGAGCAAGATTTCCACTCTCTCCACTACAAAGCCCCTGGGACTGATCTGACCATAGGTCTAGCAGACGGGCATGCATGGAAGGGCGGGGCGAGCACCGCCAAGAACGGGATCGAATGCACGCCGAATATCCCTACTGAGGAAGTCTTCACAACGCCTCACTCAGATCGGGTTGAGGGTACTGCGAGGGCCTCGAAACCATTGGTGTACCGAGGGACACTCATCGATGGGATAGAGGTGAGGTTCGAGGCTGGAAAGATCATCGAAGCAAGAGCGGAAAAGGGGCAAGAAGTATTCCTAAAGCTACTTGACACGGATGACGGCGCAAGAAGGCTCGGCGAAGTCGCGCTTGTCCCCCATTCCTCTCCAATAAGCGCCTCAGGCCTCCTTTTCTTCAATACGCTATACGATGAGAATGCATCATGCCACATCGCACTCGGCCAGTGTTATTCCAAGTGCTTCAGAGGAGATATAGGGGATGATCCCGAATCAGTCTCCAAAGCAGGCGGAAATACGTCCAACATCCATGTTGATTGGATGATTGGATCAGAAGAGCTCGACATCGATGGAATCTCGAAAGATGGCAGCAGAACCCCGGTCATGCGAAAGGGAGAATGGGCATACGAGTAGCCAGATTGTCAGACTCCGCCCATCGACTCAGCAATCAAGTCGCTCATATTTTCATGCTCATGATAGGCCCTATGGCCAGCTATGAAACCACCTGCATCACGCTTGGTGCCGATGAACTCCTCGCCACACACTGGACAGAAAACACGCACGATCTCAGCCTCCACATAGGTGCCATCGTCGCGAACCAACGTCACAAATATCCCTATGTCGTCTTCAGTGTACTGCCGCTTACCGTCTGAATCGCCGACCATGCCTTTCGAGACGAGGTCTGATGTGTGAATCCTTCGGGGCATTCAAGTTCACAAGCCCCCTCACAAGGTCGCATGACAAAGCTGCGGACGCGCGTGAATCGCGGCGATGAGGCGTGGATATCACGTTCTGAGCGCAATTCCGCCCTCATACAGGAGCTTCGTGAGAGAATCGATGCAGCCATGCAGGGCGGCAGTGAACGTGCTGTGTCGCTCCACAGGGGGAGGGGCAAGCGCCTGCCCAGAGAACGAATAGCAGAGATATGTGACCCTGGTACCCCGTTCCTCGAACTCTCTTCCCTCGCCGCAGACGGCCTCTACGATGGCCGAGCATATTCGGCGGGCATCATCACAGGGATAGGCGTAGTCAACGAGCGAGAATGCCTTTTTGTGGCTAATGATGCCACTGTGAAAGGCGGATCGTATTACCCGATGACCGTGAAGAAACACGTTCGCGCGCAGGAGATCGCAGAGGCAAATGGCCTTCCCTGCATATACTTGGTCGATTCTGGCGGCGCATTCCTCCCCATGCAGGACGAAGTATTTCCCGACAGAGACCACTTCGGCCGAATTTTCCGCAATCAGGCCATTCTCTCAAGCAAAGGAATACCCCAGATAGCAGCCGTACTCGGCTCTTGCACCGCTGGAGGAGCGTACATCCCCGCAATGAGCGACGAATCGATCATCGTGAAGGGAAATGGAACAATTTTTCTCGCTGGACCGCCACTCGTCAAAGCCGCTACGGGCGAGGAAGTCAGCTCCGAGAATCTGGGCGGAGCCGACTTACACACCCGTGAATCCGGAGTCGCTGACCATTATGCCGAGGATGAGGACGAGGCCCTCCACATGGTGAGGAATATCGTGGAGCATCTCAATATAGAGCCAAAAAAGCGTCTAGACACCCGTCCCGTCGAACCCCCTGCCCATGATGCAGAAGACCTTCTTGGCATCATTCCCGAAGACAATCGAACTCCATTCGATGTGAGGGAAGTCATCGCGAGGATAGTCGATGGTTCGAGATTCCACGAGTTCAAGCCAAGATATGGAACCACCCTTGTCTGTGGATTTGCGCATATCCACGGTTACCCCGTCGGTATCGTCGCAAACAACGGGATCTTGTTCTCCGACTCTTCTCTGAAGGGTGCGCACTTCGTCGAATTGTGCGGTCAGAGGGGCACCCCCCTCATATTCCTCCAGAACATATCCGGATTCATGGTCGGTAGGGATGCAGAGGCCGGGGGCATAGCGAAGGACGGCGCCAAACTGGTAACCGCCGTCTCCTGCGTTCCCGTCCCAAAATTCACGATAATCATCGGAGGCAGTCACGGAGCAGGCAATTACGGGATGTGCGGCCGTGCCTATGATCCAAGATTCCTGTTTATGTGGCCTAATGCGCGTATATCGGTCATGGGGGGCCCTCAGGCTGCTGATGTGCTTGCTACAGTGAAGGAAGACCAGAGGTCCAGACAGGGAGAAGAACCGATGAGCGAAGAGCAGAGAGATGAATTCAGATCACCGATTCTGGAGAAGTATGAGACTGAAGGGAGCCCGTATTACTCCACAGCGCGTCTTTGGGATGACGGAGTCATCGATCCGAGAGATACGCGAGACATACTCGGCCTATGCATCTCTGCAAGCCTCAACTCCCCCTTCCCCGATCAGCGCTATGGCGTTTTCAGGATGTGATTAGATGCAAGAACCGGAAACAGAACTATGTTCGCTTGAAATAAAAGGCCAGCAAGCCACAATAACCCTTCAAAGAACGGATGCGCTCAATGCCCTGAGCATCCGACTGATTGAGGAGATGTGCGAGCTTCTAGATTGGACACGCGCGAACTCGGTCCCCGAGGGCGGCAATCTGAGGATACTCCATATTCGCGGAGAGGGGAAGCACTTCTGTGCAGGGGCTGACATCCAGATGATGCGGGATGCAGGTTCCAAGTCCCCCTCACAGAACCGCGAGGATTCGGCAAGACTCGACAGACTTTTCCATGGTCTGTGGTCGCACCCATGCTTCACAATTGGCTGCATACAGGGTGTAGCGCTCGGTGGGGGAGCCGGACTCGTAGCTTGCTTGGACCACACGATCGCAGAACCAAGAACTAGGATCGCGTTATCGGAAGCCAAGCTAGGGATCCTACCCGCCGTCATCGGTCCCTACGTCTATCGCCGCCTCGGAAGCGCTAATTTCAGACGTCTTTCCATGCGTGCTTCAAGAATAGACGCCAATGAGGCTCTCAGGATAGGCTTCGTCGATGAAATCGTAGATTCGACGTCTGATTTTGATAATGCGGCAGGAATAGTGGCAGACGACATCCTCACGACGGCCCCAATCGCGGTTTCGAAGGCCAAGGCACTCACTTCTACATTCGATAGATGGACGGGCAGTGATGAAGATCTACGTGATTATACGCTTGATCTAACCAGCGAGATGAGAGGCTCTCCTGAGGGGCAGGAAGGACTCTCAGCGTTCCTTGAAAAAAGAGATCCGGATTGGAGGAGTTAGATTACGGGCAATCGCCCTCGATCAGGTGTAGCAGTATGTCTGAGAGAATAGTCGTAACCATTCTCGGCATAGCCCAAGATGGTGGAGTCCCCCACCCAGGATGTTTGTGTGACACCTGCAAACGATTCTCGGAAGAAGGACGACAGCTATCTCCAACATCACTCGCAGTGAGGGACGGAGACGAACTTCACCTAATCGATGTGACACGTGATCTGGACAGACAGACGAGGATGTTAGATGACAGCGCTCGGATGATATCTGACGTATGGATCACTCACGGCCATCTCGGCCATATTGACGGACTTGGGCTATTCGGCAGGGAGGCAATGGCTTCCAGAGGGATCCGACTCCACGCCAGTGAATCCATGTTCCACTTGATCCACGAAACACCGCTCTGGAACGCACTCCTCAATCAACGGGTATTCATCAAGAAACAATTCAACTCAGGACATGAGATCCAGATATCGGATAATCTCTCATTGGTGCCCATAAAAGTACCACATCGAGACGAGTGGAGCGATACGCATGCCTTCCTATTGCGCGGACCAAATCGCTCGCTGCTCCACCTGCCGGATCACGACCATTGGACCAGCACTCTGGCACAGGTCGGGTACGATTCGATCAGAGAATGGATTTCCAGCATGCAGGCAGATGTCGTTCTCATGGATGGAACATTTTGGAGTTCTGATGACCTGCCACGCCAAAATTCCATTCCTCATCCGCCGATTCTCGAATCAATCAGGAGATTGGGCCCTAGAAAGGAAGACGACCCAGATATACGATTCATACATCTCAATCATTCCAATAGGGCATTGAGCAAGATCGATGTCACAGAAGACCTGATGGGTTGGTCGATAGCCACGGAAGGCGACGAGATTGTCTTGTAATCGATGACAAACCTAGCAACAATTCAATGAATGCATCTGATGTGGGGGAAACATGGAGATGCCGGGGTGGATGATGGAGGCGACCACCCCCTTCACCTGCGTGCTCGTTGCCAACAGGGGCGAGATAGCAGTCCGCGTGCTTAGAGCTGTCCGTGAATGCGGACTGAGGGGTGTTGCGGTTTACAATGATCTGGACTCCAATTCCATGCATCTCGACTTCGCAGATCAAAAGATCAGGCTGCCAGGAGAGGACCTCTCTAGCACTTACCTTTCGATAGATGCGATACTGGATGCTGCAAAGGCATCCGGAGCGGATGCGATACACCCGGGATACGGCTTCCTTTCTGAAAGACCAGAATTCGCCGATAAGGTGACTGAATCAGGATTAGTGTGGATTGGGCCATCTGCGGATGCTATTCGAACCATGGGAGACAAAATAAGGGCAAGAGAGGCGATGGTCAATGCCTCGGTACCTGTTATCCCCGGTAAATCAATCGAAGTCTCAGATGACGAAGACCCCCTGCCTCAACTAGCCGCCGCTGCAGCAGAAGTGGGCTACCCGCTCCTCCTCAAGGCAAGTGCAGGAGGAGGCGGCAAGGGCATGCGCATGGTCGAGGAGCCCAAGCGTCTCCGAACAGAGTATGATGCAGCTTCAAGAGAGGCCACTGCAGCCTTCGGTGATGGAACCGTGTATGTCGAGCGCCTCCTTAGGAGGGCAAGGCACATCGAGATCCAGATATTCGCAGATCGTCATGGAAACGCAATCCATCTTAATGAGCGAGATTGCTCTCTTCAGAGGAGACATCAGAAGGTGATAGAAGAAGCGCCATCCCCAGCAGTAACCCCTCGTCTGAGATCTCTGATGGGAGAGGCGGCGGTACAAGCAGCTCGCGCGGTTGATTACGAGGGCGCAGGAACTGTCGAGTTCCTCCTATCGGACAGGGACGAATTTTACTTCCTAGAGATGAATACGAGGCTTCAGGTTGAGCACCCTGTTACTGAACTCATCACAGGCCTAGATCTTGTCCACATGCAATTTTCAGTTGCAGCCGGGCTCCCTCTTCCAATAAAACAGGCCGAAGTGGGAATCTCAGGCCACGCTATGGAGGCGCGTCTGTACGCTGAAGACCCATCTTCCGGATTCTTGCCATCCATAGGCCCCATAGCCCGCTTCGAGATGCCTGATGGGCCGGGCATAAGAGTCGACACAGGCGTACGGACGGGGGACGAAGTGACCACCGCATTCGATCCGATGCTTGCCAAGGTCATAGTCCATGCACCCGACCGCGCATCGGCAATCAGGAGACTAGATCAGGCTCTATCCCAAATCATCCTGCACGGAGTTCGTTCGAATATCGCTTTTTGTAGGGAGATGTTGGTTTCCGACACTTTCTCTGGACCGGGTGTTACGACTGACCACCTCGATGACTTGGACCTCCCGGCCCGGCCCGAGGAACCGGTCAAGGGCATGCTGTCCGTGATAGCATCAGCAGCAGAGCGCCTCGGTCTCCATAGAGCAGCAGTTACAAGCGCTCCATCCATTGTTGATCAGCACACAGGTCACTTCGGAGACCCTTTCCGAACTCTGTCTCGCAATTTCCCATGAGGTGATGGAATGGATTGGAAGATTGACGGAGATGACAAAACATGGTCAGTGAGACTACGTTCTGAGAAGAACAACCTGTTCGTCGACCGATTACAAGCCGAAGATGTCGAAGTGAATCAGGACTTCTCGATCAGATATGACGAATCACGCGGATCAGTCATCATCGAGAGCCTTGGGAGAATGTATCGAGCAGATGTCACAAAGGTTGGAGACGCGTGGTGGGTATCGCTTGAAGGGAATACTCACGTCGTTCGAGAAAGGAGTCAAGACTCGACCTCATCAGACATAGGTGTAGGCGGTCTCACAGCTCCTATGCCAGGCACAGTCAGGGAAGTCCTCGTGAAAACTGGACACCGAGTGCGTGAGGGCCAACCGATGATGATCCTCGAAGCCATGAAGATGGAGCACCAGATAACCGCACCAGAGTCGGGAAAGGTGTCTTCCATCTACTTCACGGAAGGCGATAGAGTCGACATGGGCGAGATTCTGATTTCAATCACACCTCAAGACGCCTCCATATCATCCGATCCAGGCTGAGAAAATCCTCCCACAGATGAGCAAGGAATGTCGAAGTAGCGCCTACTGAATGTTTAGTACTTCGAATTAAATCTCAATCCTTGTTCATCATACTCTTGGCATCTACATTTTCCAGTTCACATTCCCAGATGGTCCTCACATCCCATCCAAGATTGACCAATCTTTCATGTTTCGATCTATCTCGCTCCACATTTCGCTCAAACTTAGGCCTCCAGTATTCGACATTCGTTTTCGGCATAGAGGGTTTGCAATTCGGACACCGGTGCCAGAAGCATCCATGGACGAATATCGCAATTTTCCTTCCAGGATAACAGATGTCGGGACGACATATGTATCGCCCTTCTGAGTCATCGATCCTCCAATGAATCCTGTATCCGGGGAAACCCGCACCTCTAAGCATCCGGCGAACAGCCAGCTCAGGCTTCGTATCCCGGCTTCGATTGCCTTGCATCGTCTTCCTCACAGCAGGAGAAGAAGCAGGAGGAGATACGTCACTCATGTCGATTGCATGTGGAACATGCACATCACCGTATCGAATGTGATGAGACCACCATTCTCATGCACCTGGCCCCCTTCGATTTGATCGTGGGCGGTGAATCCTTCATTTCTAAGATCCTAGCAAACTCTTTTCTTCGAGGTTTTCTGATCTTCTCGATTTTCCGAGCCTTCTATGGTGCAGCAATTCTCGGAATCACATGGTTCCTAGCGACCAATGACGAGACTCCTTGGTGGACGTCGGTCTTATTCCTATTATTCTCGATGATTCTGAGTCGAATCATATTCAGGCACATCAAGAGGCGATGGCCAAATCTTTGGAAACCGCCCGATACAAATCAATAATCGTTCTACAGACGCGAATCCCGGGAATCAATGCTCAGCACTATGAAGAAACACCTCACGTGCTGACACGATGGAGGGTGATATTCAAGGCAGTCCGCCCTTTGATGACAATGTGAAGGAAAGAAGGAAATTCGAGGACATCGTCGAGTTCCTCATCTTGGACACCGCTCTTGCGTTCATCGTGATCTTGCTACTCGCCGTGCCCCTCTATTCGTGGATAGTTAATGACGTCACTGAATCATCTCCTGATGCCGATGAACCTTCAATTCAGATTTCATGGGGCGAGTCCGTATTCATGCCGAGGCATGAGGAGTGCATAGACCCAAACAACGGTCAAGACCCCGGTTACGAGGGGTTTGGCGTTGGATATGAGCCATCGATATCCATCACCAGTGACGGCAGCATGTACATCACAGCCCACAAGGATCTCAGATGGGGCGGCGAGGACTCCCCTGTGCCGATAATCCTCGATCCGGATGATCCGGGCCCATGGTGGGCCTGCACTGATGGGGCAGACACAACCTGGGATTACTGGGCCAGCTGGTTCTGGGCGAGCAGCGATGGCGGAGCTACATGGGATCATGGCGATCAGTTTGCACCCACCCCCGGCAATATGCTGCTTGCCAATTACGCTGGGGGGGCCTCCGAGTGCTTGGGCGATGAGGGCGATATATCGGTAGATGCATACGATGTCGTCTATTATCTCGACACCACTCTGGAGGATAACTGGTGGCATCGGTTTTCGGACAACGGTACCAGTTACGAGGATGGGCCATGTCAGAGAATGAACACCATGGCTGCTGACGATCGGCCCTGGGTGGCTGCCCAGGGTGATGGAATCATCCACTACCTGGGCAACTCAGGAGCATCCCCCCCGGAGTGCAGCGGGGACTCCGGGAGATACTGGTACTACCATTCCGAAGACGGCGGCGCATCATTCAGCCAGTGCTACTCAATGCCTGGGGGCTGGTCAACAATCTCGTCACAACGGGCAGGCCCCTATGTTTTTGTCGCACAGGAAAATGCAGATACAGACTCCGGATACGTACATGTGCGGATATCTGAGGACTACGGCAGGGGAACAGGCCCGGGTCCCGGCGATGGAACCTGGCAGGATCCCGTCGAAGTCGGCCCGAGAAATGGGAATTGCCCAGAGGGATACCCCGTGGTCAACAACAACGAGAAGGGGACAGTCGCAGTAGCTTGGGCCGACTGCCCTGGATCGGATACCGATCCCTGGAAGATGCGCTTCGCCATATCTTACGACAATGGGAGCAATTGGTCGGATTCGTGGGAGGTCCAGTCATTCCGGGGGATCTCGATGTATCCCTTCATCTCAATCACGGAGGGGGATGTCGTCACCCTTGCATTCTATGGCCTGGATTATGATCAGTGGGGCGGCGATGACGGTTATGTCGAGGGCAAAGAGTGGTTCCTGTACGCTGGTGCAGTTCAATCCCCTCAAGTCAACGATACATGGCCGTTCACCATAGCCGACCCCGAACCCCTGCACACGATCACTGCATACGAGGAGTCTCAAGGGGATGTACACGCCTTGCACGATTTCTTCGAGACAGTGACTTCCCCGGATGGAACTTGGTTAGGAATAGCGTATCAGGTGAATGTAGGCCAACACCCGTTTGAGGAGAACGAAGAACAGCGCTATATCAAATTCGTTCGAGGTGAGTTCGACCACCCATGAGCGGTTGGAGTACCTCCGGAATCGCAACCCCCCCATTCTCTGTCTGATATTGCTCCATTATCGCCACTAGGGCCCTGCTCGTCGCAACAGCGGTGGAATTGAGCGTATGCACCGCCTCATTCCCCTTGCTTGTACGGTAGCGCATCCTAAGTCTATTCGCCTGGTAGTCCGTGCAGTTAGAGCATGAGACAACCTCCTTGAAAGCACCCGCTCCGGGCAACCATGCTTCCAAATCATACTTCCTTGAGGCAACAGTCCCCATGTCTCCCGTGCAGATGTCAACAACCCTGTAGTGGAGTCCGAGGCTGTCCCAGAGATCCTTCGCATTGGAAAGCAACTCCTCATGCATGGCCCAAGAATCCTCAGGCCTGCAGATGACAATTTGCTCGACTTTGGTGAATTGATGAACTCGCCATATCCCTCTGTCTGAAAGTCCGTGCGCCCCGACCTCTCTCCGGAAACAGGGGCTGGTACCAACCATTCGTATGGGAAGCTCAGAAGGCTCGATTATCTCACCCATCCTCATCGCGGTGAGTGGATGCTCGCTCGTGGCTATGAGGTGGTACCCATCAGGCTCTATCCCATACATGACCGTCTCGAAGTCGGAGAGATCAGTCACTCCCTCGTATGCAGCCCTATTCATCATGAGCGGCGGTTGCACAAGCGTGTATGCCCTTTCTATGAGGAAGTCAGACGCATAGTGCTGGAGCGCCATCTCGAGCCTGGCCAGGTCGCCAATCAGGAAGTACTGGCGAGATCCTGCAACCTTGGCCCCCCGAGCGAGATCAACCCATCCGTTCTTCTCGATGATCTCGTTATGGGTTCTAGGTTTGAAGCTGAAAACTCTCTCCGACCCGTGCCTGCTAATCTCCACGTTCTTCTGATCGTCTTTTCCGATTGGGACATCAGGATGCAGGATATTGGGGATACGCATTCTGATGCCATCGCGTTCTTCGACCATTTTCCTGGCATCCGACTCCAAATTCTCGATCATCTCTCCGAGATTGGACACCTCGTCCATGATACGCCCGAACTCGTCTTCGTCGCCGGATTTCTTCGCTGAAGCAATGCCCCTTGCTGCTGAATTCTTCTTCTTCCGAAGCTGGTCAACTTCGTATCTAATCTGCCTCCAGGTTTCGTCTAGACGTACCACCTCATCGATCAGAGCGTCATCGATCCCCCTCTTCGAAAAGTCAGCACGGATGCTGGCCGGATTATCGCGGAAGATCTGTATATCTAGCATCAGCCTCAATCAGTGGTCATCCATGGGCCACTTGAGGGATTCGGCTTCCAGCACTCACAGGAACGATATGTCCTGCCAAAGAGCAGCAGGGCCGACAACAATAATTCCAGTGATGATGTACCCTAGAATCGCCCCTCCATTGAGAAGAGGCAATCCCGGCTGAGCATTCCCCTTTGCAACGAACCTCATCAGAGCCACATATCCGAACAGCCCTCCCACGAGAGTGCCCAAAGCCACCAATATCTGGCTGAGATACATCGGGCCATACGGATTGTACACTTCACCTCCAAGCTCAGGCATGTAGGTTAGGCTTGAGATGACAAGCATGCCCGGGAAGATCACGTCACCCAGGCCCATGAAAAGCGCATCCCTCCCTTTCTTCGATACCCCTTCTTCCAGTCGAACTGAGGAATCCCCTGCAATCGGCTCTGAGCTGCGTATGCCCCCCCGCTCGCTTCTGAAGCTGTAACTGGCGTCCTTGGGAGCAACGAGAACGACTGGGAGTTTGAGGTCAATCATCGTATCAGCCAGCTCGAGCATGTGTTTGGAGCGATGCACCGCCCAGTAGTCATAAATGGCCGCAGCGATCATGAATATGCACACCAGCACCGGGACGAAGCTGATCCCCATCATGACAATCACCCCTGAACCAACAATCATGCCCACTCCATTCACAACCCACCACTCAGGATATCTGTAGAGCCCGACTATCGCAATCAGACTAATGATCAGAGATAGGTAAAATGCCGCATCAAGAGATTGGAAAAATACCACATCAGGCATCTGAGTGCCTATCATCACGAATCCCAAGACCAAAAGTGGAAAGGTCGCATAGATCATCGATACCCAAAGTGCAAAAAGAACGAATGCTTTGATCAACACTTGACGCCCCTTCCTGGCTAGCCAAATTACAAGCGCAGTGAATAAGAAAATCATCATCAAATAGAGAAGTATGTTCACACTTTCAGTGGATCCCTCTTCACCGAAAGCCTTCGCATCTTCGAAATTCCATGCGGGTTGAATGAAAATTCCGATGGCTATTGTGAAGATGAACATACCAGCCATCCCAAGCATCGATGACCACGCCATGGGCCTGTGATTGCCGTCGGACATACCCCCTCTCACCGCCTAGGCTCATATCAAGATGGCTTGTCCCCGATGCATGGCGCACTGGACTCACGAAGACCTTCGAGCATGGCTCGCTCCCGTCCCCGGGCGCCGGCGCATGAGGCTCGGGCTAACTCATGTCAGACAGATGCTTGCACGTTTGTCGAATCCCCAAGACGCGTTTCCATCGGTCCATGTAGCTGGAACCAATGGCAAGGGCTCTCTCTGCGCACATCTCGCTGCCAGAGCCGCTGCTTCTGGGAATTTAGTCGGACTGTTCACCTCGCCCCATCTGGTGAACGTCGAAGAGCGTGCTAGGATCGATGGAAGGCCGATCGATGAGAAAGAGTTCGATGAGTGCCTAGCTCTTGTCAGGAAGGCAAGCGAGGAGACGCCTTCCATTCAGGTAACGTACTATGAGAAGACGTTCCTAGTCGCCCTACTTTCTTTCATGAGAGCAGGAGTTGGCAGGGCTATAATTGAGACCGGATTGGGGGGCAGACTCGATGCCACTCGGTGCGTTAATGCTGATTTTTGCGCCATCACAACCATCTCGGAGGACCATCTAGACATTCTCGGCCCCACACTCGTCGACGTTGCAAGGGAGAAAGCGGGAATCTATCGTCCAGGAGTTCCACTCATGATGTTCGATCCAGACAACGAGGAGATCGAATCACAAGTACGCCGATTGACCGGTCATGATTTCCTCCTGCATAGGGACAATTCAACTGACAAACCTTGGGAAAAATGGTACAACATGGCTTCCAAGATCGGACATCACATGGGGTGGAAAAAAGATCCAATGGATATCAGATGGCCAGGAAGGGATGGAACTGTGCATATGTCCGGTAATGTCGCTGTGAGGCTGAGCGCAGCGCACAACTTGGAAGGAATCAGTGACGAGGCCTCTCGCCTGGATCGAGATGCTGTGATTATGATCGGATTCACACAGAAGGATGATCTAGATGGGATTCTAGCACCTTTGATAGATGATGAGACATCAAGAATGATCATTCATGCAGTCATCACAGAACCTGAGCATGGCAGACTGCCCCCGCATTCTGCACAAAAGATTGGAGACATCTTCGGATCGGTGATAAATCACTCATTTTCGAATGATGTCCTTTCAGCATTCGAAGAGGCCTTCCAACGCGCATCTGATCAAAATGCGGAACTTCTTGTCATGGGCAGCATACATTTGGTCGGGGATGTGCTGTCCGTGCTAAACCCTCTGAAACACGATCTATCCGATGCCTTGTTGGTGCACCCTCCTCGGCAACCCTCTTGACTAAGACAGCATGAGGCAGGGGTATGAGTGAGAAGTGGGACGGACGTTTCCTAAGTCTTGCAACCCATATAGCGAACTGGAGCAAGGACCCTTCGACCAAGGTCGGATGCGTCGTGGTCGGTCCAGACAGAGAGATCAGATCGACTGGCTTCAATGGGTTTCCGCGTGGTATCGCTGACACGGACGAGAGATTATCGGACAGGGAACTCAAGTATCCGCTGATATGCCACGCTGAAGAGAATGCGATCATGCATGCAGCAAGGATCGGCCTCGCTCTTAAGGGGTGTACTGCCTATGTGACTTGGCCTCCATGTACCCGATGCGCAAGGAGCCTAATTCAAGCTGGCGTATCCGAAGTCGTCATCCCCGCCGGTCTTGAGATTCCAGGCCGTTGGAAGGAAGATTTCGAGCGTTCCATGGCTTTATTGCGAGAGTCTGGGGTGGCTATCAGAACCGCTCAATCATGAGATATCGGACATGATCTGATTCAATCTGCTCCCCAAAGCCCCTAAATCTCCATCATTCTCGATTTTGAAATCAGCCATAGCCGCGGTTGCAATGAGGGCTTGACCGGCATGGTCGGTGGCTTCCAACTCTCTTTCTTCCGACTCCATGAACTCCGCTTCACTGGAGGGATCGCCGGGTCTCGATCTAGCCGCCGCTCTAGCCCATCGTATTCTCGGATCGGCTACAACCTCGATCAATACGAAGTCCTCTCTCTTACGGAGGGCGTCCACCTCAGCCGGAGTACGTATTGAATCGATGACGGCATCTCTCCCGTTGAGACGCTCAAGAAGCATTTCAGCCAGAATGCCTCCGCCACCTTGCCTACGAAGTTCTCTTCCGCCCTCGATGAGATTCTCCCTGGTTGCCTCTACACCCCTTTCCGCCAACCACGTTCTAATCGAATCTGAGCATGATTCAGATACAAATCCACGTTCAGAGAACCATTCAACCACAGTGGTCTTGCCAGACGCATTCCTTCCTGTGAGGCCAATCAACATGCTCCTCGGACCCATATCAACCGGATAGCGATTGCGTCAAGACCAGTATCGTCTGGTACGAGCGTATTCGATCTCAGCGTTGTGAATCGATCTCAAAAGTTCAGTACGGGTTTTGCCAGCATGCGATCTTAGAATACGCGTGGCAGTTTCCTCCCCCACCCCTCTGGCCATGAGGCACATGATCGCCTCGAATCCATGATTGCGCAGCAATTCGGCGTTTTTCTGAACCCGGCCGCGATCTTTAGGATCTCGACTGGAGACCCATCCAGACAGCATACTTTCCAATCTTTCTGGGGCGCAACACCTCATTCCGCCACCACACACCGAACAATCATCCATCCCATTCTCAAGACGTCCGACACGTTTCCTCTCGATGGATGAGCAGTTGATGCATATCAGGACACATCGCTCTGAAAGAAGCCTCGTTTCGAGACGTTCGCGCAGATCCTTATCGCTCCAGGCGGGGAGTAACATGTCTCGCTCAGAACGAGGGGACTGGCCAAGGGGGCCCGGCCCTGTAACAACAACAGAAACACGACCATCCTGTATATCTGAAATTAGATCCATTGTCCCTTCTATGTCCATTCTCTCATAGAACAATTTGGACAGAGTTTCCTCAACTACTGGCGTGCCTGAATATCGCTTCATCATGCCTTCGATATTCACCCTTCTGGGGTCAACATCTTTTCTCAATACCCCAAATCTCCGAGCGACCTGTACGAATCTGGCCCTAATCGCTCTACCGTTCGGGATAGTCATCCTTAGAATCGCTTCAAGAGCAGACGGAGAGGTCCCCCTCAACCATTCTTCGATATGACCTGCATCCACTTTAGGTATCTTGAATGATATCCGGTAGGGATCAACCACAGCCATTCCTGTGGACCCTCCGAGTGCCGACCCCATCGCTTGGATGAAATGCGCCAGAGTCTCATTGATCTTGGAACCTCTACAGCAATTCAATACGATCGCGTGCTCTCTAACCTCGAGAGTTAGCTTGAGGTCGTCCGGGATGTGTCCTGTGGAGTCAAGATGATCCATTACAGACTGTATGTAACCCGAAGCAGCCTCATTTGAGAGAGGGTATCTATCGAAGGGGATGATGCTACCCCGCTCTTCTAAAGAACCGGTCATTTCAGCGATGCTCCTTCTGAGCTGACCCACCTCTTCAGCAACTTCTCTTGGTACTGGCGGCAACTCTCCGGACCATACCGGCGCGTTGCCAATCTCCGAGATAGGAGCAACAGTAAGCTCATTTTGCTCAGGGTCTGCATCGATAATCTGCCAAGTTCTGCCAGCCATGACGAATGTTCTGGGTCTCCCGCCCCCATCCTCGCTCCCATCGGAGCTAAGAGATAGAACGAATGACTCGTCCACTGTCCCCAGAACCCTCCTGCTTACAACATCACGTATTCTGTATAACGACTCATCAGGAATCATCGAGTAATGCTGAGTCCTTGTCGACATTAGCTTCCCAGCTGGTTGGAACCAGCCCTTGGAAATCTTCTTTGGAAGCCTCGGAATCATGATTTTCTTCCATTTCTCAATCTCTGCGGGTTCTGTATCGGATGATGAGGGCCTAGTGCTCGGTATCGATTCATCTTCAAGACCTGAAGAAACTGCTTCCCATATCTTCGGGCTCCAGGAAATGATGTCTGACTCTGCAGGATCATTGAATAATTTCAGAAGCCACCGATTGTCCAATACTCTCAGAGTATCAAGAGTATCTTGAAGGTCCCATTTTTGGAATATCGATGCAGAAGTCAGTATTGCATGCGCCTCCTCGATTGATACGACACTTTCTTGCATTGCCATCTGCATAAGCTGGTTAGCAGCAACTATCGCTGGGTCAGTACGCCATTCTACATCTGGAATCTCTCCTTCCAGGGCTCTCCTGGCTATGACTGCTGATTCTGCAACATCATCATCTTCCCATACGAGAACCTCACCCCTACCAGTCCCTCCAACCCTGTGGTCGGACCTTCCAATTCGTTGTAGTAAGCTGTCGACGCTCCTCGGGGATTGTAACTGATGAACAGCACGTATCGAACCAACGTCTATCCCAAGCTCGAGACTTGATGTACAGATCATGGCATCAATCCGTCCTTCTTTCAATGCGCCCTCGACTTCTTTCCTGGAATCTGCTGCGAGACTGCCATGATGGACCCCGATTTCGACTTCGGGAGCAATCTTGAGCATCCTCTGTGCAACTGTCTCCGAATTCGATCTTGAGTTTACGAAGACAAGAGCCGGAGACGACTCTCCGATAAGACGAGACAGCCTCCTCAGGGAGGATATCGCCCTCGGAGATACATTCCAAGGTACAGCCAACGCCTCATCCTCAGGCGTTGATTGCTCAACATGCACGCGTACCTCAGTAGTCCTCGGGGACGGCCCCCTGACAACAACAGCATCTTTCGAGAACCATTTTGCTACTTCCTCCGGGTTTCCTATTGTCGCTGATAGCCCTACAATTTGGACGTCCCTTCTTGCCAATGCACGAATTCTCTCAATCCCAACGAGAAGTTGCGAACCACGCTCGGATCCGGCTAAATTGTGAACTTCGTCGATAACTATCGCACGAACCTTCGCAAGATGTTTGCGTAACCTTGAACCAAGCAGCATAATTTGAGCAGTTTCAGGAGTCGTGATCAGCAAATGCGGTGGATTCTTAGATTGTCTGGCGCGTTCTGATTTACTCGTATCGCCATGCCTCAATGAAACGTCGAGCCCCAGAGGTTCGAGGAACGGACCAAGTCGCTGATCCATGTCTCTGTTCAGCGCCCTTAGGGGTGTTATGTAGAGTATGGATAGAGGCTCCCAGTCATGCTCCAGGGTTCTGGAAACGAGAGGTATCACCGCAGCCTCCGTCTTCCCGCTGCCGGTGGGAGCCACTAGCAGAGCATCTTTGCCCGAGAGCAGGACTCCCTCGCCCTCTCTCTGAATCGGAGTCGGATCCCAATCCAGCCCTCGAAGTAGGGCTGACACTCGAGGTTCGAGCCCGATGCCCCTGCCTCCCATGCCCAGTCGCTGGAGACTAGGCAAAAAAGCCCTCTTCGTCAGACTCGAAACCCCGGAAGGCCCTAATCCCAATCGCTCTGCCCATTGACGTGGCCCGACTATCGCCGACGCAGAGGATCCGAAGATGGTGGAGGGCCAATCCTGACATACACTACCCCGTTACAGCCTACACATCGATCTTATTTGCGGGTGCTACGGGCTGGGGTCTTCTATTCCTGATGCTGGGAGGGGCCACTGACCCAGCAACATCATCATTGGTTCCGTTCAGTTGGATGTGCCTCATCATCGGTGGAACAGGATGCTTCTTTCTGCTCCCTGAGTTTTTCGCCTACCTCTCATTGAGAGACACGTTCGAAGAGATCTGTGCATTGGATTCCAGGACTGAAGTAATCAGGCGTAGGAAAGAGGCTGAGGATGCGGCGGAGGCTCTTGGAGCAGGATATAGATCTAGATTACTGGATGTTTACCGTGATCTTGAGATTAAACCGAATCGTAGATGGAGTGAACGCCCAACAAATAGCACAAAGTCAATGTCATGGTGGTCTAATCCACGTTCCAAGATCTCAGTTATGCTCCCTCGGCTGAGCGCTCTTGAGAAAGTGGAAATACACAGAGCGCTAATCTCCATCACATCCTTTTTCCTCGCGATCATAGCGTTTGAATCGTTATTCGGTGGTCTTGACGCCTCTTCTCGTTCACTTAATGATATGATCATCGGGAACCCGGTACAAAGTCACCCTCCGCCGCACATTGATCCTGTTAGTGCGGTAATCGCACTCGCACTTACGATGTTATTGTGGATGACAACCCCCGCCAAGTCCATCGAAGAGGATGTGGATTAAGATGACATCTTCCATAATCAGGGAGGCAATGATATCGATCTCATTGGTCGTCATCATATTGTCCGGTCTGTGGGCCTTCACCGGATCATGGCCCCCTCTCGTAGTGGTCGAGAGCAATTCAATGATCCATTCAGAGGATGGTGAGATAGGGGCAATAGATGCCGGAGACCTCATCTTGGTCACCGCCCCAGAAAGAGCAGAACATATCATTACATTCGCAGAGTCAATTCAGGAGGGCAATCCCCATCAGGGGTATGAAAGTCATGGTATGCCCGGCGACGTTATCATCTACAAGAAGAATGGCGGGAGCGACACTCCTGTGATTCATAGAGCCATACTCAAGGCAACTCAAAATGAATCTGGGGGATGGGACGTACCCGGCACAGACCTAAGAGGCGTGGAGGAAATATCCCTCACCCTTCAATACGAATGCTATCCCCATGGCGGAAATTTGAGGATCGACCGATGGATACCCAGCCATGAGGGTTACCTCACAACAGGAGATAATGAGAAATCGAATGGATGCAGGATAGATCAACTCAGAGCCACAGATAGAGACGCCTCGGACCAGTACATAATGAGTCAAGGACTCAAGGACGAGGATGGTAATCCCGTACTTGCTGTTAAGGACGAGTGGGTTATCGGTATTGCCTCGACTGAAATTCCCTGGCTTGGATCGATAAAGCTTCTAACGACGGGAGCGTGGCCTGCAGTACCGTCATCTAGTTGGATCAAACTTGCATTAGTGGTAGGCGGAATAATCGCTGCACCGCTCATAATAGATTCATTTAGAAACGATCTAGAAGAATCTGGGCAGGATGATGGGGATCATGACCAAGGCGAGGACGAATAGACTGCTGTAACCACTCAATCTATCAGCAAGACGTTCAATCTTCAAGGGGTTCGAACCACGCATAACCCTCCTTGCCACTATATGCCCTGCATCTCTAACCATGTGGCCTCCATCAAAAGGTATCAGGGGTATCAGATTCGCAACACCTAGTAGGAAACTAATCCACATTATCCAGAATAGGAAGTCGAAGAGACCTAACATGCCAACAGTTCCGAGGATAGATGGAACCAGACCTTCCCCGGCACTCAGGAACGCTCTTTCTTGCAGCACCATTGTCTGTCCCTGGTTTTGAATCGGAACCGCTCCAAATAGCAGGGGCGACAAGGCCACCAAAACTGCGCGTTGTCCTATGGTGAGCCCATCCTCAAATGGAAGCCCATACACCCGAGCGGCACTATCTGCTGATCTTATGCCGCTGACTCCGAGAAAACCTTCGCCATCATCTATCCCCGCGTCGTCAACGTTAGATTTGCATTCAGAATCTCCCCCGCACAATTCGTAATAGTAGGCTTTCTTGTCCGTGAGTGTTGCTTCCACCGTTCTGGTTTCCATCGGCCCATAGAACGGATTGGTCCCGACAGTCAGAAGAATCGTGTCTCCTGCGACGCGCGCATTGAGTACGTTGGTCAGATCTTCAGGATTCTCAAGAGCAATATCATCAACTTGCATGATTAGCTCATATGGCAGAAGACCTGCTTCCTCAGCCCCCGAGCCCTCTACGATACCCACTGCATAAACACCCTTCTCAGTCGCTACCAAGCCGTGTGATGCACCAGCCAATAAGACGACTAGAATGTACGTCAGAACGATATTGATAGATGGTCCAGCCGCGAATAGCCTGAGCCTTTCTCGCGAAGGCGCGATTCGAATTTCCTCCTGCTCAGGCTCGTAAAACGCCCCCACTGGAATGATCCCTGCGATAAGTACCCCGAAACTCCGGATTCGCATCCCATGAGCTCTCGCTTGCAGTCCATGTCCATATTCGTGAATCACTACTGTCACGATAAGTGCTAGAATGGGCCAGAATATTGGTACGAAACTCGTCACTCCCGGGATGAAAAGTATGTCCGTGGCAGGGAGAACTTGCTGTTCAGCCGGAGCCCTTGCAGTTTCAATAGCACTCGCTATGATCCCGAGAATTAGTAGAATCATCACACCGAAGCAGAGCCATATGGACGCCTCTCCAAATATTCGCCAAAGACGTCTAGGACGAGCAATCCATTCGGCTGCCCTTTTCCCACGACTGGTCCTGATCATAAGTATCAGCCCGAGCACTCTGGTCGAGTTCCATTTATCCAAGACACCTCGATACTCCAGAAGAATGATTCCTATATACCACATTGAGAGCATAAATCCTACCAAAATGGAGAACACCCCGTTTAACGTAAGCAGGGCTATTCCAAGCAACAAGAGAATTTGATTCGCCCCTATCGGCTGATTCTCCATGGTTTCCTGCGAATGGACTCCTGCTTCAATATGTCGTGTTGATAGGAACACCCAAGTCCATGCTCACTGGAGCAGCATCATGGATGGCGACGGCAAGCGTGCAAAGAGAATTTTGAGCCGTATCAAAAAAGAGCGAGATGCTGTATCGGCCAGGCTGGAAAGAATAGATCTCGACACATCAAAATCTGAAATCGATGAGACGAAGAAGATCATAGAAGCAATTGAGAAGGAGCTCACAGATTGATTCCTAAAGCTGGCCTGGAACCGTCTGAACGACAAATCATTGCTATGAACCCGTTCAGCGGCATTCCCTTGTCCCAGTCAAGATGAGGGGCCCCATTTCGTGTTAGGGGAAGTTCTGGCACGCGATCTGCTATCATTCTCATTTTCCCTCTCAGTCCTTCCACGGGAACGGAAAAAATCCTCCAACTATCCCCTCTAACACCCTTCAACCTGAAGGCATAAAGCGGTAAAAGACCACATCGCTCACCAGTTTCCTGAAATGCTTCGTATTGTGTCATCGTTCTACCTGAAAGGTATATTTTACTAACTTTGGATGATTTAACCTCTATTGGAAAGCAAACATCTCCTCTCAGAACTAGTAAATCTCCAGTGCCCTCAGAACCACTGCCCGGCGCTCTAACAACCAGAAATGGCCTCTCGCATACTTGCATGGCCCTAGCCCTCTCGACCTCATTACACGATCTCGTAATCGCGATTACGCCCTTTTTCTCGCCGGCCAAGACAGATCGCAATTCTCGCTCATATGGGCCACTCATGACGGTAATCGTATCGGGTGGGCTAATGACGACACCGGTCATTCAGGATTATTAATTCGATATAATGGCCTATTTTCGTATTCGCGGCTAATTACCCACAGCAAGGCTTGAACACCGCCTCTTTCAGAACTGCTGTCGTGGAATGCGCAGGTATCCGCACTCGGGATTACCAACTTGCATACAGGTTGATTGATGCACTGCGATCATCTGGCATAAGGCCGATACAACTTGCTCCAGAAGACCCGGTTCCTGCTTCAATGCCGATATGGTTTGGGACGCCTTCCGAGGTCGAGTCGCAATCCGACTCTCGAGGAGTGCCTTGTACAGTAGACAATTTAGAGACAGCGATATCTTCTGCCATACTGGGCCCAACAGCATCTGTCAAGCATCTTGTCTTTGGTGTGGATTCCGGTCCTAGGCCCGGTCTCGCATGGATGTCTTGCGGCAAATTATTGGGCACAGTTCAACTTGAGTCAGTGGATGAAACACCCGATCATATAGGGTCAATTGTTCAAAGTATCTCCCCCAAGACCTACCTCGTTCGCGTGGGTGACGGATCTCGAACTATTGCAAGGAGGCTTGCCAACGTGTGTTTGGCCAGAGGCCATGTTGTCGAATTTGTCGATGAGAGAAGAACATCAAGGGGATCAAGGCACGATCATTCGGCTTCTGCTGCAAGAATAGCACGAAAAATCGGGACTCGAGTTATTCAGCGATTAGTCGTCGATCCAACAGATGGGGAATTAAGAGAGATCCAGAGAAGATCCCGTACAATATCAGAGGGCAGGCTCACAATCCCAAGATCTCTCGCAAAGGCAGTAGCCGTCGGTCGCATGTCTATGCATGAAGCCATAAAGGCTCATTCTAATCGCGTAACAGCCAACTAGTCAATCAGGCCACGTCGATATTCTCTAGTACGATCGACACCGGGAAACCTGTCTTCAGATTCTCTGTAAACAGTCTTCATATTTTTTATGAAATTCGCCTCTTGTGTGATGATTTTGATCTTTTTAACTCCAGGGTCATCCCCCGAATCCATCCACGCAAGAACAATTTCCATGGTCATCCTTGCACCTTCGCGATGAGGATATTGGAATATGTCCATACTGAGAGGTGGAAGAACAATTGTATCTCGATTCTTTATCCCTTTAATTTCCTTGAACAATGAAGCATAGGCTGCTTTGAGAAGCTCTCTTCGATCGCTGTCCTGTGTCGGACGTCGACAATCAGGTCCAACCACATGGACAAGACTTCCATGTGGAAGTGAAAACGTAGGAGTCACTACTGCCTCGCCAACGCCACAAGGCGGCAGATTCTCTTTTCGTCGCTCAACTGCGATTCCATGAGTATGTTCCCGGAGTTCGGGGCCAGCAGCTTGATGCACCATTTCATCGACGCCTTCCCTACCTGCAAGACGATTATTCGCAGGCGTTACCAGCACATCCCCCTCCTCTTTTGTGAGGTCCCCATACATCACACGAACCTGTCCATGCAGGCATTCTCTCACGATGATGGTGTCAGCCATACAGCCGGCCGAACCGACTCCGACCTATATCCCCATCGACTGAAAGTGGCAATTTTACGAAGCATTCATCACTTTGATACTGTCATTACCCCACATGGCGACAGGATTTGTGCTGATCAACGTTGAACCTGGATCTGAAATAGAGGTCCATAGGGCAGCATCAAAAATGGATTTCGTATCGGAGGTAAATGTTCTATTTGGCGACCATGATCTGATTGTGAAGGTTGAGGCAGATTCAGTTGGCGATATAGCCAGAATGGTAGTTGAGAGTATACGCTCCATAAGCGGTGTAACGACCACAAAGACCCTCGCATGCGCTGAATTTTAAGAGTACGAAAAGACGTTTTTTCTTCCTCCGAGGTGTCAATTTTTACCCTCCCACCCTCGCAGTCAATCGAAATCGGGGAAACGAATATATATGCAACAGCATGCTTGTGAGTCGGAGGTATTGTACCATGAGTGACAAGAAGTACTTCGTACTGCTAAACAAAGACGGAAGCGATTCGGACCACGTGTTCGTTTCGAAGCAACCCCGAGGAGCTGCCCTAAAGGCCGCAACTCGAGGACATACCAGCATCGAGCTGAGAGAGAGGGGAACCAACAGGGTTCACTGTTTCACCGGCTCAGTGTCTATGGTGGACAGGCCAGCTTCTGGCCCTGCATGGCTTCCTGCTAAGATCAAGAAGGCCAATGTGAAGAAGTCAGGCATCAGGCGCCTTTGAGTGCCTAAACCTGCCTTGATCATAGGTTAGAATTACGCAACACCTCCGAGGGCGGCTGCTCTCGGAGGTCATTATTCCATATTCAAGACGTTTTATTCATTCAACGCTTGATTCCAATTTTCCTAGCAATCATTGAAATCGGATCATAATACTCTGTCACGACTCTTTCCTTGAGAGGTATAATTGCATTATCTGTTATGTTGATTCCTGCCGGGCATACTTCAGTACAGCATCTCGTGATATTGCAGTAACCTATGCCGAAGTCATCTTTAATCTGAGGTATACGGCTTTCAGTGTCTAGTGGATGCATTTCTAGTCCTGCCATTCTTACGAAGAATCTCGGACCTGCAAATTTGTCAAATTTCTCATGTTCTCTGAGAACATGGCACGTATTCACGCATAACATGCACTCTATGCATTGTCTGAACTCCTGAATCCTATCTGCTTCATTTTGATTGAACTCCCAGTCTAGTTTATCGGGGCCATTTACCGGAACCATCTTCTTATTCATCTCGTAAGCCCAACTAACATCAGTGACCAGATCACGAATTAGTGGGAAGCCCTGCATTGGACGTACAGTAACTGGTTCATTCTCGGGCGTCTCTTCCATGATGTCTGACATTCTGGTCATACACATTAAGCGAGATTTGCCATTGACTTCTGCAGAGCAGGAGCCGCACTTTCCCGCTTTGCAGTTCCAACGACACGCTAAATCAGGAGCTTGTTCTGCTTGTATTCTGTGGATGACATCTAGAACAACCATCCCCTCATCATATTCGACTTCATAGTCAGACATTTTGCCAACTGATGATTCGGTTCTTGGGTGGCTAGCATAGGGCCGTTCCCCCGAGTGGCTTCTGAATACCCGAAAAGTCACTTGCTTCTTCATCAGGAATCACCGTCCAGGTCATCAGAATCGAGCAATTGCTTCAACTCATCTGGTATCGGCGGATAACTCCTATGATCAATTTTCATACTTCCATCAGAATCTTTCGTAATTACGCTGTTTACTTTACCCCAGGAATCATGATCGGGGACCGGAAAATCATCGCGCGTATGCCCGCCGCGACTCTCTTCTCTTTCTAGAGCTGCAAGAGCACACATTTGGCTGACATCAATCATGGCCTCCAGCTCGAGAGCTTGATGCCAACCCGGATTGTAAATCAATCCGCCCCCGGGTGAACAAGATTGTGAACGTATTCTCAACGCCTCAAGATCATCTAGCGCCTCTACCAACTGTTCCCGAGTTCTGATTATCCCTACTTTTTCTTGCATCATCTCCCTAAGATCATGCACAATAGCAGCGGGATTCTCCCCTCCTTCACGATTCAATGGAGCCATCATGTGTTCGATGCCGTTTTGTATTTCTTCTTCTTCTATCTCCCCCCACGATTCCATAGCAGATGCCGTTTTCGAAGCATATAGGCCCGCCCGCCGTCCAAATGTCACAAGATCCGAAAGAGAGTTTCCACCCAATCTGTTGGCTCCATGCAATCCCGTTGCAGTTTCTCCAGCGGCATATAGGCCTGGAACAGTTGACTCTTGGGATTCAGGATCCACTCTCACCCCTCCCATCACATAATGCGCCGTTGGCCCCACTTCCATCGGCTGCTTTGTTATGTCCACTCCTGCAAGTTCCTTGAACTGATGATACATACCGGGTAATTTCTTGCGAACCTGATCAGCCGGTCGCCATGATATATTCAGATACGCTCCACCATGCTCACTAGCTCGACCCGCTGCCTTTTCGCTGTTAATTGCCTTGGCAACCACATCGCGAGTCAGAAGCTCTGGAGGCCTCCTATTCGTAGCTTGTTTATCCGATATCACTTCTTGAACCCATGCTAGAGCCTCTTCTTCAGTATCTGCGAACTCGTCCCTGTACATCTCAGGGATATAGTTGAACATGAAACGATCCCCTTCTGAGTTTCTTAACATGCCCCCCTCCCCCCTTACTCCTTCGGTGACTAGTATACCACGAACGCTTGGTGGCCATATCATGCCAGTCGGATGGAATTGGACGAATTCCATATCGCCCATTTCTGCACCAGTCCAATATGCCAATGCATGACCGTCCCCAGTATATTCCCAAGAGCCAGAGCATACTGACCAGCACCGAGTTATTCCTCCTGTGGCAAGTACGATGGTTTTCGCTTTGAAGACATGAGCTCTTCCCCTCTGCCTATCATATGCCAAGCATCCTGATATCCGTCCGTCAGAGGTGAATAATCTGCATACCGTAAATTCCATGAAAACGTCCATTCCCATATGCACTCCCTTTTCTTGAAGAGTCCGAATTATTTCGAGTCCAGTGGCATCTCCGATGTGCGCAAGCCTAGGGTATGTGTGACCACCAAAATTTCGCTGATTGACCCGCCCTTCTCGAGTTCGATCGAACACGGCCCCCCATGTCTCAAGCTCTCTTATCCGATCGGGAGCTTCTTGAGCATGGATACGCGCCATTCTCCAGTCATTGAGATATTTTCCACCCTTCATCGTGTCTCTGAAGTGCGTCTTCCATGAATCACGAGAGTCCTTGTTAGCAAGTGCAGCAGCAGCACCCCCCTCTGCCATAACAGTGTGTGCCTTGCCCAACATTGATTTGCAGACCAATGCCACGCTGACACCCATGGAACTAGCCTCAATAGCAGCTCTGAGACCTGCCCCGCCCGCTCCGATTACGACGACATCATGCTCATGAGATTCGTAATCGTACATCCAATCACCCCATTATGAAACTAGGATCGCTAATTAGACCCTCAGCAACTGAAAGAACGAATATATCTCCCAGAAAAACCATTGCAAGAGATGTCCAAAACCAGAGATTGTGACTAGCATTATGATGGCTCGAGAATCTGAATATTCTTCCAGCCACAGATGAAATACCACCTCGCCATTGGTCAAGAGAACCTCCAAAAAGGTGTCTGAATGCATGACATGAGACTACGTACATAGTCAGTAGAAAAGACTCCAATGCGAGAATCAGAGTGCCTACGGAGAATCCCCAAGAACCATCGAATCTCATTGTGCGAACCACATCGTAATATTTCAACGAGAGGATAATGACTGCAAGATAGAGCATGTAGCGATGAATATTGTTGATGATGAAGACTCCTCGCTCCCCCGAGTAACCAACTCCGTGATTGATCCCGGGCTTCGCAACCATGCATGCTGTTGGATTCTGGAAGAAAGTTCGATGGTACACCTTCCGCATGTAATAACA
The DNA here is from genome assembly GCA_002505455.1 of Euryarchaeota archaeon UBA52. Taxonomy (GTDB): domain Archaea; phylum Thermoplasmatota; class Poseidoniia; order Poseidoniales; family Thalassarchaeaceae; genus MGIIb-N1. The sequence continues at coordinate 23,411 of DAVB01000055.1, read as the reverse complement.
AGTCCCTCTGAATCCGAATGGTATCCATAGAATCAACATTGCAGAATTCATCCATCCGGGATGATTCGTAATGTGGAACATGTGTAGCACGTCTGGAGAGAATATTGGAGAAGTTACTCGATGATTTTCATAGTGGATGCTGCCATCAAGCATAATCACCCTAAGGCCTGTGTAGAGCATCGCTAATCCAAGTGCAACGGCCATTATTGCCGGCTGATTCCACCAATTGTCGATCCTCTGTGTTTTGCCAAAACCCTTCACGAGGGGCAGACGTTGGTACCCTCTCATCTACGGCGCCTCACTAGTCTCCTCAGTAGGCACTGCATAAGGCTGACCATTTTGAATGTCCATCAACTTGATGAATAATGAATGAAGAAAGTGTTAGCAGGGGCCATATAATGGAAGAAATATCCTCTTCGATCTGCCTCAATTGCGGATATATGCCGGGCGCGTTTCTACCAGGCCTACCGTGCCCGGAATGCGGGGAACCATTCTTCCCATAAATCACCAAGGATACTTCCATACCCAGAGAATTCCATCGTTCACTATTACCTGGATTCCAAGCATAAGGCCTCCAAGCAGAGGTAGTATGTCCGTCCCACTGGCGCCCCCGCTCCATGCGCTCCACCCAAAGAGAATCAAAAGGACATTGCCGGATACTACAAGCCAGAGGTTCGCTATAACGATCCACTGGGTGAATGATGAGTTATTCTGTATGTGTATGTGGGTCAATTCGAGCCATAGCATTGATGGTATCAGTATCAATAGAAAAGCGATGAGGATTCGCCCGTGTCCTCCTTCTGAAACATCTCCACTCCAAGGCCACCCTGTAGATTCGACAACACCAACGTCCCACCCAAAGAGAAGTTGCCACCAGGCAATCAGAAAACCAGCAGCTGCAATGAACATGCACATCACGTTGAGTCTCCTCCAGGATTCGGGGATACCGCCCCACAATTCCATTGGATCATCCATCCTCCGAATTCCAATAACGTATGATGCAAGAACCATCGGACCAAGTACGAATACCACTGTGCGAACCAACTCTCTAGAAACTTCCATGACACGCTCTCGTGCTAACTAGTGCTTCAACATGGCTGAACCCCGTACCCCAGTATTCATGACCGCAGGTGCAATCGGGTATTCCAAGCGCACGTGATCTAGCGGTTATGATACGAGGTTCCCAACCTCGTTACCCGGGTTCAAGTCCCGGCGTGCGCACCATCGATCATGTCAACAAGTCAGTCCTGCTTACGAGCAGAGAACATCGATGCAGCACCCACTAGCGCCATGAGGGCGAAGAAAGAAGAGAATCCAGGGAGCAGCCCCCCTCCATCCTCTTTCTCAACACAGCCAGTTTGACCTGGAGTGGGCTGATGCTCTCCTGGTGGGCATGCTGTCTGTACTGCTGATCCGGCCTCTGGAACATAGTTGTTGATTGACGAGTATATGCAGTTCGATCGCCCTTCAACGGGCTGATAAGATCCCGCTTCACAGGGCGTCTGCTCTGTGGAACCTGTTGACTCCACGAAGTATCCTGCATCAGCACTCAAACATTCGGAGGAAGCAGTTGATGGTTGATAAGTTCCCTTTGAGCAAGGTGTCTGCATCAGTTGAGAAGATTCTCCGACATAGTTGCCTTGATCAGCATCTATACAACCCGACATTCCTGATGTCGGCTGATAGGTTCCAGGCATGCATGCGATGAAATCAATGGAGCCCGAGCCGACTGAATAATGTCCGGCAGGGACGATTTTGCAGCTCGTCGACTTGCTGGAGGGTTGATATTCACCTGCATCGCAAGGCGTTTGCTCCACCGCCCCAACTCCATCTGCATAGTGGCCAGGCTCGACGTCTAGACAGGCTGTCTGACCAGTTTGAGGTTGGAATGTAGTCACTGGGCATGGCATCTGACTTTTCGCCGCCCTTAGGGTGATGTAGTGCCCGGCATCAGCCTCCAAACACGCAGACTGTCCCGACTGAGGTTGATATGTCCCCGGAGAGCATTCAACCGCCTCAACGCCCCCTTCTGAAGCAGCATAGCTGCCAGGCGTCGCATCGATGCACCTCTCTGCCCCTGATGACGGTTGATATGTGCCCGCAGGGCAATCTACAGGCGCAGTGAATGATGCTCCTGGCGTGTATGTCCCAGGGGGTGTAGTTACGCATTCAGTCATTCCTTCGGCAGATTGGTAGTGGCCTGAGAGACATGGTTGATACGACGAAGCCATCGATTCCGAGACATAATTCCCAGCAGGAGCCAGGAGACACGAACTTTGACCGAAGTCAGGTTGGTAGGAACCCGGATCACAAGAGGCCGGCTGGGTTGAAGCTGGAGCGTCGGTATACTGCCCGGGAGAAGTCGAGATACACGATATCGAGCCATGGGCAGGCGCATACGATCCAGGCGGACATGGAGCCTCTTCTGCTGAGCCGCTACCTGATACATAGAAACCAGGCTGCGCCCTGACACACTCCGTTGATCCGCTCACAGATGAAAATCTTCCAGCATTACACGCAGTTTGATCTATTTTACCGGGCGTGCTCACCATATATCCCGGATCTGCCAGGATACAGGTCGAGGATCTAGCGTTGGGCTGGTAAGACCCAGCAAGGCATATGATCTGCGATAATGCACCCTCGTTCGGGACATGGTAGCCCGGGGTTGAGTCTATGCAGGATGTCTGTCCTCCGTTGGGTTGGTAGGTACCGCTCTCACAGATGACTAGGTTCCATGGCAGACTCTCCTCTGCGTAGTGCCCGGGCGGGGACTCATCGCAGGAGTTGGGCGCGTCTTGATACCACCCAGATGGGCAGCCCTCGGGCCATAGGTCGAATGGGGAGTTGAGCCCGTCATTGTCCGAATCGAGGTCGTCCAATGCTATCTTCGCCGTTCCAGGGAGCTGCATTAGTTCCGGGACCCGAGTTCCCCACAAGACATGATGCTGGGTCTGATTCACGTTGTTCCATGCGTAGGCGCCCCAGCAGTGGATGTCGTTTGAGGCGTCCAAGCCACATGCGTTCGCAGCACCCATGACCACTGCTGTGTAATTCCCACCCGTGTGGACCTGATGGGGCGCCGCACGATCCTGACAATTTACGTTGCCACCACCATTTTCCAGGCCTGAGTAGTTGCATAACACGGCATTCGAACCATCATAGTCCCCCGTGTTGCCGCCCCAGTTGTCGCCCCAACAGTAGGCTCCGGTCTGGTCGTACATCGCGCACGCTTGGGCGGTAGTGGCGGACATGCTCGTCATGCTCTCTCCCGAGGGGCCTTGGACCAGAGTTGGTACCACGGCGAAGTCCAGGTTGCTGTTGTTGCCAATCCCTTGCTGGCTCTCCGTGTTGGCGCCCCAGCAAACTCCGTCACCCGAGTTGGTCATCGCGCAGGAGAATACCCAACCGCTGACCACCTGAACGAAGGATAGGTTTGCTGCATCCTGGATTGTAACTTCCGTGTTTGACATCGTTAGCTTTCTCGGGCTGAGTGTATGATGATAGTAGTTGCAACCCTGATTCCCTGTTATGGGGTCATCGGAAACGCCGTCTCCGCCGGTGACCCTGCAATTCATGTCGCCGCCCCAGCAATACACCCCGCCATCACTGCCCGTGGCACACGTGTGCTCGCCCCCCACGCTGACGGACGTAACAGTGACTCCCGTTGGCATGTTGATTAATTCTGGGACCAGTATTCCACTTCCACCATTACTGCATGGGTTGGTGTAGGTGTCCCCCCAATTAGCACATAACTGCCCATTGCCAACCTGCCCCATGTTGTTGAGCCCCCAACAATACAGGTCGCCATCGGTGCTGATTGCGCAGGTGTGTGAACTCGGCCCCTGCGAGAGTGACTTTGCGACGACTCCCTGTGGGAGTAGAGCCAGTGTCGGGGTGAGTTCGGTGCTTCCTATTTGCCCGTTGCCGATCTGGCCATTGACGTTGCTGCCCCAGCAGTAGACGGCTCCTTGGGACGTAAGACCACATGCGTGGTCTAGGTGTGCAGAGACCTCTACGATGCCCATTCCGTTCAATGCGTCAACATAGGTCATGTTGTGGTAGACCTGATTGCCTGTGACTCCGATTCCGGTTTGACCGAAATCTGTCCTGCCCCAGCATACAACGCTGGAGTTCTCGGTCAAAGCGCAGGCGAACTGCCTCCCGATCGACAGTGTGTCATGGGTATCAATGTGGCCCAGCACTTGGCCGGGAGAGTTGTTGGCAATGGTTCCTAGGCGAATCTCATCCGAACGAATCTCGGTTTCAGTTTGTGGCCCCGAATCAACCAACAGAGGATGTGTTGAGAATAATACCATCAATGTCGCAAGAAATATGCCTGTCCACGGACTCTTCGCCATGAGTGGGAAGGCGGCCGGAGGAAAATAGAACTTTTGTGAATTTAAAACCAATAACACTTCTAAATCATGCAAGAGATTTGTAATCTGCCTCTGCCTCTTCGATATGAATTTCATCAACATCCATCTGAGCCAACTGAAGCTTCCCAGACAGCTCATCGTTGACTGCATGCCAGTAAGAGTATGCTTCAATCACCCAAATGCCAGATTCCCTTGTACCATTCCCTGAGCCCTTGACCCCTCCGAAGGGAAGGTGCGCCTCAGCACCAGTCGTTGAGTTGTTTATCCCAGTCATACCGGCTTTGATGCCTGTTTTGAATCGATATGCCTCTAGCCTGTCATTCGTGTAAATAGCGCTCGAGAGTCCATATGGCGATGCATTTGCCAGATAAAGTGCATGATCGAAATCCTTGGCCTTTACGACCGTGACTGCAGGCCCGAAAATCTCTTCATGGAAGCAGTCCATCTCATCTGTAACGTCCACATATACGTGAGGCCACATGTATACTCCGCTCTCAGCGTCGGCAATGAAACCCGTGGGGGATGAGTCTGCTGTTATTCGCCCCTTTCCGTAAATCCGCCTTGCTCCGCTTGATTCGCACATTTCCAACCCATCAAGAAAATCCAATGCATATTTTTCAGACAGCATCGGGCCATAAAGAACATCATCGTCACTCATAGAATCGCCAATCTTCGTGCTGCGGACTTTTTCCATGAATCTCTCCATGAAATCCTCGTAGATATCTTCGTGGATAATTAGGTTGCCGAGGCTCGTGCATCTTTGGCCAGCGGTACCGAATCCCGCCCAGTAAGCCCCTTCTACGGCATTCTCAAGGTTGGCAGATGGCATTATGACTAGCGGATTCTTACCGCCCAACTCGAGTGAGCATGAAACCAGATTACGCCCACAGATTTCTCCGATCATTTTGCCAACTGAAGTAGATCCTGTGAATGAAATTTTGTTGACCATTCCTTCATCAACTGCATCAACTAGATGCTGACCCGCACCACTTCCCTTGCCGTGAATGAGATTCACAACTCCGTCCGGCAAACCCGCCTGGTGCATTATCCTGGCCAATGCAAATGAGAGGAGAGGACTGTCCTGTGGAGACTTCCAGACACAGGTGTTGCCGCACATGATTGCTGGAATCATTTTCCAGAAGGGCACAGCGGAAGGAAAATTACACGCATTGATGATTCCACAAACCCCCAAGGGCCTTCGGTAGGTGAACAACTCCTTGTCGGGAAGCTCACTGTTTACGGTTTGTCCGTATAGGCGCCTTCCTTCTGATTGGAAGAACAGACACGTGTCTATCGCTTCCTGGATTTCCCCAGCGCTCTCTTTCAGTGTCTTCCCGATCTCACGAGTCTCTAGACGGACAAGATCGTCCTTATGCTCCATCAGCAGCCTTCCCATGTTGCCTATGATCTGACCGCGTGTGGGTGCAGGGGTGGAAGACCAGCCAGAGAATGCCGCCTTTGCCGACTTTAATGCTCTGTGGACATCATCTTTGGTAGATAGAGGGAAGACCCCGAGGCAATCAGAAAGAATAGCAGGATTCTTCGACTCAAATGTCGAACCATCAGATGCGGATTCCAACTGTCCTCCGATTATGTTGTATCCACGAATCATCGGTGAACCATTGGGGTTTTCGTTGTCTATCGCCTCAAATCCGGTCTCAAGCACATGGGGCATGCCACACCCACCCCGGTTATTCACATGAATGCTGCTAACGTTGGAATCGTACAAGTTGTCTGGTAAGCGGCCAAACACATCGACTTTGGATATGGGGGTTTAAGGCAGCCCAATACACAGACATCTCCGAGGGATACTCCATGCCGGACGAAGAAGGGGAGCTTACGCTTAGGGTTGCAAAGGCTATTCCAAGCGATGTGGGCCATGGAAGAGCCAGAGTGCCATTTGACAATGATCTGAACCTCAAACCCGGTGACGTCATCGAAATTAAGGGGGAGAAGTCCACTGCCGCTATTGTCTGGCGATGTAGGCCAGAAGATGCGAATCTTGGAGTCATAAGGATAGATGGAATAATTCGAAAGAATGCAGCGGTATCGCTGGGCGATAGAGTGAATATTAGCAAAGTCGAGGTATCCGAGTGTGAGAAACTTGTGCTTTCGCCGGTAATGGCCAAACAGCAAAAAGTCCGTTTTGGGCCCGGTATCGAAGGGTTTGCTCGCAGAGGCCTAAACAAACGCCCTGTTGTAGCTGGAGATAGGATATTCATACCAGGCATGACTTTGTTTGCCGAGGCTCTGCCATTTCAGATAGTCAGCACAAAGCCAAAAGGAATCGTGCAGGTTCTACCTTCCACAGAGATAGTCATCAAGGAAGATCCAGTTGATGAAGAAGACGAGAGTACCATTCAGACGATTTCATATGAGGATATAGGCGGTCTTGGCGACCAACTTCAGAAAGTCAGGGAGATGATTGAACTCCCTCTTAAGCACCCCATACTCTTCCGTAGGCTGGGCATAGATCCGCCTCGAGGCGTACTTCTTCATGGCCCCCCTGGGACTGGTAAGACATTGATTGCCAAAGCTGTCGCCGCAGAGACGCAGGCACATTTCACATCAATTAATGGCCCTGAAATTATTTCCAAGTATTATGGCGAAAGTGAGAAACAGCTTCGCGAAATATTCGATGAAGCCGCTTCGAATGCCCCTGCTATTATCTTCATAGACGAATTAGATTCAATTGCTCCCAAGCGAGAAGATGTAAGTGGAGAAGTTGAGCGACGAGTAGTCGCTCAACTTCTAACGCTTCTCGATGGCATGCAGGGTCGGGATAACGTAGTTGTAATCGGAGCTACGAATAGAAGAGATGCGATAGATCCCGCTTTGAGAAGGCCCGGACGATTCGATAGAGAATTGGAAATAGGCGTACCAGATAAGAATGGCCGCTCTGAGATCATCGATATCCATACACGTGGTATGCCCATAAGTGATGATTTCGAGATGGAATGGCTTCTTGAGAATTCATATGGTTTTGTAGGGGCGGACATATCAGCCCTAGTTCGGGAATCTGCAATGAAGGCCCTGCGAAGGTATCTTCCTGAGATTGACTTGGATGAAGATGAGATACCCGCCGAGGTACTCGAGAAGATGGAAGTTAAAATGATCGATTTCCGTGAGGCTATCAAAGAGATAGAGCCCAGCGCACTCAGGGAGATATACGTAGAGGTCCCAACGGCTTCTTGGGACGATGTCGGTGGACTGGATGAGATTAAGGAGAGACTAAAGGAAAGTATTGAATGGCCTCTGAATCAACCAGAAACCTTCGAGCATTTTGGCATCAAACCTCCTCGAGGAATTGTTCTATTTGGCGCACCTGGAACTGGAAAAACTCTAATCGCCAAGGCCATAGCTAACGAGGCAAAGGCCAATTTCATTTCAATCAAGGGCCCAGAAATGATTTCCAAGTGGGTCGGAGAATCGGAAAGAGCCGTACGCGAGGTTTTCAAGAAAGCGAAGCAAGCAGCACCCTCAATCATATTCCTTGATGAATTCGAATCAATTGCCGGCGTCCGTAGATCAATGTCCGGAGAAGGTTCGGATGTCATGAATAGGGTGGTAAATCAGATTCTTTCTAGCATGGACGGTGTCGAGTCAATGGAAGGAGTCATCGTTGTAGCTGCGACCAATCGACCTGAAATGATTGATCCTGCACTTTTACGAAGTGGACGCTTTGAACGCGTTCTGCATGTACCGCCCCCAGATCGTAAGTCACGGCTCGAGATTCTGAAGATTCACACCTCAGAGATGCCATTGGGCCGATTCAGACTCGATGATCTCATTGATAGGCTTGAGAACTATACCGGTGCCGATATAGAGGCAATATGCAGAGAAGCAGCCCTCATTGCAATGAGAGCAGGTAGAAAGAGTGTTTCAAAGAGCCACTTTGAGGATGCTATTAACAGAGTCCGTCCAACTGTCAACAAAGACATGTTAGATTACTATTCCAAGATGGAAGAGACCCTCGTCAGTGGTTTAGAGTCGGTTAAGAGAGACTCCAGCACTCTTCAGGGCATTGAGTCGGTGTGATTTTGAATGCCGTCAGGATTCGGCCGTGAAATTCTAAACCGGCCAATCCTAGATGGTGCGGGGGACACCCTGGGATACCTATCCGATTTCATATTCGATCCAAGATCTGGCAAAGTAATCTCGTTGCTCGTCATAATATCTGAAGAACTTGATCCTGCCCTACTTCCATGGCCCGTCAAGAAAGGACTGCTCGAAGTCCCGGTCGAAGAGGTCGCCGAGATATCAAATGCCATACGTTTGCATCAGTGATACGTCCCAAGGCCGGATAAGCGTCTTATATCGTTGGATTGGGTTATACCCTGTTGCTGAGAGGTGACCGGACGATGGAGAGGCCAAGAAGAGCATCCCGATTCTTCAATGCAGTGAATCGAAGAAGATTCCTAATGTTCTCATTTTGGTCGGTTTTAACACTACTTGTGGCATTTATCGCTTCTACGTATATCGTGGATGGAAAGACTCAGCAGTCTGCATATGGTGATGATTGGAACGATCTCGGCGATTTTCGTTCAGACATCAATGCCATGGGGGTTGAGACAACTGCTATGGTGTCAAGCCCACTCCTCCTTGGGGAGATTGATAATCCCGATGAGACTGTGTTCGTAATATCTGGAGTAGAGCGTGACACAATATCCCTCCCCCGTTTCACGGATGATGACTCTGTAATCGAGCTATCTGATTCTGATGGATATACTGGATCAGAAATTGAAGCTATAGTACAGTATGTGCAGGCTGGTGGCACTTTGCTTCTTATGGACGATTTCGGCTACTCGTCTGCACTTGCACAGGAATACAACATCGTATTCTCAAACCATCAGCTTTACGATGGGGAGGCATGGGCAAGAGAACTCGATTACAACTATGTGTGGACAAACGTAACAGATGCATACAATTTGACACAAACATCCGGATCTACTTCTAATTATCACCCCTGTCTTGCGGACAGAGACGGAGATGGAATACTAGATTCCATGGATCCAAATCCAGATGCTCCTGACGCCGGATTTACGCCCGATGGCGGTTCATTCGGTCTCTGTGCTCATCGTTGGGATGATGTTGGTGGAGTCTACGACTTTAGTGAAGACTACAATCTTCTGACCAGCACGCCGTCAGCATTCGATAAGGAGTCCGCATTCTCCCCGGCTGAAAATCGGTACCCTGTTGTCACATCAACATTAGATTCGTATTTGGACTCGAATGATGACGGAGACCTGACACCTGCGTTCGAAGCAGCAGGCATACAGGGTGACGAACAAGGCCCGTTCGCAGTATATGCAAGAATTTGCTCATCAAGATTGTGTGCCGAACCTTCCTCAGGTCAGGTACATATTGCATCAGACGGGTCATTACTCATCAATGCAATATACTCAGCTTCCGATATCGATGATTCCTCTGTGCCTGAAAATGATAACAGGGTGTGGGCACTGGATATAATTGCAGACGCATTGCTAGTTGGCAACGGATCTCTAATTCCAAGCGACGATGCAGTCGTCATATTCGATGAGAGTCGTCACCAGCAGTCTAATCCACTTTCAGACACATACAACTTAGCGTACTACTTTCTTGTTTACTTCACCAATGATTGGATGGCTATGCTCATCTTGTTTCTAGCTCTCTTCATGATGCTCGAAGTTGTACTTATTCGCAAAGAAGACCCCGAAGATTGGAGACATGTTTTCAGAATCATCTATTATGGCTTCGGAGACGCTAAAAGATACGAGTTTTACCAACACCCAGAAAAGATTAGACAGGTATTCCTTTCTAGAATCAGAAGTAGTAATACTCTGACCAGAGAAGAGTTTGATGCATTGTCCTCGGAAGAATTGCAGGCGCTCGTCGAAGATCCCTTGCTAATCCGATTCATCTATGATAATCGTCGTTATAAGACTGAGGAGTTAGTTGCAATAGTCAAGCGTATGAAGGAATGGGGCCCAGACGATGATGAGTCAGATGATGATCTCATGGAGGCGTGATTTTGTGGACTAGGAAAGCTACAATGATGATCGTCGGGGGAGTATCTCTGATACTTGTCGGCATGATGGTCAGTCATTTCCATCTGATGATTCTCGGGATGCTAATGGTTTCAATTCTGGTGATGGCTAGCTGGATTAGTGGATACCCACGGTTGGTAGTAGAGCGCGAATTATCTGAAGAGAATGTGTACAAGGGAGATGATATTACAGTTACATTGAGGATCAAGAACCCCTCGCGACGTAGAACGCAGATACTGGACATCTACGACAATGTTCCCCATGAAATGAAAATAAGACGGGGAATCAATCTAATTCGAGCCAATCTGGGGCCAGGACAATCGACGACTCTCAGATATACTGTGAGATGCCCTCTTCGAGGCCACTATTCCATTGGTCCGACCTCTCTTCGATATCGGGACGTGTTCGGACTTTTCACGGACGAGGGCGTTGCCGATACGAGAAGCGATGTCATCGTATTTCCCCAAGTGAGGGACATCGAGGACGCCCTTCTAAGATCAAACGTCCCAAAGATGTACACCGGCGCGACAACTCTCCGAACTCCCGGCCAAGGAACCGAGTTTTATTCACTTCGCGAGTACATGCCAGGGGACTCATTCAGGTCAATCAATTGGAAGGCATTCGCCAGAACTGGTGACTTGATGGTGAATGAGAAGGTCAGGGACGCAGTTACTGATGTTCATATCCTATTTGATACTCGAGACATATCCAGAATCGGAACCGTTTTGAAAAACCCTCTAGAAATGGGAGCAGTTGCTACTGCCTCGGTATCTAATCACTTTATCAGAAGACGAGATGCTGTCTCATTAACGACCTACGGGAGGAGAATGGACCATCTTCCCGCTGAGGCAGGTGATAAGCAGCAGTACAAGATTCTGAGCCTTCTAGCTGGGGTTTCCGCAGGGGGATCAATGCCTCTCCAAGCAGTCACAAACGCACTAATCCCCAGGATGAATCGAGGATCCCCAGTATTTGTTATCAGTAGCCTAGAGGGCGATGGAACAACTCTTCCTGCCATAAGAGCACTATCCAGTCATGGCCACACGGTGTATGTCCTATCCCCGAATTCAATAGATCTCGAGAGGCTAGTTAGCAGGATACCTAGAATGGCATACGAGGTACTCAAGATGGAACGGCAGAATAGACTCATGTCGCTTAATGGATACGGGGCGAACGTCATCGACTGGGTTCCAGACATAGACCTGGCACAGGCATTGCTGCAGGTAAAGAAGGGTTGAGGTGATTGTTTGGCAGATGAAAACTCGGAACAAAAACACACTTTGAGACTTCGCTCATTGCGTACTAGATGGCAGATACTGACCCTTCAGTTAGTTGCCACATTGGCTCTCGCAGCCCTCTTACTCACAATGACTTCCGTGTATGGCGAATGTGATCAAGACTTCATTGACGAGGCAGAGGGTTCTACCTATTGGTGCCCTGCTTTCGAACATACGCGAGGCATGGCTTATGTCGAAGAAGCATTCAATCGTGAATCAATACTTCCCGATTTAATAACGGGAGCAGACCAGGTAGGGGAAGCGGCGTTGCTCATTCCTTCCCTGTTTTGCCTCCTGTTGACAGGCGTCCATGCCTATGTGTCAAGCAGAACCTCTAAGACACGTCGAAGAATCAAAAATACGATTTATGCAACACTCATTATCGCAGGATTCGGGCCTTTCTTGTTTGAATGGATTACGAGTATGATAAGCTACCAGATGTTGTACATCCCCTTTGGCCAAGAATTTTCGGCATTGAATCATGGAGATAGACTCTCACTGACTATGCAGGCAATCTCAGAAATGATCGTGATGGGCGTTGTTTTCATACCCGTTCTATTCGGTCTGACTGGAATATGGAACATCTCAATGCGTGCCATAATTGCAACTATCAGCTACACGATCATGTTCATAATTTTCCATGCTTTACTGACCTTTGAGGCAGTACTCGAATCTGTACAAGGAATAGGGCTCAAGCCGCTACCTGCTCAAATTGGTGACTCCACTCTGTTTGGAGGTCTAGTATCTCCGCTGGCTTTCGAGCTGATCACCATATCCATCCTGCTCTTCCTCTTTTTCGAGTCATCTCACATGGTCATCCGTCTGTTTGAGTATGTAGCCATGTTGCCTGAGAGCTCCAGGACGGATAATGAACACATACGGATGTTCCAAACAGTGCTCAATACACATCTCTCTCAGCTTGTTGGGGTTCTTTCTCTTGCCACTGTGTTGACTGCAATAGCACTTGATTTCGATGAGATAATGATCATGGTGATATCGGAGTTCCAACCCAATCAATGGAGTCAGCAGGTCAACGATTCTCTTGAATTGCAAATGACCTATGGCAAGGTGATATCTGCCGGTCTATTCCTTCTCTTTGTCAGCATGCTCAGATACCTAGTGCCATGGCAAACAGTTCTAGGCTGGTTTGAGTCAATCTTCAGAGGTTTTTTCCGGCCTAGCTCTGAAGAATCAGAATCGTAACTCTACCTTATCCCGAATACTCGCTCTATCAGACGAACAAGATGTTCAGTAATGATAAATGAGACCAGTATTGATATTGGATAAATAAGAAATGATGCCGAAGATCCGAACGAGTCAGAGAGCGAAGGACGGATTTCACCTGCAAGTAAAGTGAATATGAGAATAGAGGATACAAACAGTATCCGTTCCAGCCAAGGACTGGATACTTTCCCACCCCATTTTTCCGAGTTTGGAAGCACCGGACCTATATCCATGACGCCTGCACCATGTTATCTCGCAAGAACCCCTCGCTGCTTCCATCGTGTTGAAACACAGATGCCGACTCCCGATGTTATGTGCGGGCTGAAGGTCGAGCCATGCAGTCGGTGCGACCACACCAGCCTAGTGCACCAGCCATACAGCGGTCAAAGGCTATGTGGGCGGCATTTGCACGAGTCAATAAGGCGAAGAGTGTCGAGAGATCTAAGAGTACAACTACCTCTCCCAAAGGATGCTAGAAAAGAGGATGGAAGCCCATTACGCATACTCGCTGCTGTGAGTGGAGGCAAGGATTCTGCGATCATGCTCAAACTCATTGTCGACATACTTGGACGTAGAAGGGACCTAGAAATCATAGCAGGAGTAATCGATGAAGGAATAGACGGCTATCGCTCCCCTTCTATCAGTTGCATAGAAGAATTATGCGAGTCTCTAGGGATAGAGTTACTTCAATTGGGGTATGAAGAGATGGGATACTCGAGAATGGATGAAGTAGTTCGTATGATGCCTGATATCGCAATGAAGAATCCACAGGCCGATGGAATGATGCCATGCTCTTTTTGTGGCGTTTTTAGAAGGCAGAGCCTGAATACTCTCGCCGAACGATCAGGCGCGGACGTTATGGCCCTAGGTCACAACTTGGATGATATGGCTCAATCCATACTCATGAATCTTCAGAAGGGGGAAGTTGACAGGTCAGTCAGACTGGCACCACATACATCCACGCCAATAGATGGCCTACCTCCGAGAATTGTACCTCTGAGATGGATTCCAGAACAAGAAGTCCACGCTCTTGCCATGGTACTCAATGTCCCGTTCCATCACGGTGACTGCCCTCACGCAGCTGGAGCCCAACGTCAACGAAGCCGGGAAATCATAGCAGCCCTTGAGACAGAAACACCCGGTGCGAGACATGGCCTATTGCATAGTCTAGAGCAGATACGTCAGATGCACGCCTCCTCTGGGAACACCTCCTCCGAGATTCGCTCATGCTCGCTATGTGGAGGAGTTACAAGTCGAGAAATATGTCAGTCATGCGTTATGCGTGCGTGGTTGGATGAACAGAAGTAAATCGCAAGCCAATTTACTCGTGGATTAAGTACCGCGTTGTGAATTGCAGCGTCATGGACCGCGATAGTCTAGAGTCTATGACAGTCGTGCAACTCAAAGAACTCCTCGCAGATCACTCCCTGCCCGTATCGGGACGAAAGGCCGAATTGATTGACAGGCTTATGGAGAATCAAGAAGACCCTCAAGTAGAGGATTCAGACAAGAAGGAGGAATCCGATATCTTAGAATCCAGGCAGGATACAGCAGCCGAGGCGATTGAGACAGTAGTGTCTGACATCGTAGACGGTCCAGATATTCATGAGGAATCAGATGTGACCTTTCAGACAATGGTGCTAATCGGAGCTGTGATTCTGGCCTTGGGACTCGTCATCCTCTCTCTCTGAGGATGTCATTTACTTCGTCTTCCAGATTTGCTCTTCACAACGTTTTCAAATCCCTATTCCCACTTCCACCGGGACCAATCCACGTCTCAGGCTTATTCCCGAGTATCTTGTCTATCGATTCCATGTGAGAATCATCGAGTTTCAAGGCAACATCAATACAACCCAGATTCTCTCTCAATTGTTTTGAATTCGTTGCACCGAGAAGAATCGTTGAAACATTCTTATTTTTCAGACACCAAGCCAAAGCCAATTGCGCCATAGAACAATCTAACACATCTTCAGCATATGCTGTTAACTCTCTAACAATGTCGACTTCACCCTTCTCTCGCCTATCTTCCAACTCTTCTTTCAACCAGCTGTAGATTTCAACAGTTGCACGAGAACCCTCGGGTATCCCGTCGTTGTATTTACCTGTTAAGAAACCAGATCTCAGAGGCGACCAGATCGTTGTTCCAATAGAATATGGGGATTGATAAAGAGGAAAGTACTCTCTTTCAAAACGATCTCTGTGAAGCATGTTGTATTGAGGTTGCTCGAATGAAGGAGGTTCAAGCCCCTCACTTCTTGCAATCCAGAATGCCTCGGTGATTTGCTGTGCTGACCATTCGCTTGTACCCCAAGCAGTAGATGCTCCCGACCTTACGATGTCGGTCATTGCTCTTACTACAGTCGAAGTTGGAGTATGCGGATCTGGCCGATGGCAAAATACCATGTCCACGTAGTCCAATCCAAGACGATCTAGAGACGCATCCATGCCCTCCATTATATGCTTACGAGACAATCCACGCTCATTGACGCCCGCCCCTCCCCAGAATATCTTAGTCGTGATTACTAGGTCTGATCTCCTCCAAAGTTCAGGGTCCTCTTCAACTAATTCGGACAGAGCAAGACCGAAAATTCTCTCTGCCTCTCCTGCTGGCGTCCCATAGGCCTCTGCATGATCAAAGCAGTTCACTCCTGCTTCTCTAGCGATTTTCAAAAGCTCCTTCGCAGTTTCGACCCCCCTATCGCCCGAAAGATCGCTCTTAACCCCATATGTGGCCCAGAATCCGTAAGACAACACTGAAACTTGAATTCCTGTAGGACCCATCATTCTGTAGTACATGCCTTCTGCCATGAATGTCCGCTTACGGCTAGATACTCAAGCCTTCGCCAGATTTCTTTCAACTTGTGTTGTCGATGCCCCATATACGGCAAGACATATGTCCGGTCAGCCATTGAAGGAGCCGGAGGAGTGACACGTGGACCTCATTACAATGGACGATTTGACCAATGAAGAGGCGATTTCACTACTGGATGATGCAGAGCGTCTTCTTCCCATTGCCAGAGGCGACGTACATCTTCCACTCCTCGAGGGCAAGGTCTTAGCCAATCTCTTTTTTGAGAACTCAACAAGAACCCGGCTATCTTTTGAGACTGCTATGAAGAGACTCGGAGGCGAGGTTCTGAATCTTAGCGAAGTCGGATCGTCCGTCAAGAAGGGCGAGACACTCTATGACACAATGCAGATGATTGATGGGTATGCAGATGTCGCTGTAATAAGACACCCCAGACAAGGGGCGGCACAATACGCTGCTGACGCTGTTCAGATACCGATAATGAATGCAGGCGATGGTGCTGGCAACCACCCGACTCAGACACTTCTAGATCTATTCACAATTCGTCATGGACAGGGCAAGATTGACGGTCTTAATGTGGTGCTGGTCGGAGATCTAAGATATGGGCGGACAGTACACAGTCTGAGTCATGCCCTCGGTCGCTTCGGAGCATCATTGACATTGGTATCCCCCGAACCTCTCAAAATGCCGCCTGAGATCGTAAAAGACCTCAAATCTTCAGGATGTCATGTCGAAGAAAGCGAAGATCTCGCTCCTGCTATCTCATCTGCGGATGTTGTCTACATGACGCGAATTCAAAGAGAGCGATTCCCAGATGAGGCCGAGTATGAGAAGGTCGCTGGAATATACACCTTGAAGGCCGAGGATTTGAGGAGCGTACAGTCCGATATGATGATCATGCATCCCCTCCCGAGGGTGAATGAAATCCATCCAAGCATCGATTCCACTGACCATGCTTGGTATTTCAAACAGGCATTCAATGGCGTACCGACTCGCATGGCGCTACTCTGTCGGAGTTTAGGGATTCAGATTCCGGAGGCGATTGTATGAGCGAGATGAGGAGAGTTTCGGCCATCTGTAATGGCACTGTAATCGACCATATACCATCTGGGAGCGCTGTTCAAGTCATGCGCATGCTTCACATTGACGGCTCCCATTCAAATCCGATTTCTCTTGTGATGAATGTTCCCAGCGGCAAAGTAGGCCGTAAGGATGTACTCAAGATCGAAGATCGAGAATTAAGCCAAGAAGAACTTGATCGGCTTGCACTAATAGCCCCCTCAGCGTCAATAGCTATCATCCGGAATTATGGCGTGGCTGAGAAGAGACAAATTGAACTTGGTTCGGAACTAGTCAACATTGCAAGGTGTTCATTCTTCAATTGCATAACTCAGAATCCGAATGAACCCCTGCCTCACCGTTTGCAAGTTGTTTCCCAAGACCCTTTGGAGATAAGGTGCGCATACTGTGGACGAGCACAATCTTTGGCTGAGATAATCGAATCACTAATCTGATCTATACTCCAGAGCATAGACGCCCAAACTTCAAACACGAACCAGCAAGCCAGAATCATGGTCAACAGCCGTCTGAACTTCTTTCTGCATTTCAGGAAGGCCGGAGGTACGAGAATCGTAAATTTGGCCATAGCAAACGGCGAGAGACTTTGGCCAATACACGATAATGGTAAACCATGTGATGAGTCTGGGACAACAAAAGACCTCACTTCTATGAGTCATTCAGAGGCTACAGATTTCTTTAATGAGGCCATCAGAAAAAAGGTTTCTTTTCTTTCTGCCCCAGGAGGCAAAGAGCTAGTTGAAGCAGCATTGGCACATCCAGATGTTAGGACCATATGCTCTCTGAGGGATCCCCGAAAAACATGCCTGTCGAACTATAATTACGACTATTATATCGGTCTTACCAACGAGAGAAGACTATCCTCCTATCTGTACCATGCCGATTATTCCAATCCTTTCACGAGGTCTCTTCTCGGTCATGAAAATTATGAGCACACAGAGAAAGACTCAATGAACGAGGCCATCAGACTCCTACAACAGTTTGACCTTCTAATCAGATTGGGCGATTCTGATTCTGACTCCAAAATACACAATGTGACGGGATGGTCTAATTTCGATGTCAAGTCACATAGCACAAGCGGTGAAGATAGACTCTGGAAAATCTACAATCTAATGATAAGAGGACGTCTAATACGAGCTTTTGAATTAATGTCGGGGAAGAAAAGAGGAAATTTACAGGAAATTCCATTCAATTCGATAAAATTAGATTCAGAACTCATGGACGGATTATTCGAGATCGAATAAGAATCTACTAAATCGCATCTCCTCCCATCAAAGACGTTCAATTATACTTCGAAAAAGCTCAGATTCAGAACCACTGGTACGAGCCTCCAGCCTCTTCAAGATTAATTCGGGGGTAGACCTCGCTGAAACTCCAATTCGAGGCACTCGATCGACAATTAATTCCATCTGCTCATCCAAACCTCTGGCTTCAATACCATCAATCCTCGCCTCTGCAGTCATTTTCTTACATATTGAGGCGCCTATGTGTGTTACCATGACAACCGATATCGAAGAGTTTGAAGCGGCTGCATCCAGTAACCCAGCCAGAATGCCAGAGGCTGCTTCTGGTTCGGTAATAGCCTCAAGCTCATCTGCTAATATGAATTTCTTTTTGTTAGAACTGACAATCTTTGAGAGCCCTATCAAGGTCCTTTCTAGAGCACCTGCACTTTGAGTTCCAGTAACTTTTGACAATAGATGAATTTCATCGGCTAGGGAAACGACTGCTTGATCCGCTGGAACAGGTAACCCAGCATGCGAAAGAAGAAGAATCGAAGACACACCTTCAATCAACGAGGTCTTACCGCCTGAGTTCGCTCCTGTTAACAGTACAATCGACCCTTTTGGGCACGGCTCTGGAAGCGTCCCAAATCCATACCTCACAGGAATAGGATCAACTCCAAGAAGAGGATTTCTAAATCCTGAGAAGTAGCAACTAGGTTCTACATCAGACTCAATTTCCGGAAGAATACATTTTCGAAACCTCGCCCACTTTGCAATCCCAATCCACATATCGATATCAATAATCCGAGAAATAGATTCCTGAGCCCTTCCAATGATAGAAGATGCTGTATTGGCACGAGTCATAGCACCTTCAATTTCGAATTCCGAAATCATGCGATCTAAATCTCGTTCGATCGCCTCAATCACTTCCTTCTTGAAAGAACATGGATATTCGCTCTCGAAGCAGTTCATTGGAATTGAGATGTCGCTTACTTCCAGATATTTCGAGAGTCTTACTCGCCCGTACTCTAACGACTCAGATATCGAATCCGATACTACATCTCTAAGTCTGTGTTGAAGTCTGTTGGCGTCTGAATAGTAGGCTAACATTTCTGATCCATCTAGAGAAAGACTAGCCTGAGAAGTGGAACCCACTATCGAGTCATTCACCGAACCCTCAATCGCTTTAATTTCACTCCATAGCCCATCTCTGAGATCTTCAATATCCGCTCCACTATTTTCAGTTTTGAGAAGCCAACTAAGACTATCAAGACCGTCTATTGCATCTCTTATCCTTTCACTAAATGGATCTAATCCAAGAGGAATACTACTCAAGTGTACGAGTGATTCCAGGCTACTCCTGTTGTTCTCAATCCACTGGAGTGATATCTCGGGAATCATCGATCGGAAATCATCCCCTATCTTGCAAAACACCCAACCAGCAGGCAACTGATCAGGCGGATATGGGCCAATCCATGTCACACGAGGAAGTCCCTGGTAGTCTTTCCAAGTTTCATTTACACCACGAACTACTACTCTGGCAAATTTTTCTGTATTCTTAATCTCCTGTGCTGATGCAGAGTCTGGAACAACAATTACCCTGTCAATCTTGCCAACATAACTCTTCAAACTCCTAATTCCCTTTGACCCCTTATCCCATTCAATCACAGAAGATGGAGCCGCTGCAACGAAGGACATTGCTTCGGAAACCATCTTTCTACGAAACTCAATTTCGCTAATTGATTCGATACCAACTGGTTGTAGGACGCCCAGCCTCTTTTTCCCAGGTGCTGAAGAAACATGTCCCTCAATATCGCTGATAAGACGATCATGCAGTTTCTGTGCATCGGTTGTTTGGGCGATACTTTTGCCATTGCCCCCGAATTCATTGATTATACGAATCGCACGATTTGTGGAAAGACCGTCAATCTTTGCCAGTGACGCGACATCTTTGTTCCGGATGATACGGAGAACTTCTTCCTCATCGCCAAGTTCGCTGATAAGTTTCCGAGATAGCGATTCACCAACCCCCGGTATCGTGATTAATACGTTCATCAAGACGATCGAAAAAGTAGGGTTCTTGATGACATCGGTGAAATAAAACACCAATCAACCTCTATGTAGGCCGTTCAGATGAATGGGAACTGCTTACTTGATGCCGCCTTTCTCATATCTTCTCGTCCACTTAAGACGTCGAGGATTACGATTCAGATTTACATGATTCTTTCTCGCCTTCGAGTCTTTGAACCAAAGTACAGTACCATCTCTCCGAACAAACATAATCCCCGTACCAGGTTCTATTTCCTCTCTGGTGAAACTGCAGATTCTCGTTTCAGGCATTGACAACACTTCCTTATCTCGCACCGAGTTTACGAGCTTCTCTACCAGTATCCTTCAACATCAGGATATCACCTATTCTAACAGGCCCGACAACATTTCTGGTTATTATTCGACCAATATCTCTGGGATTAGGAGCATCGTTGACCCGCACTTTAACCTGAGTTGCCTCGCCAGTCATGCCTGTACGGCCGACAACTTCGACCACTTCGGCAGGCCAGGATTCTTGTGACATCCTTCAACCACCTCAAGCAGAGAGGGTCTCATAGTGGCCCTTAACTTCGTTAAATCGGTCTTCGCCGTCTTTCTTTACATCAACAACAGCTACTGCAGCGGTCTTTGTCCCATCAGACATTCCAGCGGCTTCAGCCAGGTATGCTTGATCTGGAACGTACATGAAAGGAATCGATTTTTCCTTGCATATCATGGGTATGTGGGCTAGTAGTTCGCTCGGATTCACGTCCTCAGCCATGACGACCATCATAGCAGTCCCCCTCTCAGCAGCCTTAGTGACTTCATTTGCACCCTTCTTCAGACTCCCCCTCCCATCTTTTCCGAGGGCTTTGACCATCTCGTAAACAATCTCATGGACATCTTGTGGGGTTTCGAAGGCAACGTGTACACTCATTGGAATCATCCTCGTGCTGTGGCCTGCCGCTGAACGCGGCCTGTATAAACACACCGCAGGACACCACCTGCCATCATAGGGTGCTCAACAGCTTCTTGACGCCTCGAGCTAGCGCCGGCGCACCGGAAACGACGGCACGTGGATTAGATAGCGAATCCGTGCTGTATACGCCATCAACGTGCTTAACGAGCCTAGTGAGCGCCCCCGAAGTGAATAGTCCATGAGTACAAGCTGCATGTACTTCGATCGCACCCTGTCGGCGTAAGGCGTCACTTGCCCTGCAGATCGTACCCCCTGTGCTAATCATGTCATCAACAATCGCCACAATCTTTCCAGACACATCAAGATCTTTTGGAGTATGTTCTATCGTATGCGCATCGATCCTCTTCTTCTCGAGGTAGCTGTATGGGACTCCTATGATTTCAGCGACTTTCCTTGCTCTGTCAATAGCTCCTTTGTCAGGAGATAGAATAAAGTCTGGAGATACATCTTTTGAGAGTAACTCAGAAAGTTCGGGTACAGAGGTAACGAATTGAATGGGATGTTTGTGAGATTCCAAAACCTTCGGCTCATGGATGTCTAGTATGACAATTCCATCGCACGCTGTTGCTAGGTGATCAGCAATGACCCCTGCAGCGATTACTTCACCCGCCGAGAACCGCTTATCTTGTCGTGCATAACCATAGTACGGCACCGCAAGTAAGATTCTTCTCCCCGAGTCATCCAGATTCTGTTCGCCCTCTCCCTTCAGGTTAGACAAATCACCCCTCTGGATGTCTGCAACACCTGCCAGCATCATCATCGTCTGGACAATTCCATTATCTGGGAAGGTGGATGAGACTACTATCACCGGCTCAGATCGCATTGAATTGAAACCCTCGACAGGGGTACGGAGATACCCCTCACCATCTGGAAAACGGCGAGTTTCAGTAGGGAGGTACTGCATGTTCAACTCATTAGCAAGACCCATTGCGACCTCAGTGTAGGCCGGGCCACTAACCACTGGCATCTGGTCTTCCGAGTCCAGCACTACTCATGACCTTGCCGGGTCGTGAGCATCATTGTCTCTTTCAAATGGGCATCTTAAAATCAGTAGCGCCTGACCGGAGGCCGCTCAGGGCGTGTAGCTTAGCCTGGCTGGAGCACCCGGCTGATAAC